>NZ_JAOPXP010000199.1 GCF_025965085.1 Marmoricola sp.
GGATGGCCACCAAGGGCTCGGAGAAGTTCGACGGCGTCGGCTGGAAGCCGGCCTCGACGGGGGCGCCGCTGATCGACGGTGTGCTGGGGTACGTCGACTGCACGATCGACCGGGTCCACGAGGCCGGCGACCACTACATCGTGGTGGGACGGGTCCAGGAGCTCGACATCGGCGACGGCCGCACCGAGGGCGCGGCGCCAGCAGTCCCGTTGCTGTTCCACCGCGGTGCCTACACCCAGCCGGAGTGAGCGACTCCACGCTGGATCGATGAGCGGGGAGCAGGTGTCCGCGACCTCGCCGAGCGCCTGCTGCGCGGTTCCTCCTCCTGCGTGAGAGCCCGCAGACCCGCCGGCGGTGGGCATCGACGCCACGGCGGTGCGATGGAACTGGTCAGGTCGCAGCGGATCGGGCTCGCGCTGGTGGCGACGCCTCACTGGCCTGTGGATTGTCGTTCGACGGATTCCTGACGCCGATCCACCCTGTCGGGATGGACGAACCCCTCCCGCTGGACCCGCTCATCGCACTGCTTCCGCTCGATCGAGCGTTCACCCCGGCCATGGCACGAGCCGTCGGGGTGGAACGCGCCTCGCTGGACCGGATGCTGCACGCGGGCGTCGTACGACGCCTGCTGCGTGGGGTGTACGCCGCGAGCACCGCACCCGACACCCCACAGGTCCGGGCGGCCGCGGTCGCACTGGTGGTCGGACGGGAGGCGATCGCGGTCGACCGGACGGCGGCGTGGGTGCACGGGGTCGACCTGATCTCCAGTCCGGCGGAGGGCCTGCCGCCGGTGGAGACGCTGTCTGCCGGGCGCTCCGCCCGCCGTACGCCGGTCAGCGGCCGACAGCTCACCGGACACGACGTGCAGCGGATCGGGAGCCTCCGGCTGACGAGCCCGCTGCGCACGGCGCTGGACCTCGGCCGGCTGCTGCCGCCTGACCTGGCACTGGGGGCGATGGACCGGCTGTTGGCCACGCGTTCGTTCACGCACGTACAGCTCCTGGCCGAGGTTCCACGTCTGGCTGCCCAGCGGGGCGTGGGCCAGTTGCGCACCCTGGCTGCACAGGTCGACGCACGATCGTCGTGCCTCGCCGAGTCCACGCTGCGTCTGCGCTGGCACCAGGCCAACCTGCCCACCGCGGTCCCGGCGATGCCCGCGTGCGCCGGCAGTCGATTGGTCCGCCTCAGCCTGGGCGTGGAGCGGAGGCAGTTCGGCGCCGTGCTCGCCCACCAGGTCGCGGGCGCCGACCTCGTCGCCCTCGAAGGGGCAGGCTGGCGCGTCGTCGTACTCGGTGAGGATCGGGTGCTCCGTGGCGACCCCTCGCTGTGGACCCACCACCTCGAGCGAGAGTTCCACCAACACCTGCTGGCGCAGACCGAGGCCGAGGCGGGCTGAGGCTCGCCCCGACCCCGGATGGGTCCAGCGCCTGGACGCGCGCTATGCGTCTTGGAGCGCCTTGATGGCCTCGTGGATGCTCAGCGTCCGCTGTGCCGACTCGACGTGGAGGTTCTCGATCATCCGTCCGTTGTAGGTGACGACTCCGGAGCCCTTGCCGTCCTCCCAGGCCTGCAGGATGCCGCGGGCCTCCTCGACTGCCTTCTCGGACGGGGCGAACGCCTCGTTGGCGGCCTCGACCTGGCCGGGGTGGATCAGGGTCTTGCCGTCGAAGCCCATCTCGCGGCCCTGCTGGCACTCGGCCAGGAAGCCCTCGGTGTTCTTCACGTCGTTGTAGACGCCGTCGATGATGGCCTTGCCGGTGGCGCGTGCGGCGAGCAGGGCGAGGCCGAGTCCCGTGAGCAGCGGCTGCCTGCCGGGGACGTGCTCGGCGTACAGCTCCTTGGCGAGGTCGTTGGTGCCCATGACCAGCACCGTCAGCCGGTCGGAGGCCGAGGCGATCTCCTCCGCGTGCAGCATGGCGTACGGCGTCTCGACCATCGCCCAGAGCTTGGTGTGGTCGGGGGCGTCGTTTCCGGACATCGCCTCGACGAGCTGGAGCACGGCGTCCGCCGAGCTGACCTTCGGCACCACGATCGCGTCGGGGCCGGCAGCACAGGCAGCAGCCAGGTCGTCGACGTGCCACTCGGTGTCGGCACCGTTGATGCGGATCGTCAGCTCGCGGTTGCCGTACCGGCCGGAGGCGGCGGCGGCACAGGCGGCGTCGCGCGCCGCCACCTTGGCATCCGGAGCGACCGCGTCCTCGAGGTCGAGGATAAGCCCGTCGCAGGGGATGGACGTGGCCTTCTGCAGCGCCCTCTCGTTCGACCCGGGCATGTAGAGCACAGATCTGCGGGGGCGGAAGGCCTCCTGGACGTGGCTCATGCGTCTTCCCCGATGGCGTCGTACTGCTTCTTCAGCTCGGGGTCGATCGCGGCCAGCTGCTCGGCCAGCTCGACCATCACCAGGCACTGCTTGAGCGAGGCGTCGTCCTCCATCTTGCCGTCGAGCATCACCGCGCCCGTGCCGTCGCCCATCGCGTCGACCACACGACGCGCATGCGCGACGTCCTCGGGGGAGGGACTGAAGACCTTGTTGGCGATGGCGATCTGCTTGGGGTGCAGCGACCACGTGCCCACGCAACCGAGCAGGAAGGCGTTGCGGAACTGGTCCTCGCAGGCGACCACGTCGGTGATGTCGCCGAACGGGCCGTAGTAGGGGTAGATGCCGTGCATCGCGCACGCGTCGACCATGCGCGCGATCGTGTAGTGCCACAGGTCCTGCTGGTAGGTCTTGCGCGGGCCGTTGATGTCTCCGTCGACCGGATCCTCGCGCACCAGGTAGCCCGGGTGGCCGCCGCCCACGCGGGTCGTCTTCATCCGCCGGTCGGCGGCGAGGTCGGCCGGGCCGAGCGAGAGCCCCTGCATCCTGGGCGAGGCGCCGCAGATCTCCTCGATGTTCACCATGCCGCGGGCGGTCTCGAGGATCGCGTGCACCAGGATCGGCTTCTCGAGCCCGGCCTTCGCCTCGAGCTGGGCGAGCAGCCGGTCGACGTAATGGATGTCCTCGGCGCCCTGCACCTTCGGCACCATGATCACGTCCAGCTGGTCGCCGATCTCGCCGACCAGGGTGGTGAGGTCGTCCAGTCCCCAGGGCGAGTCCAGCGCGTTGATCCGGGTCCACAGCTGCGTCGGGCCGCTGCCTCCACCGAGGTCGGCAGTGGACCGGGCGATGTCGACCAGGCCCTGGCGGGCGGCCAGCTTGTTGTCGGCCTTGATGGCGTCCTCGAGGTTGCCCAGGAGCACGTCGACCTTGCCGACCATGTCGGGGATCTTGCTGGCCATCTTGGTGTTGCTCGGGTCGAAGAAGTGGATCGCCCGGCTGGGTCGTGCGGGGATCTCGCGGAGCGGGGCCGGGGCACCGACGGCGAGGGGAGCGAAGAAGTCCTTGGCAGAGCGCATGGGCCGGACGCTAGCAGCGCACTCGCGCCCACAGGTATGACGCATCACACGCCGAGCAGGCATCCCACAGGATGGGGCGGCGCCGCGCTGCATGCCGAGCGCGCTGCCGGAATCGACGCCCCCCGTGCCATGCCTGCGCCGGTAGCCTGCGCCCATGCGCACGAACCGGCTCGAGGCGTTCAGCGACGGCGTGCTGGCCATCATCATCACGATCATGGTGCTGGAGCTGAAGGTTCCGCACGAGGCGACGCTGCAGGCGCTGGGGGGCTCGGCCACCGGCCTGCTCACCTACCTGCTGAGCTTCGTCTACATCGGGATCTACTGGAGCAACCACCACCACATGTTCCAGCTCTGCCGGAGGGTCGACGGATCGGTGCTCTGGGCCAACCTCAACCTGCTCTTCTGGCTCTCCCTCTACCCGTTCTCCACCGCATGGATGGACGAGTCGCACCTCGCCCGCACGCCTGTCGTCGTCTACGGCGTCAACCTGCTGCTGGCGGCGCTCGCCTACTACCTGCTGGAGCAGCGGATCATGCGTGCAGAAGGTGACTCCTCGCTGCTGCGCGAGGCGCTGGGGCGTGACCTGAAGGGAAAGGTCTCGCCCGTCATCTACGTGACCGGGATCGCCTTGGCCTTCGTCGAGCCGTGGCTCGGACTGGTCCCCTTCGTGGTGGTCGCCCTGATCTGGATGGTGCCGGACCGGCGCCTGGAAGCGTACGTCGCCGAGCACGGCGTCACCGAGTGACAGGCCCCCTGCTCCGGAACCATCCGCACACGTTCGCGCAGCAACAGGTCCATGCCCTGCGGGTTCCCGACCACGTCCACCACCTGCGACAGCTCAGGCCTCCACCTCGCTGCGGTCACCGGACCACAGGGTGTGGAAGGTGCCCCTGCGGTCCACGCGCTGGTAGGTGTGCGCGCCGAAGTTGTCGCGCAGCGCCTGGATCAGGGCGGCGGGCAGACGGTCGCGCCGCAGGGCGTCGAAGTAGGACAACGACGAACCGAAGGCGGGGACCGGGATGCCGGCAGCGGTGGCGGCACCCACGACGCGTCGCCAACCGGCCTCCCCGTCCTTGAGCGCCTTCGCGAAGTAGTCCTGGGTCATCAGCGTCGTCAGGTCGGGCTCGACGTCGTAGGCCTCGCGGATCCTGTCGAGGAACTTGGCCCGGATGATGCAGCCGCCCCGCCAGATGGTGGCGAGGTCGCCGGGGGAGATGCCCCACCCGTGCTGGTCGCTGCCCGCGACGATCTGGTCGAACCCCTGCGCGTAGGCGACCACCTTGGCGGCGTACAAAGCGGTCCGCACGTCCTCGACGAAGGTGGCCACGTCACCCACCTCAGGGGTGCCGCTGGTCTCGGCGAAGACCTTGCGTGCTGCCTCGCGCTGCTCGGTGTGTCCCGAGACGCTGCGGGCGAAGGTCGCCTCCGCGATGCCGGTGACGGGTACGCCGAGGTCGAGCGCGTTCTGCACCGTCCAGCGGCCGGTTCCCTTCTGCTCGGCTGCGTCCGCGACGACGTCCACGAACGGCTTGCCCGAGGTGTCCACGTGCTCGAGCACGGTCGCGGTGAGCTCGATGAGGAAGGAGTCGAGGTCGCCCGCGTTCCACTCGCGGAAGATGGCGGCGAGCTCGGCTGGCTCCTTGGACAAGACGTTGCGCAGGATGTCGTAGGCCTCGGCGATGAGCTGCATGTCGGCGTACTCGATGCCGTTGTGGACCATCTTGACGAAGTGCCCGGACGCGTCCGGTCCCACGTGGGTGGCGCACGGCGTGCCGTCGACCTTGGCGGCGATGTCCTCGACGATCGGTCCGAGCCGCTCGTAGGCGTGGTCGGAGCCGCCGACCATGATCGAAGGGCCGTTGAGGGCGCCCTCCTCCCCGCCTGAGACGCCCATCCCGACGAAGTGCAGCCCCTGCTCCTCGAGCGCGCGCTGGCGACGCAGCGTGTCCTCGAAGTGCGCGTTGCCGCCGTCCACGACGATGTCGCCCTCGTCGAGGAGCGGTACGAGCTCCTCGATCACCGCGTCGGTGGCGTCGCCGGCCTTGACCATGATGATGATCGCCCGTGGCTTCTTGATGCTGGCGACGAACTCCTGCATCGTCTCCGCGCCGACGAAGTGGCCCTCGTCGCCGTGCTCCTCGAGCAGCGCGGTCATCCGCTTCGTGGTCCGGTTGTGCACGGCCACGGTGTGGCCGTGGCGGGCGATGTTGCGTGCGAGGTTGCTGCCCATCACGGCGAGGCCGGTCAGGCCGATGTCCGCTGTGTCGCCGGAGTCCGAGTCGGTGCCGCTCATGGTTCCTCCTGGGGTCGTGGCCTCGATGTCGAGCCTAGATGCACGAGCCGCCCTGCGCAGGTCCCCGCAGACCCACACGGGAGCGCGGACGACCGCGCGGGGCAGGCCCGCTGGCCGGGAGCGTCGATCCAGGCGGCGACGACGTCCAGAGGGACGGGTCGGCGTACCGCTCCCGCGCGAGGGTGACCGGAGCCACTCCGTTGGCCTGCAGGGTGAGGGTGGCCACGGCGCGACGGTGGCCGATCGGTACGTTGGAGCAGACGGCGTCGAGCAGACCGCGCCTCCAGGCACGGCCACACGACCCCCATCGGGGCGCCCCCTAGGAGACCCATGACCCGTTTCACCGCGAGCAACAAGTCCGCCGCCAGCCTGAAGTCCTCTCGCAAGGACATCTGGGACGCGCTCACCGACCCGGTGCTGCTGCCCAAGCTGACTCCCTACCTGAACCGCATCGACGTCGACGGCGACCGATGGACCTGGCACGTCACCAAGGTGCCGGTGCTGGGCAGGAACATCGGGTCCACCTTCACCGAGGTGATGACCTTCGACGAGCCGAAGCGGATCGGCTTCGAGCACGACCCCCAGCGCACCGACGAGAAGACCGAGGTCCAGGGGGAGTACGACCTCGAGGAGGAGGGCACCGGCACTCGCGTGTCGATCGAGCTCGGCGTGACCGTCGAGCTGCCCTTCCCCCAGGCCATGCGTCGCCCGGTCGAGGGCGCGATCGCCGCCGTGATGGCCGGCATGGGCCGCCGGTTCGCGCACAACCTGCTCCGTCACCTCGGGGAGAAGTGAGGGTCCTCGTCCTCGGCGCCACCGGCTACGTCGGGTCCCGGTTGGTGCCGGCGCTGCTCGAGGCCGGACACCAGGTGGTGGCGGCCTCCTCGTCGCCGCCCGATCCCGGGCGGTTCGCCTGGGGCGACAGGGTCGACTGGGTGCGGTGCGACGTCACCGACGGACGCGCGGTACGTCGGGCGCTCACCGGCGTCGAGGGCATCTGCTACCTCGTGCACTCCCTGAGCTCGCGGGCCTTCGAGGACCGCGACCGCCTGGGCGCCCAGGTGGTGCGCGACGCGGTCGCGGACAGCGACGTACGCCGCATCGTCTACCTCTCCGGCCTGGTGCCCGACGTGCCCGCCGCCGAGCTCTCGCGCCACATCTCCTCGCGGCTGGAGGTCGAGGAGGTCCTCGAACAGGCCCAGACCGACGGGCGCACCGTGCTGTCCCTGCGCGCAGGGGTCGTGCTGGGCGCAGGCTCCACCTCCTTCGAGGTCATCCGCCAGCTGGCGACGCTGCTGCTGGTGCAGCCCGTGCCGAGCTGGCTCGAGCACAAGGTGCAGCCGGTCGCCCTCAGCGACGTGCTGCGCGCCATGGTCGAGGCGTTCGAGGACGACAGGCTCAGCGGCGACCTCGACCTCGGGGGACCCAACGTCCTGGCCTACTCCCGGCTGCTCGCCGAGTGCTCCCGTGCCTCGGGCCTGCTGCGGGTGCGCGTGCCCACGGTGCCGGTTCCTGCCCCTCTCGTGGGCCTGGGGACCGCTGCCCTGTCGGCGGCACCCTTCTGGACCGTCACAGCCCTGATCGCGAGCCTGCGGCACGACATGGTCTGCCGCGCCGGGAAGACCTGGGTGCCGCAGGACGGACTGCCGTTGCTCGGGGTCAGAGAGGCGATGGACCGCGCGCTGGGCCCCGCCGGGAGCTCCCCGGAGGCGCCGTTGCCGAGCGACCCCGACTGGACTCGGATGCGCGCCCCGCTCCTCGACGAGCTGCACGCCCCCGCCACGGTCCGCGCTGGTGCCAGCCTGGCGCTCCGCCGGGTGCGGGCGCTGCTCGGCCGCTCGGGCTGACCGCCGTGGTGGCCCGGCCACGTAGTGTCGGCAGCGTGAGCGTCGCAACCCCACTGGTCCTCAGCCTCGGCAACCGCTTCGCCCGGGAGCTTCCGGAGATGGCCGTGGCCTGGCGGGCGACGGAGGCACCGGATCCGCGTCTGATCGTGCTCAACGAGCCGCTCGCCGCCGAGCTGGGTCTCGATGCCGCCTCCCTGCGCAGCCCTGAGGGTGAGCGCCTGCTGGTGGGCAACCTCGTCCCCGACGGCGCCACCCCGGTCGCCCAGGCGTACGCCGGCCACCAGTTCGGCGGCTACGCCCCACGGCTGGGCGACGGCCGTGCGCTCCTGCTCGGCGAGGTCGAGGCCGAGGGGCGCGTGCGCGACCTCCACCTCAAGGGGTCGGGCCGGACGCCGTTCGCTCGCGGCGGCGACGGCCTCGCCGCCCTCGGGCCGATGCTGCGCGAGTACGTGGTGAGCGAGGCGATGCACGCCCTGGGCATCCCGACGACCCGTTCCCTCGCCGTGGTGGCGACCGGTCGCGACGTACGCCGCGAGACCGTGCTCCCGGGCGCCGTGCTCACCAGGGTCGCGAGCAGTCACCTGCGAGTGGGCAGCTTCCAGTACGCCCGCGCCACCGGTGACGTGGCGCTGCTGCGTCGCCTCGCGGACCACGCCATCAGCCGCCACCACCCCGGTGCTGCGGACGCGGCCGACCCCTACCGCGCTCTCTTCGAGGCAGTGGTCGCCGCCCAGGCGTCACTGGTCGCGCGCTGGATGCTGGTGGGCTTCGTCCACGGCGTGATGAACACCGACAACATGACCATCTCCGGCGAGACCATCGACTACGGACCCTGCGCGTTCATGGAGGCGTTCGACCCGGCCACGGTGTACAGCTCGATCGACGAGGGCGGTCGGTACGCTTACGGCATGCAGCCGGTGGCCGCGGAGTGGAACCTGGCCCGGCTGGCCGAGGCGCTCCTGCCCCTTCTCCACGACGAGCAGGATCAGGCCGTCGCAATCGCGGTGGAGTCACTGGGCACCTTCAAGCGCCGGTACAGCGCCGCCTGGACAGCGGGGATGAGCGCCAAGCTGGGGCTGCCCGGGGGCCTCGACGAGGCGGTGGCATCGCCCCTCGTCGACGAGCTGCTGACGCTTCTCGAGAGCAGTCGCGTCGACCACACCTCGTTCTTCCGGGACCTGGGCGCGGCCGCCCGCGGCGACGTCGAGCGGGTCCGCGGCCTCTTCCTCGATCTCGCGACCTTCGACGACTGGCTGGAGCGCTGGCGCGCCTGCGGTCCCGACGCGGAGTCGATGGACCGGGTCAACCCTGTCTACGTCCCGCGCAACCACCTCGTGGAGGAGGCCCTCGCCGCGGCGACCGCGGGTGACCTCACCCCGCTCGACGGGCTCCTGGACGCGGTGGCACACCCGTTCACGGAACGGCCAGGTCTCGAGCGCTACGCAGCGCCCGCCCCGGAGAGCTTCGGGGCCTACCGGACCTACTGCGGCACCTGAGGAGCCGGAGCCGGGTCAGACGTCGCCGACTCGCGCTGCCTCGATCGTGTGCGGCTCACGGTCCGCCGTGCGACGACGGCCCAGCGCCAGCCAGACCCCCACCCCGCTCACCACGAGGCCGGCCAGACCGGTGAGTGTCACGCGCTCGCCGAACATCAGGAAGACCCAGAACATCGTGGTCGGCGGCGTGAGGAACAGCAGGGTGCTGACGACGGTCGCGCCCTGCCGACCCGCGACGAACACGTACATCACGTAGCCCCCCAGGCTCGCGAGGACGATCAGCCACGCGACCGCGCGCCAGAACTCCGGGCTCGCCGGGGGAGTCGCCTGCCCGAACACGAACGCCAGCGCCATCAACAGCGTGGCGGTCACCACCGACTGCATCATGATCGTCTGCAGAAGGGTCTCGGGGGGCCGGATGCGTCGTCCGAGCACGGTGCCGCTCGCCAGGCAGAGCATGCCGGCAGTGGGCAGCAGGTACGCCCAGAGCGGCGCGTGGGTCACCCCGAGATCCCCGGAGACCACGACACCCACCCCGACCAGGCCCAGGAACATGCCCAGCCAGGCCCTCGGGGAGGAGTGCTCGCCGAGGAGCGAGCCGGCGACGGTGGCCACGAGGAGCGGCTGCAGTGCGGCGATCAGCGCCGCCGTGCCTCCCGGAACGCCCTGTGCCACGCCCTCGAAGACCAGCACCAGGTAGGCGGCCTGGCACAGCACCGCGAGGACGATCTGGCGGCGCCACGCCCCCCAGGTCGGCCACGGCGTACGACGCACGAGGGCCACCGCCACCAGGAGGGCGGCGAGCACGATGAACCGCCAGCCCAGCAGGGTCAGAGGCTGCGCGTCCGCACGGTTGCCGAGCTCGGCGCCGACGAATCCCGAGCTCCACGTGATGACGAGGGCCACCGAGGACAGCAGGCCGGTGCGTTCGCGGAGGAACCGAGGGGCGTTCACGACGACAGGTAACCACACCGGTCGGTATACTCGCCGTGCACCACCCCGAGGAGGTTCCGATGACCGCCGTCCCCGGCAGGCTCCGGCTGACGCCCGCGGCGCAACGCATCCTCGACGCGGCCGGCGAGCTCTACTACGACCGCGGGATCACCAACGTCGGGATGGACCTCGTCGCCGAGCGGGCGGGGACGACCAAGAAGACGATCTACGACCGGTTCGGTTCCAAGGACGGGCTGGTGGTGGCCTATCTCGAGGCCCGGGCGCAGCGCTGGCAGACCCATGTCGAGGACCACCTCGCAGCCTCGCCGGCCACCGGCGCCGAGCGGGTCGTCGCAGTCGTGGACGCCCTCGAGACCTGGCTGGCGGCCGGGACCCGGGGGTGCGGCTTCGTGAACGCCTACGCCGAGCTCTCCACCCAGTCGGAGATGGCCACCCGCGTCGTACGGCGGGAGAAGGAGTGGGTGCGCGGCCTCTACGAGCGGCTGCTCGCCGAGGCCGGCGTCGCGTGGCCGGAGGACCTGGGACGCCAGCTGGCACTGGTCCACGAGGGTGCCATCGTGGCGCTCACCGCCGGCGGGTCGCCCACCGCGCTCGAGGATGCCCGTCGAGCGACCCGGGCACTCCTCCGCTAGGCCGTAGGGCCTTCCTCACGCAGCCGCTGCACGCTGGTCATCGCCTCGCGCAGTTGAGCGAGCCATTCCTCCGTGTGCTGGCCGACGAGCCGCACACACCAGGCGAGGGCGTCCGCGCGGCTACGGGCGACCCCGGCTTCGACCAGGGTGTCCAGCACGATCCGCTCGGGCTGTCGCAGCCGGGTCATCACCGGCACTGCGAGGTTCGTGAACACGGCGCGCACCGGACCGCACCGGGCACCCCAGGCGATCTTGCGGCCGAAGCGGTGCTCGGCCTCGCGGGCGATGGCGATGCGCTCGTCGCGGGTCTCCTCCCTGAAGCGCGAGATGCGCCCGTGCGCGGCCTCGGTGACCTCCGGGCCGTCGGGCTCACCCTCGATCCCCTCGGGGGACGCCAGCGTGCCCAGCACCGTGATCTCCTCACGGTCGATGGTCACCTCGGCAGGCCCGGTGAACCAGGCGTCAGGAAGGCGGCCGCGGAGCCACCCGATGATCTCGTTGCTGCTCGTCGTCATGACGACCTCCTGAGGTGATGTAATGCTGTAATCATGTAACGCACTGGCGCCGGAGGCAAGGGCGGGAAGAAGTTCCGGGACCACGGTGTTGGCGCCGGCATGACTGAACTGGCAGACCGATCGATCGTGGCGCTGCGCGCCCACCACGACGAGCTCGCGAAGGTGGTCTCCGCACTCGCGCCGGAGGCGCTCCACGGGCCGAGCGGGGCCGTGGAGTGGACGCTCGCGCAGGTGCTCTCCCACCTCGGCAGCGGCGCCGAGATCACGCGGGCCACCATCTCGGCCTCCATCCCGGGAACCACCGCGGCGGAGGCCGACAACCAGAGCATCTGGGACAGGTGGAACGCGGCGTCCCCGCAGGAGCAGGCCACGTGGTTCGTCGAGCACGACGAGGACCTCGTCGCGATGCTCGAGGCCCTGTCGCCGCAGCAGCGCGAGTCGATGAAGGTCAGCCTGGGCTTCCTGCCCGAGCCGGTCTCGCTCGACGTCGCCCTGGGCATGCGGCTGAACGAGGTCGCCGCGCACGCCTGGGACGTCCTCGTCGGTCTGGATCCCGAGGCACGCATGTCCGAGGAGTCCGCCGCGCTGCTCGCGGAGCACTTCACCGGCGGTCTCGGTTTCCTGCTCGGCTTCTCCGGCAAGGCGGACCGTCTCTCCCAGCAGGCGATCGTCGCGCTCGACGGCTACGAGCTCGTGATCGATGACGCCGTGCGCGTCGTACGCGGCACGTCGGAGGGTGAGACCGCCCGCTTCTCGGGGCCGCTCGAGTCGGCCATCCGCCTCCTGTCGGGCCGGCTGGATCCCGAGCACACGCCCGCGGGGGTGGAGGTCACGGGAAACGTGACCCTCGATGAGCTGCGCGAGGTCTTCCCGGGCTACTGACCGGGCGCCGCGTCGCTCGGCCGCATGCTGACGCCCCGACCAGCGCCGTCGTCGTGCGACCCCTCGAGCCCGGGAGCACGAGGGCGGCATGGGCGGTTGCTCGACGACGTGGCCGAGCGGAACCAGTGGCTCACCTACGATCTCGTGGTCTGAACCGGTCCCTCCCGCCCAGCCCACCACTGAAGGAGACACATGAAGCTCGGACTGCAGCTCGGCTACTGGGGCGCACAGCCACCGACAGGGGTCGCGGAGCTCGTGGCGGCCGCCGAGGAGTCGGGCTTCGACTCCGTCTTCACCGCCGAGGCATGGGGCTCGGACGCCTTCACCCCGTTGGCGTGGTGGGGCCGCGAGACCAGCCGCGTGCGGCTGGGCACGTCGATCGTGCAGATGTCCGGGCGTTCGCCCGCGTCGATCGCGATGCACGCCCTCACGCTCGACCACCTCAGCGGCGGTCGCGTCGTCCTCGGCATGGGCGTGAGCGGTCCGCAGGTCGTCGAGGGCTGGTACGGCGAGCCCTTCTCCAAGCCGCTCGCCCGCACCCGCGAGGTCGTCGAGATCGTGCGCAAGGTCCTGGCCCGCGAGGCGCCGGTCACCAACGACGGACCGCACTACCCCCTGCCGTACGCCGGTGAGGGCGCGACTGGGCTGGGCAAGCCGTTGAAGCCGATCGTCCATCCCCTGCGTGCTGACATCCCGATCTGGCTCGGTGCCGAGGGGCCGAAGAACGTCGCCCAGACCGCTGAGATCGCCGACGGCTGGATCCCGCTCTTCTACACCCCGAAGTCGGCCGGCATGTACCAGCCGTGGCTGGACGAGGGCTTCGCCCGACCCGGCGCCCGGCGCACCCGCCAGGACTTCGAGATCGCGGCCACCTGTCACCTCCAGGTCACCAGCAGCGAGGAGGAGCGACGTGGCGTCATCAACGCGCTCAAGCCGTCGATCGCGCTGTACATGGGCGGGATGGGCGCCAAGGAGCAGAACTTCCACAAGAACGTCTTCGACCGCATGGGCTACGCCACCGTCACCGAGCAGGTCCAGGAGCTGTTCCTCGCCGGAGAACGCCAGAAGGCCACCGCGCTCATCCCCGACGACCTCGTCGAGGACATGCACATCGTCGGGGACAGGGCCGAGGTCAAGGAGCGCGTCGCCCGCTGGGAGGAGACCGGGGTGACGACCCTGTTGCTCACCTGCCGCAGCGCCGACGAGGTCCGCCAGGTGGCCGAGATCCTGGACTGACCGACACCGGTCCGCGACGAGGCCCCGGACGCCGGGTCGCGATTCGGTGTCGTCGTTCGCCCGGATCGGGGTACCGGTGAGACGTCCGGCTCTGGGCGTGTGCCCTGGACAACCGACTGAAAGGCCCCCCATGCGCATCCCGCTGTCCGTCCTCGACCTTGCCCCCATAGCCCGCGGGGACACGGCCCGCGACAGCATCGCCGGCAGCGTTGCTCTCGCCCAGCGCGCGGAGGCCCACGGCTACCGGCGAGTCTGGTACGCCGAGCACCACAACATGCCGCACATCGCGTCCTCCGCGACCAGCGTGCTGATCGCGCACATCGGCGCGAAGACGTCGTCCATCCGGCTCGGCGCGGGCGGCATCATGCTGCCCAACCACTCGCCGCTGGTGATCGCCGAGCAGTTCGGCACGCTCGAGGCGATGTACCCGGGCCGCATCGACCTGGGACTGGGCCGCGCGCCCGGCTCGGACCAGAACACGATGTACGCGCTGCGTCGCGACGCGAAGTCGTCCGACAGGTTCCCGCAGGACGTGATGGAGCTCCAGGCCTACCTGGCGGGGGAGTCCCGGGTGCCCGGCGTCGACGCGGTCCCCGGCAAGGGCTCACGGGTCCCGCTCTACATCCTCGGTTCCTCGCTGTTCGGCGCCCAGCTCGCGGCGGCCCTGGGCCTGCCCTACGCCTTCGCCAGTCACTTCTCACCGCAGGCGCTGGAGGCGGCTGTCGCCACCTACCGGCGCGACTTCAAGCCCTCGGCGCAGCTGGACTCGCCGTACGTCATCGCCGGGGTCAATGTCATCGCCGCTGACACGATGGCTCAGGCACAAGAGAACCGGGAGGCGGTGCGCCGGATCATGGCCGTCGGACTGTTCGGCCGAGGCCAGAGCCTGAGCGACGAGCAGGTCGACCAGCTGCTCCAGCAAGGAGCCGGCCAGCACGTCGACCAGATGTTCACCTACTCCGCCGTGGGCACCGCCCAGGAGGTCGGCGACTACCTGGAGGCCTTCCGCAACAAGGCCGACGCGGACGAGCTGATCACGGCCCACCAGGCGCCGACCACAGAGGCCCGGCTGCGCTCCGTCACCCTGACCGCCGAGGCGGTGGAATCCGTCCGGGCCTGAGCTTCAGGCAGGCACGTCAGTGGATGTTGGCACCGCGGCCCGGCGTTCGGTCACGGGGTCGACGGCGTGAGCGCAGCGGGTTGTCCTCCAGCAGGGCCAGCCCAGCGGCCAGGATCGTCACCACCTCTGACACAGCCGCCGTCCACACCCAGGCACCCCGCCACATCTCGTGCACTCCGTACAGGCCGACGGTGGCGGAGATGAGGAAGGCGCCCAGGGTCGACACGCCGAAGCCGACGGCGAGCAGGGGGGGCACCCAGTGGCGCCACACGACCAGGGCGACCGCGATCACCAGACCGGCGACGGCGTTGAGCATGAACGCCGGGCCGATCATGGGGATGTCGCGGAATCCGTCGAACCACAGCTTCAGGTGGACCACGGCCGACACCAGCACCGCGACCGCAGCGAGCACTCGGATTCTCATGGCGTACTCCGTTTCCCAGGGAGCGCCCCGGCCAACAGGGCCTTCACTGGGGTCAACGCTCCGGACGCGCCGCCGGTTCACTTCGGCGTGCTCGGCGTCAGCCGGTGCTCGCGGATCACCCGCGGAGCGGGATGTTGATCCGACAGCCGCCGCGCCGCACGGGATGCCTCGGCGCGGCGAGGACGGCGACGGGCAGCAGGAACCAGTGCTTCTGCACGCAGCGGATCTTCGCGTGCTCGACCGGACCTTCGGTGCTCTCCATCACCGCGCGCCACTCGACCTCTGCGAGGGCCCCAGGCGATCCGGGTCCGTCCCTGCCCCGGCAAGCGCGGAGACGATCGCGTCACTGAGATTGCCTGCTCCGTAGTGCCCCCGGACGAGTTGGCCGCGTCACCGGTCAGAGACGGGAGGATCCCTCCCAGCCCGTGCGCGGAGCCGGGATCCCGAAGTAGGCACCCAGCGTCGGGGCGACGTCCATGGTGTGGGCCCTGGCGGAGCGCGCGACCCCCCGTCGGACCTGCGGGGAACCACCACCGATGAAGAACGGGATCGGCTCCGTGGCGGGGTGCCCGTGGTTGCCGGGGATCGGGTTGCTCTGCGGACCAGGGTCGCTGAACCGCCAACCTGCCTTGCAGAAGACCAGGAGGTCGCCGGCGTTGGCGCCGAGGCGGAGGCTCGGGGTCTCCGTGACGACGTGGGCCTGGAACACGCCGGGGGTGGCGAGGGCGAGTGAGCGCATGCTGGCCAGGGCTGCCGAGCGCGCCGAAGCCGCACCGGTCCAGTAGACGAGGTCGGCCCCGCCGTTCTGGGCGATCTGGAACCTGCCCGCCAGCGCAGGGTCGGCACCCAAGACCGAGGTCAGGCTGATCGTCTGCTGGGGGAGCGACCAGTCCATCGAGTGGTCGGCGAGCACCACGACCATCGAGGACGACCACTTACCCGACGACTTCAGCATGTCCACGAACCGTCCCACCTGCGTGTTCGTCGAGGCGAGCGCGGCGCTGCGGGCGAGCTTCAGCGTGGTGCCGCTGAGGTCTCCGTGGCCGACCCGGTCCACGTCACCGAGGTTCACGAACACCATGTCCGGGTCGAACTCCTCGACCATGGCGATGGCGGCGCCCATGGTCGCCGCGTCGGGGGCGTGCTCGGTGACCGGCAGAACCGGGAAGGGCTCCCAGCGGTGCGTCGCGCGGTCGCCGAAGACCGAGTACAGGTACTGCTTGGACAGCACCGTTCCCGTCGTGCGGCCGGACGCGTTGAGCTGCTCGAGGATCGTGGCCACCAGGATGTCGCTCGGCCGGTCGCAGTTGCGCGTCGTCGCGGCGGCGCGGTCGTAGATGCTGTTGGCCGGGACGCCGTTCCTGGCCGGCCGGCAGCCGGTCATCATCATCACGTGGTTGGGGATGGTCTCCATCACCGGCAGCGAACGCGCGGCCGGGTACCAGGTGCCGGCGTCGCGCAGCGCCTTGAGGTTCGGCATCGCGTCGATCTCACCCGGCCGGCAGCCGTCGACCACGATGACGTAGGCGCGCCTCCTCGCGGTCGCCGCGCGCGCGGGTTCACCGGCGGCGGTGGAGAAGACGAGCGCGGCTCCGGACGCGCCGGCCACCTTCAGGACCGTGCGGCGGTCGGTGCCCGGGAGGCTCATGGGGCGCGCGTCGCTCCGGTCGCGCATCACGCCACCGGCCCGTCGACCTGGCGGACCGTCTGGCTGCCTGCCGTCGTGGCCCACGACGTCGTCCACGTGGCCCCGGTCGTCCTCACGGCCCGGTCTCCGATGATGTACCAGTCCATCTGTGCTCTCTTCGGGGTGATGTCGAGGACCGAGAAGCCGTGGTCGTCGAAGTTGAGGTACTTGATGTGCGGGTTGTTCGTCTTGAGGATCTCCTCGACCGCGATGCTCGTCGTACGCCGTGGAGTGCCGGTGATGTCCTTGAGGTTGCCCGACGTGACCGAGGTGGCGACGAACTCCACCCCGACCGAGTCGCGGGTCCCGGGGTAGGTGGCCTTGTCCGCGGGAAGGTCACAGGCCCAGCCGGAGTGGATGTCACCGGTGATGAACAGCGAGTCGGTGACCCCGTTGTCACGCAGGTGCTCGAAGACCTCGCGGCGGTCGTCGGTGTAGCCGTCCCACTGGTCCACGTTGTAGGGCACGCCCTCCGGAGGCAGCAGACCGACCGTGTCGTTCACCGGCTTCACCAAGTCCCGTGGAACGCCCGCGAACGTGACCGGAGCGATCATCACGGGGTTGCCGACGAGCTTCCACTGGGAGTTCTGGCGGGTGAGGGACTCCATGAGGAAGTCCATCTGAGCCCGCCCGGTGATGCTGCGTGCGCGATCTGCCTGCGCCGGGTCCACCTGGGCGGCGAGCTGCTTGTCGCGGTAGGTGCGCAGGTCGAGCATGCTGACCTCGACGAGGTCGCCGAACGTCAGGCGGCGGTAGAGCTGGGTGCCGTCGCCCAGTGCCGTGGTCCCGCCCATCCGCACCGGCATCCACTCGTCGTACGCCCGGTGGCTGGCGGCACGCCGGGCGGACCAGCTGCCCTCGGCGCCCGCGGTGTGGTTCTCCGCACCGTCCTCGTAGGCGTCGTTGGCCGACTCGTGGTCGTCCCAGGTGACGATGAAGGCGTACTTCGCGTGCAGTCGCTGCAGGTCTGCGTCCCGCTTGTACTGCGCGTGCCGCTGCCGGTAGTCGGCCAGCTCGAGGATCTCGTGCGGGGGCTCGTGCGTACGGATGTCGATGTCGCCCTGGCCGTAGCCGTACTCACCGGGGCCGTACTCGTAGATGTAGTCGCCCAGGTGCAGGATCGCGTGCAGGTCGTCGCGGTCGGCCAGGTGGCGGTAGGAGCTGAACCATCCGGCCTGGAGGTTGGAGCACGAGACGACGCCGAACCTGAGGTTGGCGGGGGAGGAGGCGGCGGCAGGAGCGGTGCGGGTGCGCCCGACCGCGCTGCGCACCTGCCCGTAGGCGAACCGGTAGTAGTAGGTGGTCGCCGGCTGCAGCCCGCCGGCATCCACCTTGACGGTGTGGTCGCGGGCCGGGCCCGTGCTCGCCTTTCCCGAGCTGACGATCCTGGTGAACGAGCTGTTGGTCGAGACCTGCCAGGTGACGGTGATCTCGGGTCCGGCCCCCGATCCCGGCTTGCTCGCGGCAGTGGGCGTCACGCGGGTCCAGAGCACGACGGAGGTCGGCCGGGGATCCCCGGAGGCGACGCCGTGGGCGAAGTAGGCGTTGGGCATGCCCATCAAACGACCGGCGGGGCGCGGGGTCATGGCGTGTGCGCGCGACATCGTCCTGCGTCGCTCACCCCCCAGATGCTCACCGCGGCCTACGACGCCGGGAGCTCTCCCGGGAGGATCGACCAGCTCTGCAGGTCCCCGCGTCGTCCGTCGACGTGGTGGACGTTGCGCAGCACGCCCTCGAAGGAGTAGCCGGCCTTCTCCGCCACCCGTGAGGATGCCGGGTTGTCCACCGAGATCAGGGCAGTGACGCGTTGCATCCCTTCGGCGAAGGCCCAGTGCGTCAGCGCGACCAGGGTCTGCGTGGCCGCCCCGTGCCCCCGGGCCCAGGGCGAGACGGCGTACCCGAGCTCCACCTCGAGGCCCTCGCGGTCAACGGGCCCGGAGACCGCGTAGCCGGAGAAGACGTCGTCTTCATCGAGGATCGCGAAGATGACCCGGCGCCCGCCGTCGAAGGTCGAGAGCCACCTCTCCAGCCATCCGTCCGGCATCGGGTGCGGGGTCCGCGTGAAGAGCAGCACCTCCTCGTCGCGCATCGTCTCGCGCAGGGCCGGGACGTGCTCGTCCTCGAGGGGCGCGAGCCTGAACGTGGGCACGCCCGAGACGCTAGCCCATGGCGCCCCGGGTCCCGGTGGATTGCGGGGTGCGCTGGTCCATGCGTCATGCTCACGGCGCAGCTCCTCGATCGACCGCGCCGTGGCCGAGGGTGAGCTCGGGATCGGAGCAGTGGATGGCTACTGAGTCGTTCGTACTGAGGGTGCTCGACGTGGTCGAGGAGACCGCTGAGGCACACTCGATCGTGTTCGAGGTGCCCGACGGGCTGGCCGACCGGTTCTCCTACACGCCGGGACAGTTCCTGACGGTCGCCGTACCCAGCGACCGGACCGGCCTCGCAGCGCGCTGCTACTCGCTGTCGTCGGCACCTCACTCCGGGCTTCACCGGATCACCGTCAAGCGCACACCCGACGGCTACGCGTCGAACTGGATCTGCGACAACCTCCGTGTGGGCGACACCTTGCGCGTGCTACCGCCCAGCGGCATCTTCACGCCGCGCGACCTCGACGCCGACCTGTTGCTCTTCGCCGGTGGCTCCGGCATCACGCCCGTCATGTCGATCACGCGTACGGCGCTGGAGAAGGGGCACGGCAACGTGGTGCTCTTCTACGCCAACCGCGACTCGAGCTCGGTCGTCTTCGCCGGCGAGCTCGCCGCGCTGTCCCGGGAGTACGCCGACCGGTTGGTCGTCGTGCACTGGCTCGAGTCCGTGCAGGGCCTGCCGTCGCAGGACCAGCTCAAGGCGTTCGCGACGTACTTCTCCGGCTTCACGGCCTTCGTCTGCGGACCCGCCCCGTTCATGAGGGCGGTCGTCGGGTCCCTCAAGGAGCTCGGCTTCCCGCGCGACCGCCGCCACCAGGAGAAGTTCGTCTCGCTCGGCGGCAACCCCTTCGGTGACATCGAGGAGATGCGTGCCGCCGCGATGACCCTGGCCGAGGCCGACGACCACGACGACGACGACAACGACGGGCACTCGCTCGCCGCCGGACCAGGTCGAGGTCGAGCTGGCGGCTGATCACCCCGAGGTGGCCGGTGCGGTGGCGTGGCGTCGCGCGACAGCCGCCATCACCAGCCGCGTTCGCGCCACTCCTGGAGATGCGGTCGCTCGTTGCCCAGCACGGAGTCGTTGCCGTGGCCCGGGTAGAACCAGGTCTCGTCGGGAAGCCGGTCGAACACCTTGGTGCTGACCTCCGCGACCAGCGTCTGGAAGGCGTCAGCGTCGCCGAAGGTGTTGCCCACGCCGCCGGGGAACAGGCTGTCCCCGGTCCACAGGTGCGGGGTGCCCTCCGGGTCGTCGTACAGCAGCGCGATCGAGCCGGGCGTGTGGCCCACGAGATGGATCACCTCGAGGCGGCAGTCGCCGAACTCGATCGTGTCGCCGTGCTGGACGGCGTCGTCCACGTCCACCCCGGTCTGCTCGGTGATCGCGGCGGCGTCGTCGGCGCCGGCCACCACGACGGCTCCGGTGGCGGCGACGACGTCGGCCAGTGCCCGGTGGTGGTCCCAGTGCCGGTGGGTGGTGATCACCTTCGTGACTCCGGACGGACCGATCAGTGCACGGAGGCGTTCGCCGTCGGCCGCAGCGTCGATGAGCACCTGCTCGTCGGTCGAGCGGCACCGCAGCAGGTAGCAGTTGTTCGACATCTCGGGGTCCACCGCCAGCTTGGTGATGATGAGCTGGGCAAGCTCCCGGGTGTCGGGAGCTCCGCCGGGGGATACCTCGCCGGAGTAGGGACCGCTGTCGCCGATGCTTGCTGCCATGGGGGTCAGCCTAGACACGATCCATGCGCCGCCCGAAGCCGGACAGACATGGAAACGTGGGGGAGACCCGGGTGAGGAGCCGGGAGGCTGGGTACGTCCGGTACTCGGCCCGCGTACGCGGGAGCTTGGCCGATCCGTTAGGATGGCGAACACATGTTCGAACCATCCCACAGACACTTCAGGGGTTTCATCCGTGGCTGATCAACTGGTCATCCGGGGGGCGCGTGAGCACAACCTCAAGGACGTCTCGCTCGACCTCCCGCGCGACTCGCTGATCGTCTTCACCGGTCTCTCCGGC
>NZ_JAOPXP010000137.1 GCF_025965085.1 Marmoricola sp.
GTCCTGGCCTTCGACGTCACCGGCGTGACCGGTCCGGGAATCCGCGTGATCGCCAACGTGGACAGGGATCGCCTGCCGCTGCCCGACGGTGCCGAGATCCTGGCGGCGAGCGGCGAGATCGACGTCGCCGAGGGCCTCCCGCGCGACTGTGCGGTGTGGCTGAGGCGGCCATAGGCACGACCGACGCTCCTTGCGCCCTGGCCATCCGCGGGACTACTTTCATTTGCAGATGTGATGAACATCACGAAGGCCGGGTCGGGCCGGAGGGGGAACCCCATGAGGGAACGCACATCGCGGAGGCTCGTGAAAAGGGTGGCCTCCATCGGAGCGGGTCTCCTGGCCAGTGCGTTGCTCGCCGCCTGCGGGAACTCGGGCGGGGGCGTCCCGACGATCAACCTCTACGGCAGCGCCTCGGACGCCGGCTTCGACCAGATCCTCGGACCCTGCAACGCGGCGGCCAAGGGCCGGTACAAGATCGTCGGCAACCTGATCCCCAGCGATGCCGACAGCCAGCGCGAGCAGTTCGTGCGGCGCCTGGCCGCCAGGGACAGCGGCATGGACGTCTTGGGAATGGACGTGACGTGGACCGCCGAGTTCGCCGAGGCCGGGTGGCTTCGTGAGCTGACGGGGGAGAAGAAGCAGCAGGCCACCGCGGGCGTGCTGCAGCCGCCGATCGACACCGCGACCTGGAAGAACAAGCTCTACGCCATCCCGCGCAGCACGAACGTGCAGCTTCTGTGGTACCGCAAGTCGTTGGTCCCCCAGGCTCCCAAGACCTGGGACGACGTGCTGGCGGTGTCGAAGAAGCTGAAGTCGGAGGGCAAGCCCTACATCATCGGCATCACGGCGGCGCAGTACGAGGGCTACGTGGTGGGCTTCAACACGATTCTGTCCTCGCTGGGCGGCACGGTGGTCAACAAGGACAGCACCAAGGTGACCGTCGACGCGAAGACGGTCAGGGCGCTGTCGATCCTGAAGAACCTGGCGACCAGTGGCCTGGCCAGCAAGTCACTGTCGAACAGCCAGGAGCCAGAGGTGTTCGCCCAGATGCAGAACGGCGAGGCCGCGATCACGATGAACTGGCCCTACGTGCTCTCGGCGATGCGCGCGGCGAACAAGAAGGTGGCCGCCGACCTCGGCGTCACCAGGATCCCTGAGTTCGCGCCTGGTGTGCCCGCGCGGGCGACCCTGGGCGGCCTGAACTACGCCATCAGCAAGTACAGCAAGCACCCGGACCTCGCATTCGAGGCGGCGATGTGCCTGCGCAACCCGGCGAACCAGCTCAAGGGGGCACTGAGCCCGGCCGGGAACGTGCCCACGCTCAAGAGCGTGTACGACCAGCCGGAGTTCGTGAAGGCCTATCCCATGAAGGACGACATCCTCGCCGAGATGAAGACGGCCGTGCCTCGTCCGGTGACTCCGCTCTACCAGAACATCTCGACCATCGTGTCGACCACCTTGTCTCCTCCGAGTGCGATCAACCCGGATGCGACCGCACAGGAGCTCAAGGACAAGATCCAGCAGGCGATCGACGGGAAGGGGATACTTCCGTGAGCACTCTGGTGGCCCAACCCGACGAGGCCGTCGACATAGCCAAGCGCCGGGCGAGCGAAGGCAAGCGGGCGGAGCAGCGACTGGGCATGTTGCTGTGCGCCCCGGCGGTGGTCGTGATGCTCTCCGTGACCGCCTACCCCATCCTGTATGCGATCTACCTGTCCTTCTTCAAGGCGGACCTGCGCACTCCCGGCAACAACGAGTTCATCTGGCTCAGCAACTACGTCACGGTCCTGAGCAGCCCGATCTGGTGGAGCGCATTCGGGATCACGATGTTCATCACCGTGATCAGCACGGCCTTCGAGCTGATCTTCGGCATGATGCTGGCCGTCGTGATGCACCGCACGATCGTGGGACGCGGCCTGGTCCGCACCTCGGCGCTGGTGCCCTACGCGATCGTCACCGTGGTGGCGGCGTTCTCGTGGCGGTTCGCCTGGACCCAGGGGATCGGCTGGCTCGCTGGTGACTCGGCGCCGTTGACCGAGAAGTGGCCGTCGGTCTGGATCATCATCCTGGCCGAGGTGTGGAAGACGGTGCCGTTCATGGCGCTGCTGCTGATGGCCGGGCTGGCGCTGGTGCCGGAGGACCTCCTCAAGGCGGCCTCGATGGACGGGGCCACTGCCTGGCAGCGGTTCTGGAAGATCACCGTCCCGTTGATCAAGCCCTCCATCCTCGTGGCGTTGCTGTTCCGCACGCTCGACGCGTTCCGGGTCTTCGACAACATCTACATCCTCACGAGCGGAGCCAACAACACCTCGTCGGTCTCGATCGTGGCCTACAACAACCTGATCAGGGGCCTCAACCTCGGGATCGGGTCCACGATGGCAGTGCTGATCTTCATCACGATCGCGATCATCGCGTTCCTGTTCATCAAGCTCTTCGGTGCGGCGGCCCCCGGTCAGGGGACGGGCCGATGAGCGCCCAGACCGAGACCACCAGCAAGAAGGTCGGCTGGGGCCTGGTCAACGTCCTCGTCCTGCTCTACGCCTTCGTCCCCGTGGTCTGGATCATCTCGCTCTCGCTCAAGGGCGGCGACACCCTCAACGACGGCAAGTTCCTGCCGGCCAACCCCACCAGCGACGCGTACTCGAAGATCTTCAGCAACGACGACTTCCTGCGAGCGCTGGCCAACTCGATCGGCATCTGCCTGATCTCCACCTTCATCGCCCTGGTCCTGGGCACGATGGCGGCGTACGCCATCGCACGCCTGGACTTCCCGGGCAAGACCGCGATCGTGGCCATGTCGTTGCTGATCTCGATGTTCCCGCAGATCGCCCTGGTGACCCCGCTGTTCAAGATCGAAACCGCGGTGGGGCTCTTCGACACCTGGCCCGGCCTGATCCTGCCCTACATCACCTTCGCGTTGCCGCTGGGCATCTACACCCTCTCGGCCTTCTTCAGGGAGATTCCCTGGGAGCTCGAGAAGGCGGCCAAGATGGACGGCGCCACGCCATACCAGGCGTTCCGCAAGGTCATTGCCCCCCTTGCCATGCCGGGTGTGTTCACCACCGCGATCCTGGTCTTCATCGCCTGCTGGAACGACTTCCTGTTCGCGATCTCGCTGACCTCGACCAACAGGGCCCGCACCGTGCCCGCTGCGATGTCCTACTTCACCGGCGCGACGACGTTCGAGAAGCCGACGGCCGCGATCGCGGCGGCGGCGGTGATCATCACGATCCCCATCGTGATCTTCGTCCTGTTCTTCCAGCGTCGGATCGTCGCTGGCCTCACATCGGGAGCGGTCAAGGGCTGAGGCCCTCGACCTCGAGTTAAGGAGCACCTCGTGGCAGAAATCGTGATGGACCACGTTGTCAAGCGCTATCCCGACGGGGCACTGGCAGTCGACGACTTCAGCCTGAGGATCGACGACGGCGAGTTCATCATCCTGGTCGGGCCGTCCGGGTGCGGCAAGTCCACGCTGCTCAACATGGTGGCCGGGCTGGAAGACATCACCCAGGGTGAGCTCAGCATCGATGGCACCGTGGTCAACGACAAGGCGCCCAAGGACCGGGACATCGCGATGGTGTTCCAGTCCTACGCGCTCTACCCGCACATGACGGTGGGCGAGAACATGGCCTTCCCGCTCGTGCTCGCAGGAGTCGACAAGGGCACGATCAAGAGCAAGGTCGACGAGGCGGCGGAGATGCTGGAGCTCACGGCGCACCTCGATCGCAAGCCCGCCAACCTGTCCGGCGGTCAGCGGCAGCGCGTGGCGATGGGTCGCGCGATCGTCCGGAATCCCAAGGCGTTCCTGATGGACGAGCCCCTGTCCAACCTCGACGCCAAGCTGCGCGTGCAGATGCGGACCCAGGTCGCGCGGATCCAGAAGACACTGGGCACCACCACGCTCTACGTCACCCACGACCAGACCGAGGCGATGACGCTCGGTGACCGGGTGGTGGTGCTGCGTGGCGGCATCGTGCAGCAGGTCGGCTCGCCGACCGAGCTCTACCAGCAGCCGACCAACCTGTTCGTCGCCGGTTTCATCGGCAGCCCCTCGATGAACTTCCTGCCGGCGACGGTCGAGGGGAACTTCCTCAAGTGCGGCCTGGGCGAGCTCCCGATGCCCGACCGGGTCCGGTACGCGGTCGAGAGAAGCGGCGGTCGTGAGGTCATCGTGGGTCTGCGCCCGGAGCACTTCGAGGACGCAGCGCTCGTCGGCAGCGCACCCGGTGCCACGATCAAGGTGCCGATCGACCTGGTCGAGTCCATGGGGTCCGACGTCTACGCCTACTTCACGGTGCATGGCGAGGCGCACTCCGGTGACCTGGAGGACCTCGCCAGGGACGCGGGTCAGGACATGCACGGTCACGGCACCCAGGTGAACGCCCGCCTCGACGCCGCCGCCAACGTCCGGGCGGGCATGGAGGCCACCTTGTGGGTCGACACCGGGAAGATGGCGGTCTTCGACGTCGGAACGGGACTGAACCTGACCGCGGAGTCCGCCTCCACGCACAGCGCCGTCTGAGCCAGCAGCACCTGCCTGCTGGAGCGCGGCTCACCGGCGACGGGCACGGCCCCGGTCGGCAACCTTCTGCATCACGTCGCGGTTCCACTCGTGCTCGCGGATCAGCCGGTAACGCTCACCAGCGACGCGCAGGTAGGCGTCGGCGCCGGTCTCGTCCGGACCGCGCACGCCCGCCTCGTCGATCAGCTCGAGCACGGGGGTGTACTCCTCGTCGTACCACCGCACGGCCATCGTCGGCTTGTCGAAGTAGGCCTCTTCCTCGTGCATCAGCCGACAGGCCCATGCCTCCACCATCTCGGCGAGCCGGTGGTAGTCCGCCGGGTCGCTGCAGTTGATCGCCGCCCGGCGCTCGCCCGTCAGTGGCACCCGCCGGAGGAAGCGCAGCCCCCAGTTCTTTCCCTCCAGGTCGCGGGGACCGCCGATGCCCTCGGTGCCGATCACCGTGTCGATCTCGGTCACGTCGGCCTCGATCTCGCGGGTGCCCATGGCCCGGGCGACCGAGACACGGTGGTGGCCGTCGCGCACGAAGTAGAGGTCGCCGAGCTTGTAGACCTCGATCGGCGGGAAGGAATGCCCCTGTCGGCTCTTCAGCGCCAGCTGCTCCCAACGCCGGCGGCTCCGGTCGGAGGTGGGCCGGAAACGGCGGTCGAAGTCGCGCACCTTGTCGACCGAGCCCACGATCGCGTCCAGCGGGATCAGCTGGACCCCCAGGGACCTCTCGCCCCGGCGGCCGAGCGCGTCGACGACCTCGGTGAACGACAGCGTCCTGTCACTGTCCTTCGCGGCGTCGGACCGCATCCAGCTCGCCAGGGTGGACAGCACCTGGTGTCGGCGTGCCCGCAGGAAGTCGCTCTCGGCATCGGCGCGCGGCGACCCGGTGTTCCTCACCATGTCCCGACCCTCCAGCCTCGGTGACCGGTCGCCTCAGTCGGGGACCTGGGCTCGATGTCGACCACGGTCCACGGGACCACGTTGCGGATCGTCGTCGGCCCCACGCGGCGGTCGGGCCTCTCCTGGCCGTAGGGGTGGATGTGGCCGTGGAGATGCCAGGAGGGCTGCAGCCGCTCGAGCACGGTGTGCAGCGCACGGATCCCCTCGTGCGGCTTGTCGTCCCCGTCACCGAGCCCGAGAGGTGGTGCGTGGGTGAGGAGTACGTCGACGGCACCGACTCGCCCGGCCACGCGCAGGAGGCGACGGGCCCGGGCGTCATACTGCCGCTGGGTGTACTGGTGCGGACCGGGCTTGTAGCGCACGCAGCCGCCGAGCCCGGCGATGCGGAGCCCCGCCACCTCGACGACCTGCTGGTCGGCGTTCGTGGCGCCCTGGGGCCGCGGGGCGTCGCACGGAAGACCGTCGACGGTGTACGTGCCGTTTCGTGCCCTCCGGTACTTCGGGATCGTCGGATCGTGGTTGCCGGGCACGAACACCATGGGTGCGTCCACGCACGAGACGATGAACTCGAGGTAGTGCCACGGCAGGTCGCCCGCAGCCAGGACCAGCTCGGGGGCCAGCTCGCGCAGCGCACGCACGTGCAGGCTCGGCGACTCCTCGTCGGCAATGGCCACCACTCGCACCACGTCACGAGACTACTCGCCGCCGATGCCTGTGGCGCCGCCCGCGAGAATCCCCTGAGCGCACGGTTGCGGCTGCTTGCCCGTGCGGCCGGCGGCCGGGTCGTTCTAGATTGAGGACATCGCAACCAGGCACGGCGGAGGGCTGCGCCGCTGCCGGAGGGGACCCGTGATGGGGACGACCGAAGCGCAGGTCGAGGAGCTGATCGCGCAGATGACGCCGGCCGAGAAGGCCGGGCAGCTCACCCAGTACTTCTACTTCGGCCTGCCGGCGGGTGCAGAGACCGAGCCTGCGCTCGGACTGGACGTCGAGCGGCACCCGAGGATGGTGGAGTCGGTCCTTCAGGAGGGTGGCGCCGGCTCGCTGCTGTTCGTCACCGACCCCACGGAGATCAACCGCCTCCAGCGGCTCGCGGTGGAGGGCCACCGTCTCGGGATCCCCCTGCTGTTCGGTTTCGACGTGGTTCACGGGCTCCGCACGATTCTTCCGGTACCGATTGCGATGGCCGCCTCCTGGGATCCCGGGCTCATCGAGCGTGCCCAGTCCGTCGCCGCGCGTGAGGCGCGCGCCGTGGGGATCCACTGGGCGTTCGCTCCCATGGTGGACATCGCCCGGGACCCACGGTGGGGCCGGATCGTCGAGGGCGCGGGCGAGGATCCGTACCTCGGCGCTGCCGTTGCGGTCGCGCAGGTGCGGGGCTTCCAGGGCCGCGAGCCAGGTGCACCCGGCCGGATCATCGCAGGCCCCAAGCACCTTGCGGGCTACGGGGCCGCTCTGGGTGGGCGTGACTACGACGAGGTGAGCCTCTCCGACTCCGATCTGTGGAACGTGTACTTTCCCCCGTTCGAGGCGGCTGTCGACGCGGGCGCCGGCAACGTGATGACCGCCTACATGAGCCTGAACGGCATCCCTGCGACCGGGAACCGGTGGCTGCTCACCGACGTGCTGCGCGACGCGTGGGGGTTCGAGGGCTTCGTGGTGAGCGACGCCAACGCCGTACGGAATCTGGTGACCCATGGGTTCGCGGCTGATCCGAGCGACGCGGCCGCCCGCGCGATCGGTGCCGGCGTGGACATGGAGATGGCGATCGTGGACCCGGCGTACGAGCATCTGCCCGAAGCGCTCGAGTCGGGCGCGACGACCCAGCAGGCGGTCGACGCAAGCGTGCGGCGCGTGCTCGAGGCGAAGATTCGGATGGGCCTCTTCGACACGCCGTACGTCGAGGAGGACCACGCCCGTGAAGTGCTCACGGATCCGGCACACCGCGAAGTGGCTCGCGTTGCCGCGGAGCGGGCAGCCGTGCTGCTGCGCAACGAGGGCGGCCTCCTGCCGCTGGACGGGGACAAGCTGGGTTCGATCGCAGTCATCGGGCCGCTCGCCGACTCCAAGCGCGACACCCTCGGTCCCTGGGTCTTCGACCATGATCTCGACGAGACCGTGACCGTGCTGGAAGGCATCCGTGCCAGGGCTGGGGAAGGCCTACGGGTCGCGCACGCCCGCGGTGTGCGCGTCGTGCAACGGGTGTTCCCCTCCATGTTCGACATGTTCGGTGGGAACGCACCGGACGATCCCGAGGGGTTCGACGAGGAGGCCGAGTTCAAGCGTGCCGTTGACCTGGCACGCGGAGCCGAGGTCGCCGTGGTCGTCGTGGGGGAGTGGCAGAACATGATCGGCGAGGCAGCCTCGCGATCCTCGCTGGAGCTGCCGGGACGCCAGCTGGAGCTGGTGCAGGCCGTGGTCGGGACCGGTACGCCGGTCGTGCTGCTGGTCATGAACGGACGCCCGCTGGACCTGCGATGGGCCGTGGAGCACGTGCCGGCGATCCTGGACATCTGGTACCCCGGCACGCGGGGCGGTGCTGCCGTGGCCAACCTGCTGTTCGGTGACGTCTCGCCGGGCGGCAAGCTCCCCTTCACGTGGCCGCGCACGGTGGGCCAGGTCCCGATGGTCTACGCACACACTCGCTCGCACGAGCCCGAGAACCAGCCGCGACGCTACTGGGACGAGTCCAGCACTCCGCTGTTCCCGTTCGGGCACGGGCTGAGCTACGGCCGTTTCGAGTACGCCGACCTCGCAGTCGACCAGCCGGCCATCGTCACGACCGGAACCGTCACCGTGTCGGTCGAGGTGACCAACACGGCGGATCGTGAAGCCGACGAGGTCGTCCAGCTCTACCTCCACCAGCGGCACGGCGCTGCGTCACGTCCGGTGCGCGAGCTCAAGGGTTTCCGGCGGGTCACCCTCGCGGCCGGGGAGTCCCGCACCGTCCGGTTCCGGGTGGGGCCGAAGGAGCGGCGGTACTGGAACGCAGCGGTCCGGGACTGGGTGACCGACTCCTCGAGCTTCGACGTCTGGGTCGGCGCCGACTCGACTGCGCCGCTGGCCACCGTGTTCGAGGTCAAGGCGGAGTAGCCGATCGACGCCGGCGCGCTGGTCGTGCGCTCAGGACGGCATGGCGAGGAACGGTGAGGAGTACTCGGCATCCCCCAGGAGCCGCCGCTCGGCCTCAGCCGCCGGGATGCGGTGCTGTTCGGCCTCCAGCATCATGCCCAGCAGCGTGACGTCGCCGGCGGTGGGGATGGCCGTCACCTCGTCGTGCGCGAGCACCCAGGACATCGCCGCGGTGATGCGGTCCTGGGTGTCGTAGGGCTCGTACCAGGTCGTGTGCGAGTGGGGCGCGCCGTCGGGCCAGTTGCGCCGGGACACCGTCTTGATGGTCATCAGCCCCACGTCCTGTCGGCGGATCTCCTCGACCAGCGCCTCGTAGTCGGCTCGGTAGGACCCGTTGCGCCACAGCACCGGGTTCAGGGGCGTCAGGACAGTGGCGAAGGGGTACCGGCGCAACGCCTCGAGGTGAGTCGCGGGGGCGTCGTGGCCGTGGCCGGTGATCCCGACGGCACCCGCCAGTCCCTCCTCCAGCGCCCGGTTCGCGGCCTCCAGCGCCCCGCCCGGCCGCGTGGCCTGGTCGAGCTCACCCAGGTCACCGATGGCGTGCAGCTGCAAGAGGTCGACGTGGTCGGTCCGAAGCCGTTCCAGTGAGGAGTTGATCTCCACCCAGGCCGGCTCCCGCTCGCGGCGACCGGTCTTCGTCGCCAGGAAGATCCGGTCCCGGATCTCCGACATCCACGGGCCGAGCCGAAGCTCGGCGTCCCCATAGTCCGCCGCCACGTCGACGTGGTTGATCCCTCCATGGACGGCTTCGCGTATCGAAGGGTCCGCGACTTCTTGTGACACGTCGGCGAGCGCCGCCGCGCCGTAGACGAGCACTGAGCTCCGGTGCTCCAGACGTCCGAGCCTGCGTTGCTCCATGACGACACTCTCGAACACCCGTCCACACCGGGCAACCCCCTGATCGTGGTGGTCCGGCCGGGAACCTGCGGCGATATCCTGGCCCATGCCCAATGCAGGGCGCAGGTACCACAGCTGGGGTCCGCAGGACGAAGTGGCAGACTCCCCGACGCGCTCCTGCCGACACTGTGGCCTGCAGGAGCAGGCGGGTTGGTTCCTCGGCGCCAGGAGGCGCCCCCGCCGGGTGATCCAGTGGCGTGCCCCCGGCGGCGAGCTGCTGGGGATCATGCCCGTCCCCTCGCGGGCCCAGCCGCCTCCTCGCTCGGAACTGCAGTCGATCGAGGAGGCCTTCCCGAACGTCAGGGTCGGCGGAGTGCCTCCTTGCCCGAGGGACCCGCACGTCTGGCCCCAGCTCATCGCGACCGGAAGGGACCGCTGACCAGACGCCGACGAGCCCGAGGACGACCGAAGGCACGTCGTCGCCCGGGTCGAGCTGGCCGAACGTCGGAGCCGTTCCGGGCGAGCCCGGGGGGTCGCAGAGCTCGACGCACCGGCCCGGACCTACTGCGTGGAGACCTTGCCCAGGCTGAGCCAGGTGTCCACGACGGTGTCGGGGTTGAGGGACATCGACTCGATGCCCTGCTTGAGCAGCCACTCCGCCAGGTCCGGGTAGTCGCTGGGGCCCTGCCCGCAGATGCCGACGTACTTCCCGGCCTCCCGGCACGCGGTGATGGCGCGCTCGAGCATGAAGAGCACCGCGGGGTCGCGCTCGTCGAAGGAGCCGGCGACGAGGGAGGAGTCGCGGTCGAGACCGAGCGTCAGCTGGGTCATGTCGTTCGAACCAATGGAGAACCCGTCGAAGTGCTCGAGGAACTCCTTGGCGAGGATCGCGTTGGAGGGAACCTCGCACATCATGATCACCTGCAGGTCGTTCTCGCCGCGGACCAGGCCGTGCTCGGCCAGCAGCGAGATCACGCCCTCGGCCTCCTTGGTCGTGCGCACGAACGGGATCATGATCTTGACGTTGGTCAGACCCATCTCGTCGCGCACGTACTTCAGCGCCTCGGCCTCCATCGCGAAGCAGTCCACGAACTCGGGGGAGAGGTACCGCGAGGCCCCGCGGTAGCCGATCATCGGGTTCTCCTCGTCGGGCTCGTAGAGGTCGCCGCCTACGAGGTTGGCGTACTCGTTGGACTTGAAGTCGCTCATCCGCACGATCACCGGGTGCGGGGCGAACGCCGCAGCGATCATCGAGACGCCCTCGGCGACGCGCCGCACGAAGAACTCGCGCGGTCCCGGGTACGCCGCGACCGACTCCTGGATCTGCGACTTCAACGGCTCCTCGAGGTTGTCGAGGTCGAGCAGGGCCTTCGGGTGGATGCCGATCTGGCGGTTGATGATGAACTCGAGGCGGGCCAGGCCCACGCCCTCGTTGGGCAGCTGCGCGAACGTGAACGCCTGCTCGGGCGTTCCGACGTTCATCATGATCCTGGTCCCGATCTCCGGCATCGCGGACATCTCCTGCTCCTCGACGGTGAAGTCGAGCTCACCGTCGTAGACGAAGCCGGTGTCGCCCTCGGCGCAGGAGACCGTCACGGCGCGTCCGTCCGTCAGGCTGTCGGTGGCGTCGCCGGTGCCGACCACCGCAGGGATGCCGAGCTCGCGGGCGATGATCGCGGCGTGGCAGGTGCGTCCGCCACGGTTCGTGACGATCGCGGAGGCGCGCTTCATGATCGGCTCCCAGTCGGGGTCGGTCATGTCGGCGATCAGCACCTCGCCCTCGTTGAACTCGTGCATCTGCTCGATGGAGGTCATCACGCGCACCTTGCCGGCGCCGATCTTCTGGCCGATCGCGCGGCCCTCGACGACGACCTCGCCCTTCTCCCCCATGCGGAAGCGCTGGCGCACGCCGGCCCGCGACATCACGGTCTCGGGACGCGCCTGCAGCACGTAGAGCTCGCCGTCGAGGCCGTCCTTGCCCCACTCGATGTCCATCGGGCGGCCGTAGTGCTCCTCGATGGTCAGCGCGTGCTTCGCGAGCTGCTCGACCTCGGCGTCGGTCAGACTGAGCAGTCGACGCTCGGCCTCGTCGGTGTCGACGAACTCAGTGGTCTTCCCGACCTCCGGGTCCTCGGTGTAGACCATCTTGATCGCCTTGGAGCCGACGCCGCGCTTGAGCACCGCCGGACGGCCCTCCCGCAGCGCGGGCTTGTAGACGTAGAACTCGTCGGGGTTGACTGCGCCCTGCACGACCGCCTCGCCCAGCCCGTAGGAGGAGGTGATGAACACCGCGTCGTCGAATCCCGACTCGGTGTCCATCGTGAACATGACACCGGAGGCGCCGATGTCGGAGCGGACCATCTGCTGCACGCCGGCGGACAGGGCGACGGCGTCGTGGTCGAAGTCGTGGTGCACCCGGTAGGCGATCGCACGGTCGTTGTAGAGCGACGCGAACACCTCGCGGATCGCCTGGAGCACACCGTCGATGCCCTTGATGTTGAGGAAGGTCTCCTGCTGGCCGGCGAACGAGGCGTCGGGGAGGTCCTCGGCCGTCGCGCTGGAACGTACGGCGAACGACACGTCCTCGCGTCCGTCCACCAGGTGCTCGTACGCCGCACGCACGTCGGCCTCGAGGTCCTCGGGGAACGGCTGCGTGGCCACCTCCTCGCGAATCGCCCTGCCGGTTTCAGCGAGGGCCCGGGTGTCGTCGGTGTCGAGGCCTCTGAGCTGCTCGGAGATCCTCTCCGCCAGCCCGGTGTCACCGATGAAGCGTCGGAAGGCCTCGGCGGTCGTGGCGAACCCGTCGGGCACGCGGACGCCCAGGCTCGACAGGTGGCTCACCATCTCGCCCAGGGAGGAGTTCTTGCCACCGACCTGCTCGAGGTCGGACAGGCCGAGGTCCGCGAAGGCCCGAACATTGACGGCGGCGTTCTCACTCATGGCTTGCTCCTGGTTCGGTGAATGGTCACTTCTGCATCTTCTTGGGGGTGTTCATGGTCTTCAGGCGCTGCAGGATCATCGTGGAGATCTCCTCGACGGACTTGGTGGAGGAGTCCACGACCGGCAGGCGGTGGCGCTTGAACATCGACTCGGTGCGCCGAAGCTCGAAGGTGCACTGCTCGAGAGACGCGTACTGCGAGTTGGGTCGCCGCTCCTGGCGTACGGCGGAGAGCCGTGCGGGCGAGGTCATCAGTCCGAAGCAGCGTTCGCGCAGGTCGCGGACGGGGCGAGGGAGCTCGGTGACCTCGAGGTCCTCCTCGACGATCGGGTAGTTGGCGACGAACAGGCCGTGCTGCAGGGCGAGGTACATCGCCGTCGGCGTCTTGCCGCAGCGCGACGGCGCCAGCAGGATCACGTCGGCCTTGTCGAGGCTGCGCACGCTCTGACCGTCGTCGTGCTCGATCGTGTACTCGATCGCCTGCATCCGGCTGTTGTAGCGCTTGATGTCGCCGACACCGTGCAGCCGGGCGGCCAGCCGCTCACCCGGGGTCCCCAGGATCTCCTCCACCTGCTGCATGTGCAGGTCGAAGAAGTCGATCACGGGGCAGCGGGTGCGGCGCAGCTCGAGGCGCACCTCGTCACTCGCGGCGGTGGTGAACACCAACGGCGTCCGGTCGCTCGAGTCCAGCACCGCGTCGAGCCGGGCCACGACCTCCCGCGCCTCCGCGACCGAGGAGATGAAGGGGATCAGGGTGCGGTCGAAGCGCAGGTTCGGGAACTGGATGAGCAATGCGTTGCCCATCGTCTCCGCACTGATGCCGGTGCTGTCGGAGAGGAAGAACACCGGCACCACGTCGCC
>NZ_JAOPXP010000006.1 GCF_025965085.1 Marmoricola sp.
ACTTGGGGTGAATCCGGCCCAGCTCGCCGCTGATCGAGTCATCGGTCGTGGCGACAGGGCTGGTAGGGCGTTCTTTGGGCCCGAATCCGTCAGCTGACCTGGTAGGCGTACAGACAAAGAGGACAACAGTTCCGTGCCCGACGGCCGCATACATTCCCATGCCCGCGTTGCCGCAGCAGTCACTGCGACGCTCACCACGATCGGTCTCGGACTCGCCACCGCGAGCCCCGCGAGCGCATCTCCTGCCACCGACAACATCGACACCGTCCAGGCCCGCGTGGACCATCTCTCCCAGCAGGCCCAAGCCGCTGGGAAGCGCCACGACACGGCCCGGGACGCGCTCATCGGGACCCGCACCCAGCTCGGCAGGGTCACCGCCCGGATCCAGCGCCATCGCCAGATCCTCGACAGCCTCCGCACCCAGGTGGCCACGACCGTCGTCAATGAGTACGGCGACGGCTACGCCGCTGGCGCCGGGACCTCCGCGCCGGGAAGCCCGGCGACCACGCTGTCCGAGGACTCCAAGGTCCTGCTCACCAACCTGACCCTGGTCAGTGAGGACGCCGGCGCGCGGGGGGACGCCATGGCCAGCTCGAACGCCCAGCTCCAGAAGCTCGGCCAGCGCCGGGAAGCCCTGCGTGGAAAGGTGACCGTGCTGGCGGGCCGGGAGAGGAGCCTGCGCACCCAGGAGCAGCGGGTGGACTCCCGCGCAGCCGCTGCCGGCGCGACCCTCGCCAGGCTCGAGGAGAAGGCCGCGGCCGAGCGCCTCCAGCAGCTCGGGGGACCTGTGCTCGCCTTCGCCAAGTCCCAGGTCGGCAAGGCCTACGTCTACGGCGCTGCCGGTCCGAGCGCGTTCGACTGCTCCGGCCTCACCATGGCGGCGTGGAGCCAGTCCGGCGTGAGCCTGCCCCACAACGCAGCCGCGCAGTACAGTTCGGGCACGCCCATCTCCGAGAGCGAGCTGCAGCCCGGTGACCTCGTCTTCTACTACACCCCGATCAGCCACGTGGGCCTCTACATCGGCAACGGCCAGATCGTGAACGCGCTCAACCCCGGCGCCGGAGTCTTGATCTCCGGCCTGCACGACATGCCGTACGTCGGCGCGGTCCGCCCTGGCTGACCAGGCCTGGCGCAGAGCCGCTCGCCCTCACCGGGCGGGCGGCTTCCTGCTCGTCCCGGTCCTGCTGCCGGTCCTGCTGCTGGCGCTGCTCGCGGGGCTCCTCGCAGGGTGCGACCGAGAGGTCGACATCACGCCGCCCCAGGCTTCCCAAGCCACCGTCGGCGAGCCCGCACAGCGGGCCCAGGAGACGCTCGACCGCCTGGTCGAGGCCGTCGCGAGCGGCTCCAGGCAGGACGCCGAAGCGCTCGCCGCCCCGGGCGCCTCACAGCTGCTCGGCTGGGTGCACGACAACGCGGCTGCCCTGCGGATCCGCGACCTCTCGCTGCGCTACGTGGACGAGGGCACGCCCCTCGGCGCCGGGGAGCAGGGCCGGCTCGGACCTGGAGCCTGGCGCGGGTCGGTGCAGGTCGAGTACCGCTTCGAGGGCTACGACGAGTCAGCCGCTCGCCTGGAGACGGGGGTGGTCTTCGCACCCACCTCGGACGGGATCCGGATCGCCGCCTTCGGCGGGTCGGACGAGCGTGCCCCGTTGTGGTTGGTCGATCGGCTGAGTGTCGTGCGCACACCCCAGACGCTGCTCGCGGTGGCCGGCCGGCCGCCTGGACGGTACGCCGGCCTGGTCACCCGCGCCGTGGGCCAGGTCCGCCGGGTGCTGCCGAAGTGGCAGGGACCCCTGGTCGTGGAGGTCCCGCACACACGCGGCCAGCTCGAGGCGGCCGTGCAGTCCCAGCCGGGCGAGTATGACAACATCGCCGCCGTCACCACCACCGCCGACGGCTCACTGGCGCCGGAGGCGCCCGTCCGGGTCTTCGTCAACCCCGACGTCTTCGGCAAGCTCAAGCGGGTCGGTGCCCAGGTCGTGATGACCCACGAGTCGACGCACGTCGCCACGCGAGCCACGTTCACCTCGATGCCGACCTGGCTCCTCGAGGGCTTCGCCGACTTCGTCGCGCTGGACGCCGCGAAGGTTCCGGTGACGACCGCCGCCGGCCAGATCCTCGCGCGGATCCGCAAGGACGGGCTTCCCCGGCGGCTGCCGACCAGTCAGGACCTCGACCCGACGGCCAACGGTCTTGGCGCGACCTACGAGGAGGCGTGGCTTGCCTGCCGGTTCCTCGCCCGGGAGTACGGCGCCGACCGGCTGGTGCGGTTCTACCGCACGGTCGGTGACGGGTCCTCGACCGAGGAGTCGTTCCGGCAGCAGCTCGGGACCACCCAGCAGGCCTTCGTCGCCCAGTGGCGCGCCGACCTCGCGCGGCTTGCGGGAGTGGCACGCTGAGGGGTGTGAACGACGAGCCGGGGCCGAGCCTGAACCTGTGCCTCTGGCTCATCGGCGTCTCGCTGGTCCTGCTGGGGGTCCTCGGCGCCCTGTTCGTGCCCTGGTCCTGGGTGCCGGGAAGCCATCTCGTCCCGGTGCGGGCGAGCCAGTTCTTCACGCCGGAGCAGCTCACCCGAGCCAAGGCCTACTCCTCCGCCCAGCGACACCTGGGTTGGGCCAGCCTCGCGGTCTCGGTGGCGCTCGCGCTCCTCCTGGGCCTGAGCCCGCTGGGGGCGAGGCTCAGCCGGCTACTGCGGGGCCCGTGGTGGGTGCGGACGCTGTTCGCGGCCCTGCTCGTGCTGCTCGCCGGCTGGCTGGTCACCGCACCCTTCGCCCTCGCGATGCGGGCCAACGCCTTGAAGTACGGGCTCACCAGGCAGTCGCTGTCGGGATGGCTGACCGACCAGGGACTGTCGCTGGCCGTCGGCTGGGTGTTCTCCGGGGCAATGGTGCTGCTGGTGATCGGCACCGCACGACGCTCGCCACGCCGCTGGCCGCTGTGGACGGCGCTCGCGGGCGCCGTCCTCACCGTGCTCGGGTCGTGGGTCTACCCCGTGGTCGTCGAACCCCTGTTCAACCACTTCACCTCGCTGCCCAACGGTGAGCTGCGGACACGGATCCTGGCCCTGGCCCGCACCGAGCACGTGCGCGTCTCCGACGTGCTCGTCGCGGACGCGTCGCGGCGTACGACGACCCTGAACGCCTACGTCTCGGGGTTCGGCAGCACCAAGCGGGTCGTGCTCTACGACAACCTGGTCAAGGACGTGCCGCAGCGCGAGACACTCGCGGTGGTGGCGCACGAGCTCGGACACGCGAAGAATCACGACGTGCTCCTCGGGACAGTGCTCGGCGCTGCAGGCGTCGTCGGCGGGAGCGGCGTGCTCGGGCTGGTGCTGAGCCGTCGCCGCCTGCTGGCCCGAGCCGACGTCGAGCGTCCGGGCCAGCCAGAGGCGGTGGCGCTGGTACTCGCACTCGTGACGGTCGGGTCGCTGCTCGCCAGCCCCGTGCAGAACACGATCAGTCGGGCGATCGAGGCGCGGGCGGACCGCGCCTCGCTGGAGGCGACCAGGGACTACACGGGGTTCGAGAACCTGCAGGTCCTGCTGGCGCTGAGGTCACTGAGTGACGTCGACCCCCCGCGCTGGAGCCAGTTCTGGTTCGGGTCGCATCCCACCACGCTCCAGCGCCTGGGTCTGGCCCGCGCCATGCAGCAGGCGGCCGAGAAGCGCTGACCGGACGGGCTTGTGGGCGGGACTGCTGGCCCGGAATGTGGTGGAGCCCGGCCCGACACCCTGAGGTGTCTGACCGGGCCCCGGTGCCGGCGGCTCACCACCCCCGGTAACGCGGGTGTGATGCTCAGGCACGCCCGCCGAGGAGCCGCCGCTGCACGCCTGCGTCTGCCTGGGGGGCAGGGCAGGCTGTTCATGGTGATGAGCGATGGGCTGGCTCAGAGGTCACGGGCCGGCAACGCCTGGTTGCCGGCCCGTGCAGGTTGCCGTGCAGCGAACGTCTGGCCCGGTCGCCTCGCGGCGACCGGGCCAGACGCCTGGTGCAGGCGGCTCAACACCCCCCGGTGTTGCTCGCCAGGCTGGTGAAGAGGCGAGCCGTAGAGCCGCCGTGCGCTCCTGCGCTCGTGGCCACGCAGGAGGTTGTCGAGACCTGTCAGGACTCTCAGTGCGCTACCCCGGCTCCTGGCCACCAAGCGGGGGAGCGCGATGGCTCGGGGGGTCCGAGGGGCCCCACCGAGCCATGCGAAGAAGGTTGGGTCAGCAGCTCGTGGCGGCGCTGGTCCCGGTGTTCTTGGCGCCGATGGTGTCGCAGGTGCCCTTGAAGGCGCTGTTGATGACGCCGCCGAACAGGAAGACGACGGCCACGATGAGGCCGGCGATGCCGGCGACGAGGAGGCCGTACTCGACGGCGGAGGCGCCGTCCTGGTCGCGGAGCTTGTTGATGTTGCGGATGAACTCGAGCATGAGATGTTCCTTCCCTCTGGAACTCGGTGGATTTTCTTTCGGAGACCGCCCCAGACGGCCTCGTGAAAGAAAGTATGGCAAAAAGGACAGAACTGGACATCCTACGTATGGCTGGATCTCCATGGCCCGTTCAGGCCGCCACCGAAGTAGTCATTTAGGACTAGAAGTGCTAAACGGACTAATACCCCAGAATCAGACAGGCCGGGTGGCGGAGCTGATCAGGCCCAGCCTCATCGCCGTGACCAGTGCCTGGGCACGGTTGGCGGCGCCGAGCTTCTCGTAGATGCGGCCGATGTGGCTCTTGGCGGTCGACTCGCTGAGGAAGAGGCGACCGGCGATGGCCGTGACACCCAGGCCCTCGGCCAGCAGCTCGAGAACCTGTCGCTCACGGTCGGACAGGCGCGGCGCCCCGGAGCTCATCCGCCTGATCATGGCCTCTCCCAGGCCCGTGCAGGAGAAGGTGAGCGGCGAGACCGCGGCCTGGCGCGCGGCACTGATCACGGTCGTGGTCGGCGCGTCCTTGCCGACGAAGGCGGAGGCGCCCGCGTCCATGGCGGCGAAGAGCTGTTCGTCCCCGGCGTACATCGTCAGGACCACCAGCCCGGTGTCTCGACTCTCCTTGCGCAGGGCACGGACGACGTCGAGCCCGGAGCCGTCGGGAAGGCGTATGTCGGTGACGATGACGTCGGGTCCGATCTCCCGGGCCAGGGACAGGCCCTCCTCGACGGAGCCGGCCTGGCCGGCCACCTCGAAGCCGTCAGCCTGGGCGAAGGCACCCGCGAGGCCTTGTCGGATCAGCTCGTGGTCGTCGATCAGCAGAACGGTCGTCATGGTGGGGGCGCCCAGGTGGTCCGACCCGGCCTCTCGAGCCTCAGGCTAGCGCGTCGGGGAGCCGACCCGGATCAGGACGCGCGTGCCGGGACGCTCGGCAACGGGCTCCTCGACGATGAGCTCGGCCCCGATCGTGCGGGAACGCTCCCGCATGATCTTCAGGCCCTGTGAGTCGGCCCGAGGCGTGTGCGCGTTGGTGCCGTCGTCGCCCACCTCGATCTCCGCGTGCGGCGCCCGCACCGTGCAGCGCAGCCAGAGGTTGGCGGCGCCGGAGTGCTTGCGCGCGTTGGACATGGCCTCCTGGGCGATCCGCAGCATCTCGTACTCGACGTCGCTGGGCAGCCGGGGTCCCTTCTCGTCGAGGGTGACGTGGACCGTCATCGAGGAGGTCGCGCTCACCTGGTTGGCATACGCCGAGAGGCTCTCGCCCAGGCCGGCCCCTGCCGCGATCTCGTGGCGGAGGTCGAAGATGGAGTGCCGTAGCTCGGTGACCACCCGGGTCAGCTCCTGGCGCAGCTGGGCGATCTGCTCCTGCTGGGCGGGATCGGCGGAGGTGGCCGCCAGGTTGTCCACGAGGTAGCCCAGCGAGGCGACGTCCTGGGCGACCCCGTCATGGACCTCTCGAGCGATCCGCTGGCGCTCCTGGCTCATGGCGGTGTCGCGCACCTGGCCGAAGAGCAGCGCGGCTTGCAGCTGCACGGCGTGGCGGGCCAGTCGGCTGCGCAGCTCGAGCGCGGCACCGGCGTCGATGTCCTGGATCGTGTCGAGCACGAGCACCGCGATGATCTCGTCGTTGGCGGTGAGGGGGATCGCGACACGCCTCTCCCGCAGCATCATGGCGCCGTACTCCCAGCACCTCGCCGAGAGCGGCTCCGCCCAGCCCATGGCGCCCGGCTGGGTCCCGACGGAGTAGCGGAGCGGCGACATGGAGCCGTTGTGGGTCCGCACGAAGATTCCCGTGTTGCGGCTCGGCACCAGGCTGTCGGCCTCCTGCATGACCTGTTCGGCGATGCCGACGGCGTCGAGTCCCCCGCTGAGCTTCCCGGAGAGCGCCTCGAGCCGGCGGATGAGGCCGACAGCGCTGCGGTAGGGGGCGTCGGCGTCCGTGGTCGTCGCAGCCCGGCGCAGGGCGGACCCCATCACGCCGATCCCGACCGCCGTGGCGAGCCAGGTGAAGCCACTGGACGCCATCTCCCGGTCCCAGCGCTGGATCAGCCCCACCCACAGCACCAGGAGCAGCCCGAACTCCGTCGCCGTCACCCGGGCGAGACCCGTGAGCCCTCGGTCCATGGCGCCGATGAGGGCGGGGATGACCAGGTAGGGGGTGACGGTTGCCTGGTGGGGCGTGGTGAGCACCACCAGGGTCGCCACCACCGCACCCTCGACGACCGCCACCGTCGTCACGCTGACGCGGTTGGTCAGCGACACCGCGATCGAGCAGATCGCCACCAGGACGACGAGCAGGGTCCCCGTGAGGTACTCCGTCCCCGCGAGCGCCGCCAGCGACGTGAGCGCAGCGAGGGTGAAGACCCGGGCAGCCAGCGCGTCCCGACTGACGTTGGTCACGCTCAGAGCTTGCCGGAGAAGCTGTTCATGATCGAGATGCCGGCGGGACCGAGGACGGCGATGAACAGGCAGGGCAGGATGCAGAAGATCAGCGGCACCAGGATCTTGACGGGCACCTTCTGCGCCATCTCCTCGGCCCACTGACGGCGCTTGACCCTGATCTCCGAGGACTGGACGCGCAGCACCTGCCCCACCGGGATGCCGAAGGCGTCGGCCTGGACCATGGCACTCACGAAGGAGCGCAGGTCCGGCAGGTTCGTGCGTTCGGCCAGCGACCGCAGCGCCTCGGAGCGACCGCGGCCGATCTGCATCTCCTGCAGCATGCGGGCGAACTCCTCGGACAGAGGGCCCTCGGTGTTCCGGGCGACCTGGGCGCATGCCGCGTCGAAGCCGAGGCCGGACTCGACCGAGATCGTGAGCAGGTCGATGGCGTCGGGGAGGGCGCGCTGGAGCTTCTCCGACCGGTCGAAGGTCTGCTGGTAGAGGTACATGTTCGGTGCCATGTAGCCGACCAGCGAGACGATGACGACGAAGCCGAGGGTGGTCAGGAAGCTCAGCCCCATGATGAGCGCCAGCGTCAGGGAGACGACGAGGGCAGCGGCGAACCCGACCACCTTCCCGGCCATCACCCGCTCGACGGTCCAGCCGAAGGGGTTGCCCGCTAGCTCGAGCTTCTCGCGGATGCGCTCGCTCGCGTCCTCGGGGGTCAGACGACGGCCCATGGTCTGTGTCCGCGTCAGCAGGGGGAAGAGCACGCGTTCGGTGAAGCTCGAGTCGAGCTCACCCTTCATCTCGTCCGGCGCCGAGGTGAGGGCCTCGAGGACGGCGATGGAGCGACCGACGCCGGCTCGTTCCTTGGTGAGGCCACCGATGGCGGCGAACACGAGGAACAGGGCCAGGAAGATCATCCCGAAGGCCAGGGGCAGCATCACGTTCGTCACAGGTCCACCTTCGCTACCTTGGCCATCCAGAGCACGCCCACGCCGAGCAGGACCGCCATGGCGATGCAGAGGATCCACCCGATGGGGGTGGTGTACATCGGCCTGACGTACTCACCCTTGGTCAACGTCAGGTAGATCAGGAAGCCGGGAGGAAGGCCGCCGAGGATGTAGGCGGAGAGACGTCCTTCCGCCGAGAGGGCCTTCACGTGGCGGCGCAGGAACTCCCGCTCGCGCAGGGTGGCGGCCACGGTGAGCAGGAGCTCGGCCAGGTTGCCGCCGACCTCGCGCTGGATCCGGATGGCCATCACGACCCAGGCGAAGTCACGGCTGTCCATGCGCTCGGCCACGCCCTCCAGGGAGTCCTCGAGGGTCACCCCGAGGCGGCTCTCGATGACCACCCGCCGGAACTCGCTCGAGATGGGCTCGGCCCCCTCCTTGACGATGGTGTCGATGGACTGACCCAGGGAGAGACCGGCCGAGAGGCTGCCGGACATCAGCTGGAGGGTGTCCGCCAGCCCGGTGCTGAAGGCCTTGAGGCGGCTGGCCCGCTTCCTCTTCAGGTAGATGGGCGGCCCGACCAGGCCCGCGATGATGGACAGGACCCCCAGGATCAGGCTGCCCGAGCCGAGCAGGATGCCGAGCAGCCCGCTCCCGATGGCGACGGCACCGCGCACCATCAGCCACTCGGACGGCTTGAGCGACATGCCCGCTCCGTCGAGGCTGTGCGCGATCCGCGCCTCGAGGTTCTTGTTGTTCGCCAGGGCCCGCTCGGCAGCCTGCAGGGCCTGGCCGGAGAACGGCAACGGTCCTTCCGGCTCGCGCCGCGGGCCCACCTGTCCGGGCACCGACATCACGCCGTACGCGCGGATCTGCTCGTTGAGGGTCAGGTTGCTGGCGGGCTTGCGACTCCCCGAGGCCATCACGGCGATCAGGCCGAGGAGGCCGACGGCGATCGCACCGACCGCGCCGTACATGACGGTGGGGGAGAGGTCGAGCGGTGCGGACGTCACGGGCCGGGGAGCAGCCGCCGCAGCCTCGGCGGCCTTGATGTCGGCAGCGCTCTGCACCGGGACGTACGCCGCTGCGGTGAACGCCTGGGAGGCAGTCGGGACCGTCACCTCGACGTTGGAGCTGGTGCCCTTGAACCCGGCGGGGACCTGGGCGGTGACGACGAGCTGGCGTGCCAGCGCGACGGCCTCCTTCGCGAACGCGGCGGTCAGGGCTGCCGGGTCCTGGGCGGCGATCATGGTGCCCTTGCCCGCGGCGGCGATGTCGTTGAGCGGCTGGTTGGCCTCGTCGCCCTGCTGGAGGGAGACCACGTCGATGCCGGCGCCGGACTTCTTGATCTCGCTGACCACGGTGGTCAGGGAGGTCCTGGTGGTGTCCTTGCCGTCGGAGAGCAGCAGGATCTTGCGCTGGGCGGCGTTCTGACCGCCGGGGCCGGCTGCCCGGAGGGCGCCGAGCACGCCGTCGTACAGAGCGGTCTGACGGGAGAGCCTCAGCCCAGCGATGGCGGTCTGGGCGGCGGCACGGTCGAGCCCGGGAGGAACGACGACCTTCACCTCCCTGTCGAACGTGAGCACGCCGACCTTGACGTTGGCGGGCACCGCCGCCAGGTAGGCGAGCGCGGCCTTCTTGGCCTCCGTGATGCGGGCCCCGGCCATGCTCTGGCTCGTGTCGATGGCAAGGACAGAGGTGCGCTCCACGCTGCTGCTGGAGGCCGTGGCGGCCACGGCGTCGACGTCCGTGCCGTCGATGGTGACCTTGACGCCCGCAGTGTCGACGGCGTCCGCGCCCGGCACCGACACCAGGAGCCGGACGGCGCCCCGGGCCGGCAGGGCGTGGTCGATGGTCGCGTTGTCCTCAGCGGACGCCGGGGAGGTGCCCCACAGCCCCAGCGCCATCAAAGCGAGGAGCGTGGCGACGACGCCGCGGCGCAGCCCGTGCCGGTTCATCGGTGGTAGTCCGAGGTGGAGAAGATCCGCGCGTCGACGGTCACGTTGTTGTGCAGCATCTTCTCGAGGAACTTCGGCCGCAGGCCGGTGGCCTTGAGGGTCCCCAGGGATCTGCCCTCGGAGTCGAAACCAGCCGAGTTGTCGAACAAGAAGATGTCCTGCAGCGTGATCACGTCGCCCTCCATCCGCTCGACCTCGGTGACGTGGGTGATGCGGCGGGTGCCGTCCTTGAGACGGGCCTGGTGGACGATCAGGTCGACGGCGGAGGCGACCTGCTCCCGGATCGCCCGGATGGGCAGGTCCATGCCGGCCATGAGGACCAGGGTCTCCAGGCGCGAGCAGGTGTCCCGTGGCCCGTTGGAGTGGACCGTGCAGATCGAGCCGTCGTGGCCGGTGTTCATGGCCTGCAGCATGTCGAGGGCGGAGGAGTCGCGCACCTCGCCGACGACGATGCGGTCGGGGCGCATGCGGAGGGCGTTGCGGACCAGGTCGCGGATGGTGACCGCGCCCTTGCCCTCGATGTTGGCCGGGCGTGACTCGAGGCGTACGACGTGGTCCTGCTTGAGCTGCAGCTCGGCCGCGTCCTCGATGGTGACGATGCGCTCGTCGGTCGGGATGAACGAGGAGAGCACGTTGAGCGTCGTCGTCTTCCCGGCACCGGTGCCGCCGGAGACCACGACGTTGAGTCGCCCGCGGACACAGGCGTCGAGGAAGTCGGCGGTCCGGTCACTCAGGGACCCGAACCTGATCAGGTCGTTGACCGTCAGGGGGTCGGCGGAGAACTTCCGGATGGTCAGCGTGCTGCCGTCGATCGCCAGCGGTGGCACGACAGCGTTGACACGGCTTCCGTCGGGAAGCCGGGCGTCGACCATGGGGGAGGACTCGTCCACGCGACGGCCGATGCGCGAGACGATCTTGTCGATCGTGCGGCGCAGGTGCGCCTCGTCCTTGAACTTGCCGTCGACCTTGACCAGCTTGCCGCTGCGCTCGAGGTAGATGTCGAACGGACCGTTGACCATGACCTCGGCGACGTCGTTGTCGCGCAGGTAGGGCTCGAGCGGGCCGTAGCCCAGGATGTCGTCGGAGATGTCCTGGGTGATCCGCTCCCGGTCGACGCGGGTCAGGGGCCGGTTGCTGCCGGCGAGCACGTCGGCGAGGACGATGCGTACCTTCGCCTCGAGCTCGGCGGCGTCGAGGTTGGCGTCGTAGAGCTGCGGGCCGAGCTGCTGGAGGAGCTCGGTGTGGACGTGCTCCTTGAGGTCCTCGAAGCGGTCCTTGACCAGCTCCGCGCGGGCCGCCGCCTTGGCGGCACCCTGTCCCTGCTTGGAGGGCCCGTTGCCGCTCGGACTGCTAACGCCGCTCGTGCCGTGCGAGCTGCTGCCTGCCTGGCTGGAGGCGGAGGGGCTGGAACCCGGGTGGCGGTCGGCGCCTGCGGTCGGCCCAGAGACAGTCCCAGAGACCGGGCCGGAGACAGTCCCGGAGGCCGGCGCGGCCGCGGGAGCGGGGGCGGGGGCCGGCGTGTGTGGCTTCGCGTGCCCCGCGTCGCTCGACGAGGGCGCGTCGGTGGGCACGTCGGCCCGGCGCTTGGGCGTCGACCCGGTGCCCCCCGACGTCGTGGCGGTCGGGGCCTGGGTGCGGCCGAGGGCGGCGAGGCGCTCGCTGAGACTGCTCATGGTCTTCCTACTTCTTCTGGCGTCCGAAGAGGCCACGCTTGGCGGGAGCGACGGCGGTTGCGCCGGCGACGCCGTCGCCGGCGAGCTTGCGAGCGAGCTCGTCGATGGCCCTGGAGACCGGGTGGTCGGGCTTGGAGAGCACGATGGGTCGACCGTGGTTGGTCGCGCTGGCGACGGCGGTCGAGCTCGGCAGCGAGACGCTGACGCTCATCCCCAGGATCTCCTCGACATTGGCGAGGGAGAGGCCGACCTCTTCGTCGGCGCGGTTGAGCACCAGATGGCGCCCGTTCGGCACCAGTCGAAGCAGGTCCAGGGTCTCCAGGGCCACCTTGGTGTTCTTGATGGTGGGTACGTCGAGGGTGGCCACCAGGACGACCTCGTCGGTCTCGTCGAAGGCACCGAGCACCTGGTCGTCGAAGCCGGGCGGGGTGTCGATGACCACGTAGTCGAAGTGGCGCCGCAGGGTCTGGATGACCCGCCGCGCGAGCGAGGCGGTGACCGCGTCGCGTCCCTCGGGGTGGGTGGGGGCCGCGAGGATGGTGATCCCGCTGTCGTGCCGGGTGAGGAGCTGCCGGAGCAGCGAGTAGTCGAGGTCCTCGGAGGACTCGGCAGCGTCGGTGATCGTGTGCTCCGGGATCATCTGCAAGGTGATCGCGACGTCGCCGAAGGCGAGGTCGAGGTCGACGATGCACACCTCGGCACGCGTGCGGACGAGGGCCAGAGCCAGGTTGACCGACATCGTCGTCTTGCCGACGCCGCCCTTGGGGGAGAAGACCGTGACGACGCGGCCGTCGCGCTCGCTGGGGTCGGTGGGGCCGTGGATCGCCTCCCAGGTGCCCTTGGCACGGCCCAGGGCCGTGACCAGGGCCCCCGGGTCGTCGGCGGCGACGACTGCTCCGATGCCCACCTGCATGGCCTGCGCGAAGACCTCCGGCGCGAGGTCGTGGCGGATCAGGATGACGCTGGTCGCGGGATGAGAGCCACGGGTCCGCTCGGCGAGCGCGGAGGCGGTGGGCAGGTCGATCGTGGGGCCGATCACCACGGCTGAGTGGCCTCGGCCAGTGAGCAGGCCGTCCACGTCGTCGGGGCGGGAGACGACCGGGGAGCCCGCGGGGAGCGCGGTTACCAGCACACCGGCGGTGGTGGTGTCGGCCTCGACGAGGATCGGCATCGTGTTCCTTCCTTGGAGCTTCGGGTCAGACGAGCGGGGGTCAGACCCGGGTCACTGGAACAGGTTGGCGGAGGTGACGCCCCGGGAGGCCGCCACCTGGGAGTCGGTGTTCATCAGGCCGAACGCGAGCTCGCCGTTCTGGCTGGCGAAGAGCACACGCTCCGCCTCGCTCTGGGTGACCGCGAGGGTCAGCAGGGTCTTGGGCAGCTGCTCGCTGGTCTGGGCGCCGGTGGAGTCGGTGGTGGTGGTGGCGACCACGGTCGTCGTACCGGCGCCGATGACCTCGACGTTGGGCAGCAGCAGCCGGCTGTAGGGCCCCCGGGCGTCGGAGCTGACCATGAAGATCGCGACCTTGTCCCCGGGGTTGACGAACCCGGCCACGCGAGCCGGGTCGCTGAGGTTCACCGAGACGGCGAGCTTGCCCTTGGGGATGGTCAGCCCGGTCGCGGCCCCGGTGGCGCCGAACTTGGCGCTGGTCAGCTGCTCACCGGGGTAGATGGCGGTGGTGGCCACCTTGCCGGCGATCGGGTCGAGGGTGGTGAGCGCGTCGGGCAGCAGGTCCTTCCGGGAGACCGAACCGGTCTCGACCTTGCCCGCGGCCTGGGCGGCCTCCACGGTCTCACCCGGCGCGATCTGCTTGACGACGCGCAGCACCTGCACGGCCCCGTAGCGCTCGTCAGCGCGGTTGTCCGCGCCGCGCACGTACAAGAAGACGAGCAAGGTGCCCAGTGCCGCGATGAACGCCGCCACGATGAGCAGTGCTTTTCTGCGATCCATGAACGCTGACCTACCTAGTCCGGGGGAGCGTGGTGGCACCACCACGTCTCTCGTTGGCACCGTGAGACCACTTCTGTTTCACGGCAGCACTCAGATTGCCGCATCGACGTCCGTTTTGTCTGCGGAATCCGATACTCCGGGGTACTTCAGGCTCGTAATTGTCTCGTCATGGTCCGGGCTGGCGGGGTGAGCAGGTCAGCGGACGTAGAGCGCGTCCACGTCGTCTCGGTGCTCGCGCATGACAACCCCTCGTTTGAGCTTCAGGCTCGGGGTCAGCTGGCCCCCTTCCTCGGTCCACGAGGCAGGGATGACGGCGAAGCGACGGATCGACTCCGCCTTGGACACCGCCTTGTTGGCCGAGTCCACGGCGGCCTGGATCTCGGCCAGCAGGTCGGGGTCCTCGAGGAGGGCGGTGACGTCACTGGACTTGCCGTGCTGCTCAGCCCACATGGGCAGGGTCTCGGGGTCGAGGGTGACGAGCGCGGCGATGAAGGGCTGACCGTCACCGACCACCACGCACTGGTCGACGAGGTGGTGAGCCCGGATGCGGTCCTCGAGGACGGCCGGGGCCACGTTCTTGCCGCCGGCCGTGACGAGGATCTCCTTCTTTCGTCCGGTGATCCTCACGAACCCCTCGTCGTCGATCTCGCCGACGTCACCGGTGTGGAACCAGCCGTTGGCGTCCTTGACCTGCGCGGTCGCGTCGTCGTTGTGCCAGTAGCCGACGAAGACCTGGCCCCCGCGGAACAGCAGCTCGCCGTCGTCGGCGACGCGCACGCTGGTGCCCTGCAGCGGCCGGCCGACGGTCCCCACCTTCTGGGCCTCGGGGAGGTTGGCGGTGAGCGCGGCCGTGGTCTCGGTGAGGCCGTAGCCCTCGAGCACATTGACCCCGATGCCACGGTAGAAGTGGCCCAGCCGCTCCCCGAGCGGGGCACCACCGGAGACGGCGTACGCACAGCGGCCGCCGAGCGCCGCGCGCAGCTTGGCGTAGACGAGGCGGTCGAAGACACGGTGCTGGGCGCGGACGGCCAGGCTGGTCCTCCCGGTCTCGAGGCCGCGAGACCAGGCGATGGCGACGTCGGCCGCGCGTCCGAAGACCTTGCCCCTGCCGTCTGCCACGGCACGCTGCGAGGCGGTGTTGAACACCTTCTCGAAGACCCGGGGGACCGCGAGGATGAACGTCGGCTGGAACCCGGCGAAGTCGTCGAGCAGGTTCTTGATGTCGGCCGAGTGCCCCATCCGGACGCGCGCCTTGACGCAGCCGACCTGGATGATGCGGGCGAACACGTGCGCCAGCGGCAGGAACAGCAGGGTCGACGCGGGCGCAGCCTCGCCGTCCTGGGACGCCGGGGCGAACAGCGCCTCGAGGTCCTCGATCGCCACCGTCAGCTCGAACATGAAGTTGCCGTGCGTGAGCATGCAGCCCTTGGGACGACCCGTCGTGCCGGAGGTGTAGATCAGCGTGGCGAGGTCCTCCGGTGTGGCGTGCGTGCGGCGGGCCTCGAGCTCCTCGTCGGTGACGTCCTCGCCGAGCGTGCGCAGGATGCCCACGCCGTTCCCCTCGATGGACCAGACGTGGTGGAGCTCGGGAAGCGCGTGCCGGAACTGCTTGACGCGGGCGTTGTGCTCCTGGCTCTCGGTGAACACGGCACGGGCGCCGGAGTCGGTGAGGATCCACTCCACCTGGTCGGCGCTGGAGGTCTCGTAGACGGGAACGGTCACCGCCCCGGCGAACCAGATCGCGTAGTCGAGCAGCGTCCACTCGTAGCGCGTCCGCGAGATCAGGGCGATCCGGTCGCCGGGCTCGATCCCGGCGGCGACGAGGCCCTTCGCGACCCCGCGCACGTCGGCGAGGAACTCCGCCGCCGTGACGTCGGTCCAGCCGCCCGCGACGTGTCGCGAGAAGGCGACGCTGTCGGCGTGCTCGGTGCCGTTGGTAACGACGTCGTCGGTCAGGTTCCCGGTCGACGGGACATCGACCTGCAGGGCCGTGGAGTACTCGCGCACGATGCACCTTTCTTCGGAGCCTTCACCGGGTCTCCCCTGAGGCTGGAATCGCATCTGCACGGTACTCGTTCTCGACCCGGCCACCGCTCGCAGGAGGCTCAGCCCGACGGGGTCGGGTCCGTTAGCCTTGACCGGCCGGACCGGCACCCGAACCGCCACACTGCCGGCAACCCTCGCACCGCAGCCTTCGACGTCAGGACCCGGACCATGGCCGAGCAGACCACCTCCAGCATCACCATCGACGCACCCCCGGCGCGGGTGATGGAGGTGATCGCCGACTTCCCGGCGTACCCGGAGTGGGCGCAGGGGATGAAGAAGGCCGAGGTCCTCGAGGAGGGCCCCGACGGCCGGGCCCGCAAGGTGCACTTCGAGCTCGAGGCCGCCCCGATCAAGGACTCCTACACCCTGGCCTATGACTGGCAGGGCGACTCCTCGGTCCGGTGGAACCTCGTCGAGGGCAAGATGCTCAAGGCGTTGGAGGGTGCCTACGAGCTGCGGGCGAACGGCGCGGGGACCGAGGTGACCTACCGGCTCGCCGTCGAGCTGAGCATCCCGATGATCGGCCTGCTGCGGCGCAAGGCGGAGAAGGTCATCATCGACACTGCGCTCAAGGGATTGAAGAAGCGCGTCGAGTCGATGGGCTGAGCATGGCCGTTCGCATCGTCCTCTTCACCGGCAAGGGGGGAGTCGGGAAGACCACCAGCGCAGCCGGTACCGCCACGCTGGCCGCGCGGTCGGGACAGCGCACCCTGGTCCTCTCCACCGATGCAGCACACTCCCTCGGGGACGCCTTCGGGCTGGAGGTGGTGGGCTCGGAGCCGTTCGAGGTGGCCACGAACCTCTGGGTGCACCAGGTGGATGCCCAGCGCCGGTTCGAGCGCTCCTGGGGTGAGATCCAGGGCTACCTGATGTCCGTGCTCGACGCTGCGGGCGTGGACCCCATCACCGCCGAGGAGCTGACCGTCATCCCGGGCGCCGAGGAGGTGCTCGCACTCCTGGAGCTGCGCAACCACGCCGTCAGTGGCACCTGGGACGTCATCATCGTCGACTGTGCGCCGACCGCCGAGACGCTCAGGCTGCTGGCGCTGCCGGAGGCGCTGGGCTGGTACATGACCCGCGTCTTCGGCGTGCAGCGCCGGGTCGTCAAGGCGCTGCGGCCGGTGCTCACCCGGGCGGCGGGCGTGCCCATGCCGGAGGACTCCGTCTTCGACGCCGTCGAGCGGCTGCACCGCGACCTGGAACAGGTGCAGCAGATCCTCAGCGAGAAGGAGTCCACGGTGCGCCTGGTGCTCACCCCCGAGTCCGTCGTGGTGGCCGAGGCGCGGCGCTCGCTGACCACCCTCTCCCTCTACGGCTACCGGGTCGACGGCGTCATCGCCAACCGGGTCTTCCCCGAGGCGAAGGGGGACCCCTGGCGGCAGGGCTGGGTCGCGTCGCAGAAGGCCGTGCTCGGCGAGGTGCGACAGTCGTTCGCCGATCTCCCGATCTGGCGGTCCGACTACCGGGCGGGTGAGCCGGTGGGCATCGACGCACTCGCCGGCCTGGCGGAGGCGGCGTACGACGGTGTCGACCCGCTGGCCGTGCCGACGGGTGAGGGACCGATGACGATCGTCCGGACCGGCACCGGGGCCGTGCTCAACATCGCCCTGCCCTTCGCCCAGAAGCAGGACGTCGACCTCGCCCGTCACGGCGACGAGCTGGTCGTCACGGTTGGTTCGTACCGTCGGCTGCTGTCGCTCCCGGCGGCGCTGCGGCGCCACACCGTGTCGGCGGCTCGCGTCGAGGACGGGTCGCTGCAGGTACGGTTCCGGTTCGAGCAGGAGGAGCAGCCGTGAACGACGCAGACGAGGGCCAGGGCGCGTCCGGCGCCGGCCCCCAGGAGCCCGTGGGCAGTGTGGGCGAGGAAGCGGCCAAGCTGTTCGGCGCCCTGTCGGACTGGGCCAGGGACCAAGGCCCCGAGGAGGCCGGTGCCGTCACGGGCCTCGCCGGCTCCTTCGCGCAGGCGGTCAGCGGGGTCAGCGAGCACATCGCGACCGGGAGCGAGGACTGCCGCTACTGCCCCGTGTGCCAGGTCATCCACGTGGTGCGCCAGACGAGCCCGGAGGTCCGTGCGCACCTGTCCGTGGCTGCCAGCTCGTTGCTGCAGGCAGCCGCGGGACTGCTGGCCACGCACGCGGACGGTGCGCCGAAGCCGTCGCCGGTCGAGAAGATCGACCTGGACTCCGCGACCGACTGGGACGAGGACCGATGACCTACACCGTGGGTGTCGACGTGGGCGGGACGAAGATCTCCGCCGGGCTCGTGGACGAGCGCGGTCGGCTGGTCGCGCGCGACCGGACTGAGTCGCCGGCCAAGGACCCTGCCGAGATCGTGCTCACCATCGGCAAGCTCGTCCGCTCCCTCGCCGTCGACCATCATGTCGAGGCGGTCGGGGTCAGCGCGGCAGGCTTCGTCGACAAGCGGCGGGCGACCGTCGTGTTCGCGCCCAACCTCGCGTGGCGCGACGAGCCGCTCAAGGAGAGGCTGCAGAAGGAGCTCGACCTGCCCGTGGTCGTGGAGAACGACGCGAACGCCGCAGCCTGGGGCGAGTTCACCTTCGGCGCCGGAGAGGACGTCGAGGACCTGCTCATGCTGACGATCGGCACCGGGGTCGGTGGGGGCGTCGTCATCGACGGGGAGCTGGTGCGGGGAGGCTTCGGCTTCGGCGGCGAGGTGGGCCACATCCAGATGGTCCCCGGCGGGGTCAGGTGCGGGTGCGGGAACCTGGGCTGCCTGGAGTCCTACGGCTCCGGCAGCGCCCTGGTCCGGACGACCCGGGAGCACGCCCTCGCGAGCCCGGAACAGGCTGCCGGCCTCGTGGCCAGAGCAGGCGGCGACGTGGCCGCGATCCGTGGGCCCCTGATCACCGAGGCCGCCCGAACGGGCGACCCGTTCGCCATCGAGCGTCTCGCCGAGCTCGGCGACTGGATCGGCCAGGGTGTCGCCACCCTGACGGCCGTGCTGGACCCGAACGTCGTCGTCATCGGCGGTGGGGTGTGCGAGGCGGGAGACCTCCTGCTCGACCCGATCCGCGCGAGCTTCGCCGACCACGTGACCGCCCGCGGCCACCGGCCGATGCTCGAGGTGCGTCAGGCCCAGCTGGGGAACGCGGGCGGCATGGTGGGTGCGGCGGACCTCGCGAGACGTCGGTGACCGAACGACCCTCGGGGGCGGCGGTCACCCGGCTCGTGACCTGGATGCCCTACGTCCTGCTGGCGGGAGTGCTCCTCGGGCTGGTCCGCTGGGTCAGCGCTCCCATCTCCAACGCCGACACCTTCTTCCATCTCCGCTACGGCCACGAGTTCCTCAACGGCTGGTCCCTTCAGCACCCCGGGCACGTGTCCACGCTGGGCCGGCGTGACTGGGTGCCGACCCAGTGGGCGAGCCAGATGACGATGGCCCTGGCGGAGTCCGCGTTCGGTCTCGCCGGCGTCGCGTGGCTCGCCGGGTTCGTCGTGCTGGGCACGACCGTGGCGGTGTTCCTCGTGGCCAGGCACTACGCCGACCCGCTGCCCGCCGTGGTGGTGACGCTGCTGGTCGTGCTCGCCACCAGCAGTGATCTGGTGCCGCGTCCGCAGGTGGTCAGCTACCTCCTGATCCTGGTCGTCACGCACGTCTGGCTCCGGACCGGTGCCGACCTGTCGCCGCGCTGGTGGCTGGTGCCGCTCACCTGGGTCTGGGCCTGTGTGCACGGCATGTGGCCTGTCGGGATCCTGATCGGGTTCGTCGCCGTCGCCGGCATCGCCCTGGACAACCGCTCCCGACTACCAGAGCTCCGGCCCGTGCTGCTTCGGCTCCTGGCCGTCCCCGTCCTGTCCCTCGTCGTCGCGGCGCTCACCCCGGTCGGCCCCCGCCTGTTCGGCGCCGTGCTCCTGGTCGGCGGCCGCGGGCAGTTCCACGACGAGTGGGCGGCCACCGACTTCCGGGCGCACGACGCAGCCGCAGCCGCGATCCTCGTCACAGTGACGCTGCTCGTCTGGCTGAGGGGCCGGAGCGCCGACGGGCCCGGATGGCTGCAGGTGCTGATGCTCCTGCTGGCGGCCGGCTGGACGGCGTACGCCGTGCGCACGGTGCCCGTCGGCGCCGTGATGGTGGTGCCGCTGGCCGCTGCCGCCCTGCAGGGCCTGGTGGGGAGCAGCCGTGCCGTTCCCCGCCACGACCGCGGTCTGGTCGCGGGGATCGGGGTCCTCGCGGTGGTGGTGCTGACCGCGGTGGTGCCGTTCACCGCCGACAGGCCGGCGACCGTGCCCAGCTGGGTCAACCCCGCGCTGGACCGCCTCCCGGACGGCACGACCCTGCAGACGTCGGACCTCATGGGGGGCTACCTGCTGTGGCGTCACCCCGAGCTCAACCCCGTCATCGACGGCTACTCCGACGCCTACACCACCCGCCACCTCAGGGAGCAGCGCGACCAGCTGCTGCTTCGTCCTGGCTGGGACCGGACGCTGCGCACGAACAAGGTGGAGTACGCCCTGCTGCCGACCCACAGCAAGCTCGCCTACGCCTTGACCACGTTCGCGGGCTGGCGGGTGCTGGACACCTCCAGGGACGTGGTGATGATCCAGGCACCCGACGGGTGGCTGTCGTGAACCCGTCCATCGGTGTCGACATCGGCGGCACGAAGGTGCTTGCGGCGGTCGTCGACGGACTGGGCCGCGTGCTCGACACCGAGGCGACCCCGACGCCCGGACCCGGCTCCGGCATCGACAACGCCTCGGTCCAGGAGGTGGAGGACGCCCTCGTCGAGGTCGTCCAACGGTTGATCGCCCAGCACGGACGGATGACCGTCGGTGTCGCCGCCGCGGGCTTCGTCGCGCGCGACGGGGAGCGTGTCCGCTTCGCGCCCCACCTGCCCTGGCGGGACGAACCCCTGGCCGAGAAGCTGGGGAAGCGACTCGGTCACCGGGTCGTCAGCCGTGTGCTGGTCGACAACGACGCCTCGGCCGCGTTGTGGGCGGAGGCGCGCTTCGGCGCCGCCCAGGCGGCCCCGGACGCCCTGATGATCACGCTCGGCACGGGCATCGGCGGCTCGCTGGTCGTGGGGGGCCGGCTCGTGCGCGGAGTCAACGGCATGGCGGGGGAGTACGGCCACATGCAGGTCGTCCCCGCCGGGCGCCTGTGCCCGTGCGGTGGCCGGGGGTGCTGGGAGCAGTACTGCTCCGGCCGCGCCCTGGCCCGGGCGGCGGCCGACGTCGGGAGCAGTCTGTCCGGGCCCGCGCTCACGGCCGCAGCCCGCGAGGGAGACCCCGCAGCGATGGAGGCGTACTCCGTGGTGGGCACGTGGCTCGGCGTCGGGATCGCCAACCTCGTCGCGGCCCTGGACCCGCCGCTGGTCGTGGTCGGCGGAGGAGTCTCCGCGGCCGGGGACCTCCTGCTGAGCCCGGCCCGGGAGGCGCTGGAGCAGAGCCTCGTCGGTGCGGGCCACCGGGACCTCCCGAAGGTGGTGGGGGCCGTGCTCGGTCCGATGGCCGGGGTGGTGGGCGCGGCAGACCTCGCCCGCGTGGCCTCCCGGCCTACCCGCGTCGGTAGGTGGGGGAGAGCTCCATCGCGAGTTGCTCGAGGAAGAGCCCGACGTCGGTGACGATGCCGCGCGCCTGCGAGGAACCGCGGTCGGCCAGCTTGGTCACGGTTGCCGGGTTGATGTCGACGCAGACCAGGGGCACCGAGGCCGGGAGGATGTTGCCGGTGGCCACGGAGTGCAGCATCGTCGCCACCATCAGGCAGAACCCGGCGTCGTCCAGCTCGGCACGCATGGCCCGTTGGCCCTCGATCACGTCCGTGTAGACGTCGGGCAGGGGGCCGTCGTCACGCACCGACCCGACCAGCACGAAGTCCTTCCCATGGGTCACCAGCGAGTGCATGATCCCGCTCGTGAGCACGCCCTGCTCGACGGCGGCCCGGATCGACCCGGCCTTGCGAATCGTGTTGATGGCGCGGATGTGGTGCTCGTGACCGTGCTCCACACCCTGTCCCCGGGCGAGGTCGATGCCGAGGGAGGTGCCGTAGAGGGCGGACTCGATGTCGTGGGTCGCCAGCGCGTTGCCGGCGAAGAGCACGTCGACGTACCCCGCCTCGACGAGCGCCACCATGGCGTCGGACGCGCCGGTGTGCACGACGCCGGGGCCGCCGACCCAGAGGACCTTCCGGCCCGCCTCCTTCGCCTCGCGCATGCCGTCGGCGACCTGGCGGACGAGCACGGCCTGAGGCTTCTCGCTCGAGACGTCGGACTCCATGAACCCGAAGGAGCCCTCCTCCTTCGTGGAGATCGGGACGGTGACCTTGATGCCGGAGGCGCCGCACACGATCTTCATGCCGGCGCGGACGTCGGACATCGGCAGGGTGCGTACCTCCGGGGCGGTGTCGTCGCCGTCGAGTACCACCAGCCCGCAGTCCATCTCGGGGTTGCGGACCCGGACCCAGCGCCCGTCGAGGCGCACCTGGGTCTCGAGGTTGGTGCTGGAGTAGAACCCGTCGGGGAAGACGCCGTCCATGTCCGCGACGTCGACCTGGGCCTCTCCGGGGTCGACCTGGTTGACGCCGTGGATCTGGAGCCGCATCAAGATGCGCTGCAGGGTCTCCTCGCGGGCGGCGGAGACGTTGATCCGGGCGTACGACGGGTCGGCGGACCCGTGGCCGATGTCGAACTGCTCCACCACGTAGTCGCCGCCGTACTCGGCGATGTCGTTGAGCACCTTCGACAGTGCTGCGGTGTCGATCAGGTGACCCCTGATCTCGACGATCTCGCTGTGCGCCACTCGTTGCCCTCCAGAGCTCTCGGTCGTCGGTGGGACGGCTGCTAGAGCCTCGCCCCGTCGTCGTGGTCGTCGCTCTCTCCCGGTCTCATCGAGGCCACCAGGAACACGAAGCCGCCCACGAACCAGGACATGAGTACCAGACCCAGCCACGAGGGCAGCACCAAGTGGGCGACCAGCGCCACCAGCACGAACGACGGCACCCCGAACAGCCCGGCCCAGGCGAGCAGCCGCGCCGGCGGGGGCGTCGGCAGGGGAGGTGGCGGCGGAGGGACGTAGTGCTCCTCCGGGTCCGGTGCGTCCGGCTCGGCCGGCTCGTCGTGGCTCGTGGGGAAGGGTGAGTCGGGAGCGCGCGCCGAGGGCCGGACCGCGGTCTCCGGCTCGTCGTCGAGTGCGGGCCGGTCACCGTAGTTGTCGATGATCGAGCGCCACAGTGCGTCCTCGGCCGAGGCCCGGTCCGGCTGCTCCTGGGCAGGCTGGTCGGGAAGGTCGTCCCCGGCAGGTTCGTCTTCCGGGTCGTGGGGTGTGGTCAGGGCAGATCAGCTCCGTCGGATGGCGCCGGAGACGCGCTCGATGAAAGCAGCGGACCCCTCGAAGATACGCTCGGCGTCGTTGTCGAGCGTGGCCACGTGGTAGCTGTTCTCAAGGATCTCCTCGCGGGTGTCGCTCGAGGAGACGCTGCTGAGGATGATGCGGGCCGAGGACGGGTCGACCACGTGGTCCTCGGCGGAGCGGTACAGCAGCACCGGGCACGTGACGCGGCCGAGCTCGGAGCGCAGCACCTTGTAGCCCCGGAACATGGAGTCGGCGGCGCGCAGCGGCGTGCGGCTGTAGCCGTGCTCCTCGATCCCCGGCTTCTTGATGTCGTTGGCGATGCCCGGGAACGAGGGCACCAGGTGCTTGAGCACCGGGAGCATCTTCACGTCCTTGCGGTTGGTGCCCACCGCGGGGTTGACCAGCACCAGCCCTGCGACCCGGTCGGGGCGGTCGGCGGCGAGCCGCAGCGCGAGGCCGCCACCCATCGAGAGCCCGCAGACGAAGACGCTGTCGACGTGGTGCGAGAGGGTCTCGAAGGCACGGTCGACCTCACCGGACCAGTCCGCCCAGGTGGTCGTGTTCATGTCGCGCCAGGTGGTGCCGTGACCGGGGAGCCGGGGTACGGACACGGCGTACCCCTGACCGGCGAGGTACTCGCCCCACCCCTTCATCGACGCCGGTGAGCCCGTGAACCCGTGGCTGAGCAGGACGCCTGTGCGGCCGCGCGGTGACGAGGGGTCGCCGTCGGCGAGGAACGGCTCGGCGAGGGGGTGCACGGTCACAGGCGATCTCCCGGTCGTACTCGCGTGGGGTGCGGGGCGCGGCAATGGTGTCATGCGGCGACCGTCCGGGCCACACGTCGACCGGAACGACCGGGGGAGCCGGCGTCGCGCAGGGTGATGTGATGCACCCGCGTGCCCTAGGGTTCGATGGATGAGAGGAAGGTGGCCAGCTTGTTCTACTGGTTCTTGAAGTGGATCGCCATCGGTCCGCTCCTGCGGGTGGTCTTCCGCCCGCGCATCTCGGGCGCCGAGAACGTACCGGACGAGGGTCCCGCGATCCTGGCGAGCAACCACCTCTCCTACGCCGACTGGCTCTTCATGCCGCTGACGCTGCCCCGACGGGTGACCTTCGTGGCCAAGGCCGAGTACTTCAACAGCCCCGGGATCAAGGGCTGGTTCCAGAAGCGGTTCTTCTCGGGGGCCGGGCAGGTGCCGATCGACCGGTCGGGCGCCTCCGCTGCGGAAGGCGCGCTGACGGCCGCCAAGCGGGTGCTGGACGCCAAGGAGCTCTTCGGCATCTACCCCGAGGGCACCCGCTCCCACGACGGCAAGCTCTACCGCGGCAAGACCGGTGTGGCCCGACTGGCGCTCGAGACGGGCGTGCCGGTGATTCCGGTGGCGGTCGTGGGCACCGACGTCGTGGCGCCTCCCGGCAAGAAGTTCGGCTCCTTCACCCGGCCCCTCTTGCGCTTCGGCAAGCCGCTGGACTTCAGCCGTTACGAGGGCATGGAGAACGACCGCTACATCCTGCGGTCGATCACCGACGAGATCATGTACGAGATCATGCGGCTCTCCGGCCAGGAGTACGTCGACAAGTACGCCTCCGTGGCCAAGGAGGAGCACAAGAAGCACGAGAAGGAAGCAGCCGCCGAGAAGGCGGAGAAGGCCAAGAGGACCGAGGCGGCCGACCCCGGTCCGGACGCGAAGGCCTCCTGACGCGTGGCTGCCGGTGTCGAGCCGCACGGCCCGGTGCAGGACACGATGTTCCGGGCGTTGGGCGTCCTGCGCCTCGTCGTCCTGCTGAACGCGCTCGGCATCTACCTGTGGCGCTTCCACGGTTACGCCCACTCCGCGGTGGGCTGGCTGGTGATGGCCGCGCTGGTCGGGTGGACCGTCTTCGTCGTGTGGGCCTACGCCGCTCCGCACCACCGCCGACCCTGGCTGCTCGTGGCCGACCTCCTCGTGGCGCTGGCCGCGATCGGCGTCTCGCCGTACGTCAAGGGGGAGGGGCTGAATGCCACGCTCCCCGGCTTCTGGGTCATGGGCGTCGTCCTGGCCTGGGCGATCCTGTGGCGCTGGGTCGGTGGGCTGTCGGCGGCTGTGCTGGTCTCGGCGGCCGACCTCGCTGTCCGTGAGGACTTCACCCAGAGGGCCTACGGCAACATCTTCCTGCTGGTCCTCGGTGGGACCGTCGTGGGCTTCCTGTCCGGGCTGCTGCAGCAGACAGCGGCCCAGCGTGACCGGGCCGAGCGGGCAGCCGCCGCCGCTGAGGAGCGCCAGCGGCTGGCGCGAGTGGTGCACGACGGCGTGCTGCAGGCGCTCGCGCTGGTGCAGCGTCGGGCTCCCGAGCTGGGGCCGGAGGGTGTCGAGCTGGGGCGGCTCGCGGGCGAGCAGGAGGTCCGGCTGCGGGGGCTGGTGCAGCAGGACTCGCGCGAGCTGCTGGCGCCGCTCGGGACCCTCGACCTCGTGCAGCTGCTGGCGGCGCTCCAGACCGCGCAGGTGCACGTGGCGTTTCCGGGAACCCCGGCAACGATGCCTGCGGAGACCGCCAGCGAGGTCCTGTCCGCCGTCGAGTCGTGCCTGAGCAACGTCCGGCACCATGTGGGCCGCGAGGCCGAGGCGTGGGTGCTGCTGGAGGAGCTCGGCGACCGGTGGGTGGTGTCCGTGCGCGACGACGGGCCCGGGATCCCCGAGGGTCGGTTGGCGGCGTCGGCCGCGGAGGGTCGCCTCGGGGTGCAGCAGTCCATCGTCGGCCGGATGCGCGACCTCGGTGGAACGGCGACCGTGCACTCATCGCCGGGTCAGGGCACCGAGTGGGAGCTCGAGGTTCCCCGTCATCCCGAGCGGCCGCTGGTGGGCTCGTGACCATCCACACCGAGCATCCGTTCCTGGATCCGGACGCCGATCCCGTACGCCGGCTGCGTGGCCGTCTCGGCGGAGCCGTGACCCTCTGGACCAGTGGTGGCGGCGACCTCGGTGCTGAGCGCGCGGGCCTCACCGTCTCGTCGGTGATGGTCTCAGGCGGTGAACCCGGACGAGTGCTCGCGCTGGTCGATCCGGACTGCTCGCTGCGCGACGTGCTCGAGGAGACCGGGCGGGCCGTCGTACACCTGCTGAGGTGGCACGACCGCGAGCTCGCCGAGGTCTTCGCCGGACAGATGCCCGCGCCCGGCGGGCAGTTCACGACGGCGGAGTGGGAGCAGACCGCGTTCGGCCCGCGGCTGGCCTCGGCGACGACCTGGGCCGACGTGGAGGTCGAGTCGTTCGAGTCCGTGGGCTGGTCCGACCTGGTGGTCGCCCGCATCGTCGGTCTGGAGGTCGGCGAGGACGGCGTACCGCTGGAGCACCGTCGGGGCCGCTACCTCCGCCCGTCCGACCGCTAGGGTGCGGGCCGTGGAGATGACGAGGCTCCGGGTGATGGTGGTCGACGACCACCCCATGTGGCGCGAGGGGGTGGCGCGGGACCTGACCGAGGCGGGCCTCGAGGTGGTGGCCACCGCGGGGAACGGCACGGACGCCATCACGCGGTTCCCGGCCGCGCGGCCCGACGTGCTGGTGCTGGACCTCCAGATCCCTGCCCCGAACGGCGTGGCCGTGACCGCCGAGGTGGTCAGGCAGGACCCGTCGGTCAGGGTGCTGATCCTGTCCGCCAGCGGCGAGCAGCAGGACGTGCTCGAGGCCGTCAAGGCCGGGGCGACGGGCTATCTGGTGAAGTCCGCCTCGCGGGCCGAGCTGGTGGCCGCCGTACGTCGCGTCGCGCTCGGTGACACCGTGTTCACACCCGGGCTGGCCGGCCTGGTGCTGGGGGAGTACCGCCGCCTGTCCGACACCCGAGGCGCCGCCGCCACCGGCCGCGACGAGACACCTCGTCTCACGGAGCGTGAGACCGAGGTGCTGCGTCTGGTGGCCATGGGCATGTCCTACAAGCAGATCGCCGAGCGTCTGTTCCTCTCGCACCGCACCGTCCAGAACCACGTGCAGAACACGCTGCGCAAGCTGCAGCTGCACAACCGCGTCCAGCTGGTGCGCTACGCGATCGAGCAGGGACTCGATGAGCTCGACGAGGGTCCCTCGGACCGGTCGTGACACGCGCGGCCACGGGAGCCGCGCACGGGAAGAACCGTGCATTCGGTAGCGTTGACACGACACACCGGGAGAAGGAGAACGACATGGGTCTGGGAACGTTGCTGTTCCGCGCATCGCTCGGTGACGTGCTACGAGCCGAGCGGATGCGCCAGGGCATGACGCTCCGTGAGCTGTCGTCGGCCGCCCGTGTCAGCCTCGGCTACATCTCCGAGATCGAGCGTGGCCAGAAGGAGGCGTCCTCCGAGCTGCTCTCAGCCCTGTGCGCAGCCCTCGACGTCCCGCTCTCCGGTGTGCTGCGCGAGGTCAGTGACTACGTGGAGGCGGAGGAGCTCGCCCTCGAGGTGGCCACGGTCCCCTCGTCCACGGCCGGGGTCGTCGCTTCGGCCGCCTGATCAGCTGACGCCGGCCGCCTTCTCCAGTGCGGTCAGCTCGCTGTCGAGGTGCCCCAGCAGGCGCTGCAGGTGCGGCACGCTGCGGCGGCAGCCCGTGAGGCCGAAGTCCATGTCGTCGGCGTAGCTGTTGCAGGTGATGTTGAGCGCCATGCCGTTGATGGGGATCGACAGAGGGTAGGTGCCGGTCATCCTGGCGCCGTTGAGGTACATCGGCTTCCGGGGACCGGGCACGTTGCTGATGATCAGGTTGAACGGCGGCCTGATGATGCCCTGCATGCGCAGCATCGGGGTGACGATCGACGGCGCCATGCCCAGCGCGCTCATCGCCATGATCTGCAGCTGGGTCATGGAGCCGAGGGCCTCCTTGCCGGTCCTCATCGACCGGTGGATCCCGGCGAGCCGCTCGGCAGGGTCGTCCAGGTGGGTGCCGAGCCGGACCATGACGGCACCCACGGCGTTGCCACCATCGCCCGAGCCGGAGCCCGACCGCTTCGCGTCGAGACCCACGGGCACCATCGAGACCAGAGACGACTCGGGCAGGGCGTCGTGCTCGATCAGGTAGTTGCGGATGGCGCCGGAGCACATCGCGAGGACGACGTCGTTGAGCGTCGTACCGCTGGCCTTGCCGATGGCCCGCAACCGCTCGATCTCCCACCCTTGCGCTGCGAAACGGCGCGAGCCCGTGATGGTGGTGTTGAACATCGTGCGCGGCGCGTAGAGCGAGAGGGCTGACGTCTCGTTCCTCAGGCCGTGCTTGAGCGTCTTGATCAGCGCGGACGGCAGCCCGGCAGCTTCGGCGGTGATGCCCAGAGCCGACCGGATCGCGTCCAGGGGTACGCCGGCCACGCTTCGCTCTGCGTCCTGGTGGGCCTTCCTGGTCTTCGCGCGGGGTCGCTCGGCCCACATCGGGGGCATGTCGACCTCATCCGGGTCGGTGCTCATCACGCTCTGCAGCAGGCGCATCGCCGAGATGCCGTCGACGAGCGAGTGGTGGACCTTGGTGTAGAGCGCCACGCGCCCGTCACGCAGCCCCTCGATCAGGTGGGCCTCCCACAGCGGGCGCTCACGTGCCAGGCGCGTGCTGTGCAGCCGCGAGCACAGCTCGAGCAGCTCGCGGACACGACCGGGCCTGGGCAGGGCGCTGTGGCGGAAGTGGTACTCGAGGTCGAAGCTCTCGTCCTGGGTCCACACCCACTGGCCGGCCGTCGTGATCCCTCGCGTGGGTCGCTTGAGGAACAGCGGCGCGATCGAGGACACCTGTGACATGGACTCGTACATCTGCCGCACGTAGTCACGGGGTGCGCCCTCGGGCCTCTCGAAGAGCTGCAGCCCGCCCACGTGCATCGGCATCTGCCTGTTCTCCGCGAAGAGGAACGCCGCTGACGTCGGGTCGATCGGAACTACCACGTCTCCGCCTCTCATCGAGCCCCGTCCGGGGCCAGCCGATCCTCGCGTGTTTGTCCGGCCATGACCAGACGTACCTCGCCGTACCAAGACGGGGGGCCTCCACGCCCACCCCCGTCGTGCCTGGCACGGGGTCGCGCGGCAGAGACGGGTGGGTGTGGGAGGGCGGCCACCGGGCGCGCCCACCGGCCGCTGCGACTGACGGCCCGAGCAGCCCCGCACGCTCGTGACCGGGTATAGGTTCGGCAGGCAGACGACGAGGTCGAGCATCGGGAGGCAGCATGTCAGGAACCAGCAGCACGGCCCGGGACCATGACTACGTCATCGTCGGAGCAGGCAGTGCCGGAGCGGTGCTCGCTGCCAGGCTGACCGAGGACCCGGGCGTTCGGGTGCTGCTGCTCGAGGCCGGTCCCGAGGCCGAGGCCGACGAGATCTCCATCCCGGCTGCCTTCCCGGCGCTGTTCAAGACCAGGTGGGACTGGAACTACGACACCACCGAGCAGAAGCAGCTGCACAACCGGCGGGCCTACTGGCCCCGGATGAAGGCCCTCGGTGGCTGCTCCTCGATGAACGCCATGATCTACATCCGCGGCAACGCCGCCGACTACGACGCCTGGCGCGACGAGTACGGCGCCACCGGCTGGGGGTACGACGACGTCCTGCCCTACTTCCGCAAGGCGGAGGGCAACACCCGACTCGGTGGGAAGTACCACGGCCAGGACGGACCGCTGCACGTCGAGGACCGGCGCTACACCCACGAGCTGACCGACCTCTGGCTCGAGAGCGCCGTCAGCGCCGGGATGAAGCCGACCGACGACTTCAACGGCTCCGAGCAGGAGGGGGCCGGGCTCTACCAGGTGACCTGCCGCAACGGGCGACGCTGGTCGGTCAACGAGGCCTACCTCAAGCCTGTGCGTGACCGCGACAACCTCGACGTGGAGACGGGCGCGTTCGCGACCCGGATCGTCGTCGAGGGGGAACGGGCCGCGGGGGTCACCTACCGTCTCGGGGGCCGCGAGGTCACCGCGCGGGCGTCCCGCGAGGTGCTGCTGTGCGGTGGAGCGGTCAACAGCCCCCAGCTCCTGATGCTCTCGGGCATCGGTCCGGCCTCGCACCTGCGTGAGCACGGCATCGACGTGGTCTCCGACCTCGCCGGCGTGGGCCAGCGGCTGCAGGACCACCCGGCCGTGCCGATGGCCTGGTACACCCGCGGCACCACCGACCTAGCCGAGTTCTCGAACGTGCGCAACCTCCTTCGCTGGAAGGTCCGCGGCACGGGACCTCTGACCTCCAACATCGGCGAGGGTGGCGGCTTCCTCAGGACGAGGGACGACCTCGTCGCACCCGACATCCAGTACCACGTCGCTCCGGCCGGGTTCTACGACAACGGGCTGCGCGAGCCGACCCGGCGCATGTTCACCGCGGCGCCGACCCTGGTCGGCGTCCGCAGCCGCGGCTCGCTCAGACTGCGCTCGGCCGACCCGGCCTGGCACCCGGCGATCGACGCGGCGTACTTCGACGACGGGACCGATCTCGACGCCATGCTGGCGGGCATGAGACGGGTCTGGGACATCTGCGGTCAGGGGCCTCTGGCGCGCTACCTCGACTCGCCGTGGCAGCTCCCCGCGAACCCCAGCGACGACGACCTCGTCGAGCACATCCGCAACAACGCTCAGACGCTCTACCACCCGGTGGCGACCTGCGCGATGGGCAGTGGCGAGGACGCCGTGGTGGACGCCGACCTCCGGGTCCGGGGAGTCGACGGCCTCCGCGTCGTGGACGCCTCCGTCATGCCCGCCGTCCCTCGTGGCAACACCAACGCCCCCACCATCATGGTTGCCGAGAAGGCAGCCGACCTCATCAGGAGCGCGCGATGACCGCAGACGTCCAGGCACCCTCGAACCAGGCAGCCGGCGACAGCCAGGAGACCTTCGACTCGCTCAGCCCGGTCACCGGCGACGTCGTCGGCACCTGGCCGGTGCACTCCGCCGCCTTCGTCGAGGCCGCGGTGGCACGGGCCCACGACGCCGCCACGTTCTGGTCCGGGCTGAGCTTCGACGAGCGGGCAGAGCGCCTCACTGCCTGGGCCGGCGTGATGACCAGGCGCATCGCGCAGCTCGCGGACATCGTCCACCAGGAGACGGGGAAGCCGCACAGCGACGCCACCCTCGAGGCCGCGCTCGCGCTGGACCACGTCGCCTGGGCGGCGAAGAACGCGCGCAAGGTCCTCGGCCGGCGCAAGGTGTCCTCCGGTCTGGTGATGGCCAACCAGGCGGCCACCGTCGAGTACCGCCCGCTGGGCGTCGTCGGGGTCATCGGCCCGTGGAACTACCCGGTCTTCACGCCGATGGGCTCGATCGCCTACGCGCTGGCCGCCGGCAACGCTGTCGTGTTCAAGCCCAGTGAGCTCACCCCGGGCGTGGGCTACTGGCTGGGGGCGACCTTCGGTGAGGTCGTGCCCGAGCAGCCCGTCTTCCAGGTGGTCACGGGCCTGGGCGAGACCGGTGCGGCCCTGTGCCGGGCCGGCGTCGACAAGCTGGCGTTCACCGGCTCCACCGCCACCGGCAAGAAGGTGATGGCGGCCTGCGCGGAGACGCTCACCCCCGTCGTCATCGAGGCCGGTGGCAAGGACGCAGTGCTCGTCGACCAGGACGCCGACCTCGACGCCGCCGCGGACGCCACCCTGTGGGGCGCCTGCAGCAACGCCGGGCAGACCTGCATCGGCGTGGAGCGGGTCTACGTCCACGACCGGGTGTACGACGACTTCCTCTCGCGGCTGCTGGACAAGGCCAGGGACCTGCGTGCCGAGGACTCACCGGACACGAAGATGGGGCCGATCACGATGCCCAGCCAGCTGGGCGTGATCAGCGCGCACATCCAGGACGCGCTCGACCGTGGCGGCAAGGCGGTGCTCGGCGGCCCCGGTGCGGTCGGCGTCCGGTTCGTGCAGCCCACCGTGCTGGTCGACGTACCCGAGGACTCGCTGGCCGTGCAGGAGGAGACGTTCGGCCCGACCGTGACCGTCACCCGCGTCAAGGACATGGACGACGCGGTGGAGAAGGCGAACGGCACCCGCTACGGGCTCGGCTCGACGGTCTTCGCCAGGGCGCGGGGGATGGAGCTGGCCGAACGCATCCGCTCCGGCATGACGGCGGTCAACGGCGTGATCACGTTCGCGGCCATCCCGTCCCTGCCCTTCGGTGGCGTCGGGGACTCCGGCTTCGGGCGCATCCACGGTCCGGACGGGCTCAAGGAGTTCACCTACGCCAAGGCCATCGCCAGGCAGCGGTTCAAGCCGATGCTCGCGCTGACCACCTTCACGCGCAACGCCAAGGCCGACAACCAGCTGACCCAGATCGTCACGATGCTCCACGGCCGTGGAACCACCCTCAAGAAGTAGCGGTCCACGGCAGCACCTGACGCGAGGAGCCGCCGCGGCCCCGCAGTTCGGGCTCGCCGTCGCGAGGAGCAGGACCTCCCTGCGGGCGCGGCGGGCGCGGCTGCGCGCGAAGTCGTTCCAGATCGCGCAGTGTGCCGTCGCCGCCGGCGTGGCCTGGGTGATCGCCAGCGACGTGCTGGGCCACCAGACTCCGTTCTTCGCGCCGATCGCCGCAGTCGTCAGCCTCGGAACGTCCTACGGCCAGCGGCTGCGGCGCGTGGCCGAGGTGACCGTGGGCGTCGCGATCGGGGTTTTCGTGGGTGACCTGCTCACCCACTGGCTGGGCTCCGGCGGCTGGCAGATCACCCTCATCGTGTCGCTGGCGATGAGCACGGCGCTCCTGCTCGGGCAGGGTGTCCTGTTCGTCAACCAGGCGGCCGTGCAGGCCATCGTCGTCAGCACCCTGGTGCCCTCTTCCGGGGCCGCCTTCATCCGATGGACCGACGCGTTGATCGGGGGAGCGGTCGCCCTTGTCGCCGCTGCCGTCGTGCCCCGGGCACCGCTCCGGCGCCCGCGTGAACAGGCCGGGGTGGTCGTCCGCAAGATCGCCGTCCTCCTCCGGGCCGCCGCCGCGAGCATCGGCGACGGCGACGTGCAGCGCGCCCTGGGGGTCCTCCGCGACGCGCGGACGACCGACGAGCTCCTGGTCGAGCTGCGCGCCGCCGCGGACGAGGGGCTGTCGGTGGTGCGCTCCTCGCCCTTCCGGCGTCGGCATCGCGGACGCGTGCGCGCCATGGCCGAGCTGGTGGAGCCGTTGGACTTCGCGCTGCGCAACACCCGGGTGCTGGTACGGCGGGTGGCGGTGGCGGCCTATCGGGGGGAGTCGATCCCCCCGTCGTACGCCGCCCTGCTGGAGGAGCTTGCCGACTGCGCCGACGCCATCGCCGACGAGCTGGGTGCAGGACGAGCGGCGACCGCCGTCCGCGACCGGCTGGTGGCGGTGGGTCGGGCGACCGCGCGCGTCGAACGTTCCCGAGGCCTCTCCTCGGAGGTGGTGCTGGCGCAGATTCGCTCGCTGGTCGCGGACCTGCTGGCGGTCACCGGCATGGACTCGCTGGCGGCTGTCGACCAGATCCCGCCCCTCGCGGGCTGAGGATCCGCGGGTGGCCTCAGAGCTCGCGGACCACCGAGTCGACGACGGCCACGAGGTCGCCGTCGGTGCTCGCGGCCACCCCACGCTGGCGCTGGTACGACGCCCCGCGACGCGGGATCTCCTCCACCAGGGCCAGCTCCTCGGAGCACTTCAGCCGCTCGGCGACCGGCGCCAGGTGCTCGACGAGCTCGTGCAGGTCCTCGTGCAGCAGCCGCTCGTTGGACTCGGCGTCGAGGATGATCCAGGCGTCCAGGCCGTAGCGGGCGGCGCGCCACTTGTTCTCCTGCACGTGCCAGGGAGGCATCGTCGGCACGGCCTCGCCGCGGTCGAGCCGGTCCGAGAGGTCGACGACCAGGCAGTGGGTCAGGGCGACGAGCGCCCGCATCTCCCACAGCGTCGAGACGCCGTCGCAGATCCGCACCTCGACGGTGCCCAGGCGCGGCGACGGGCGGACGTCCCAGCGGATCTCGCTGATGTCCTCGATGACGCCGGTGGTGATCAGGTCCTGGGCGTAGTGCTCGAAGTCCGACCACGTGTCGAACTGGAAGGGCAGCCCGGCGGTCGGCAGCTGCTGGAACATCATCGCCCGGTTGCTCGCGTAGCCGGTGTCGGTGCGGGCCCAGATCGGCGAGGACGCGGAGAGCGCCTGGAGGTGTGGGTACCACTTCAGCAGGGCCGAGACGATCGGCATCGCGTGCTCCCGGCGTACGCCGACATGGACGTGCGTCCCCCAGATCAGCATCTGGCGCCCCCACCACTGGGTGCGCGCGATCAGCTCCTCGTAACGGTGGCCCGGGGTGAGCAGCTGGTGGGACCACTCGGCGAACGGGTGGGTGCCCGCGGAGTAGAGGTCGACCCCGAGCTCGTCGGCGAGAGGCCGGACGAGGTCGATCAGGGCGGAGAGCTCGTCCACGGCCTCGCCCGTGGTGCGGCAGATGCCGGTGGTCAGCTCGACGGTGTTCCGCAGCAGCTCCTTGTGGATCCGCGGCTGTGGACCGTGTCGTCCGTGGACGAGGTCGAAGAGCTCGGAGGCCGCGTTGACGAGGTCGCGCGACTGCTTGTCCACCAGCGCGAACTCCCACTCGACACCCAGAGTCGGCTCGGGGGAGTCGGTGAACTCGATGGGCACGGTCTCATCGTTCCACGCCCTGGCGGAACCTTGCTCAGGGCGTCGCGTCTGCGCCCGGGGAGGCGACGGCTTGCGAGGCGGCGACGGTCCGTGCGAACGAGCCGTCGGCATTGCGGTAGCCGTGGTCGCCGATCACGTAGACGAGGAACCCGCCGGCCCTGCGCACCACCTGCAGGGTGACAGTCTGGTTCGCGAGCCCGGCGAACTCCAGGGCGTTGGTCTCCGCCGTCCGGCTGCCGTCGAAGTCGGCGGAGGCCTGGGCAGTGAGGGCCTCGGCGTCGCCGAGGTCGAGCGGCGTCGTCCCCAGGCAGTAGCCGGCGGCGCACTCGCTCCAGATCCCCTCGACCGTCACCAGCGCAGGAGCCGACAGGCCCGGCGTGGGCTTCTGCGTGGGCTTCTGCGTGGGCTTCGGCTTGGCACTGGGCGTGGCGCCGGGCGTGGCACTGGGCGTGGGCTTCACGGTCGACGGGGCCGGCTGGCCGAGCGGTGGCTTGACGGTCTTCTTCCTGGTGACGGGCTTCGTCGACGGCTTGACCGACGTGACCTTGCTCCGGGGAGCGGCCGGGGGCGGCGGGGAGGGCTGCGCGAAGACCCCGGTCTCGTAGCCCGAGCGGAAGGACAGCACCAGCTGGACGTAGTAGTCGGAGTGGTTGTAGCGGAAGGCCGCCCGGGACATGCCGGCCTCGTCGGCGAGGCTGCCGCCGGCGCCGCACAGGTAGACGGCCGAGCCCAGCGCGCTGTCGTCGATGTCGTCCGGGTTCATCGTCCCGTCGCCGTCACCGTCGCGCGCGACGGAGCGCCAGGTCTCGGGCAGGAACTGCATCTGGCCCACCGCCCGGTCCCAGACCTTGTCGCGGTCCAGGGCGCCGTTGTCGGTGTCGGCGATCGCGGCGAACGCGCCGTCACCGTTGAGCTCGGGACCGCGGATCTCGGGGCGGGAGACGCCGTCGGCGCCGAGCTGGGAGCCGCCGAACCGTCCGTGGTTGGACTCCACGCGACCGATGGCCGCCAGGAGGGTCCAGGAGATCTGGCAGGCAGGGTCGGTCCTCGCCATGACCTTCTCGGCGTTGCGGTAGGCACGCAGTGCCGCCTCGGGTACGTCGTTGCTGCCCGTGCTGCTGATCTCGAAGAACTGGCGGTCGCTCCGGGTGCCCTCGAAGCGCAGCCCCCTCCGGGTGGTCAGCAAGGTGCCGGAGAGCACGTCCTGGGCGGCGGTCAGCTGCCAGAAGAACCCGTGGGCAGCGACGCCGGGAACGGGCGAGGACGTGGTCGTCTCGGCGGCGAGCGAGTCGTCGTGGCCGGGAACGATGGCGGCCGCAGCAGCGACGCCGGACACGGCCAGGGCAGCGGAGACGACCGGGGCGGTGAGCAACGCCCAGAGGTGCTTCATCAGTGGTGAACCTTCATGCGGTATCGGGCAACGCGCACCAGCCTATGAGGGCTCGGGGACGGCTCTCACCAAAAACGGTCATTCCACACAAATTAGTTGAAGATTGGTTGAACAGGACTAGACAAGCGTCGGCCCGTCAAGATTTTCGCAACCGCGCGATCCAGTCACGGTGGGAGCCGTCGAAGGGCGCCTTGCCGGCCTCGACGGCTGCCAGGACGTCCTCGCAGCTCGCGACGGCCTGCTCGATGACGTACTCGGGATAGCCGAGGGACACGCGGTGCTGGGCGAACTCGTCCTCGTCGTCGACCCAGACACGGCCGGTGGTCCCCTTGATCACGTCCAGGTCGAGGTCCACGGCCCGGACGAGGCCCTCTCCGTGCCACACCGCCGGGTTGGTGATGTCGACGTAGGTGTCGAAGGGCCGCCTCGGATGGTCGACGTAGAAGGTGGCCAGCCACCACGCGTCGTGGGGGACCAAGGTCACGTGGTCGGCGGCTGCCTGGAAGGCACGGGTGGGGCTGGCGAGCAGGGTGCCCTCGGTGACCCCGATCCAGGTGCCGTGCCCGTCGATTCCGAGAAGCAGCCCGTCGAACTCCCAGTGCGGGTCGTCGGGCCACTTGCGGCACTCGACGCGGACAGGTCGGGGCATGGGCCCGAGGATACGTGGGATCGGTGAGCGGCCTCGCTAGCTCCTGCGTGCAGGGATCGTCTTCGCCGCTACCTTGGCGACGATGTCCTGGTAGCGCGAGCCGATCAGCTTGGCGAAGTGGTGCATGGCGTGGGCGTCGGCGCCGACCAGGACTCGCGCCTTGCCCGACAGGGCGCCCCTGAGGATGACCTGCGCAGCCTTCTCGGGCGCCATCCGGGCGAGCTTCTGGTCGAAGAAGGAGTCGATCGCCGCGGCGTCCTGGCTCGCCGTCTTCCGACCGTTGCGCGCGATGCCGGTCTTGATCCCGCCGGGGTGGACGCAGGTGACTCCGACCGGGTGGCCGTTGACGAGCATCTCCTCGCGGAGCGCCTCGGTGAACCCGCGGACGGCGTACTTCGTGGCGTTGTAGGCCGTCTGGCCGGGCATGCTGATCAGGCCGAAGAGGCTCGAGAGGTTGACCAGGTGGCCGTCGCCGGAGGCGATCAGGTGGGGGAGGAACTCCTTGGTGCCGTTGATCACGCCCATCAGGTTCACCCCCAGGATCCAGTCGAAGTCCTCGTAGGACATCTCCTCGAAGTCGCCGGTGAGGGTCACCCCTGCGTTGTTGACGAGCATGTTGACCCGGCCGAACTGGTCGGCGACGGCTGCGGCCCACGAGGCGACGGCGGCCCGGTCGGACACGTCGACGCGGTCGCTGCGCAGCTCGCGCACGCCGGCGGCCTTGAGCAGGTCGACCGACTCGGCCAGGCCATGCTCGTCCCAGTCGGCGATGGCGAGCAGCGCGCCCTCGCGCCCGGCGCGGAGCGCGAGCTGTCGTCCGATGCCGGATCCGGCACCGGTGATGACGACGACCTTGTTCTCGAGAGTCTTCACGCGGCGTTCTCCTTGGTCCTGGTGGCGGGGCCCGAGGTGATGTTCCTGGGGCCGGTGGTCACGACGTACTGGTCGAGGTCGAAGTCGCTGAGCAGCGAGCGGAACTTGAAGGTCGTGCGGGGCCACAGCGTGGTGTTGCGGCCGTGGTCGTCGAGGTACCAGCTCGCGCAGCCGCCGGTGTTCCACACCGTGCGCTGCATCCGCCGCTGCACGTCCATGTTCCAGGACTGCTGCGCCTCGGGCTTCGGCTCCACCGTGAGGAGCTCGTGGGAGCCCATCTTCTGCAGTGCCGAGAGGATGTAGGCGATCTGGCTCTCGATGATGAACACCATCGAGGAGTGGCCCAGCCCGGTGTTGGGTCCGACGATCTGGAACAGGTTCGGGAACCCGCTGATCGTGGTGCCCTTGTACGCCGTCATCCCCTCCTCGCGCCAGGCGTCGGCCAGCGTGCGTCCGTCGCGCCCCTTGATGTGCTCGGCGAGGGGCAGTTCGGTCGTGTGGAAGCCGGTCGCGACGACGATGGCGTCCACCTCGCGTGCGGCGCCGTCCTGGGTGACGATGCCGGTCGGGGTGATCTCGGCGATGCCATCGGTCACCACCGTGACGTGGTCCTTGTCGAGCGCGGGGTAGTAGTCGTTGGAGATGAGGATGCGCTTGCAGCCGATCTGGTAGTCGGGCGTGACCGCGGCGCGGAGCTCGGGGTCGGAGATGCCCCTCTCGATGTTCTTCAGCGCCAGCTTCTTCGCGGGGGCGGCCAGATGGGGGTTCACCACGAAGGCGGGGACGAAGCACTCACGGCCCCAGTAGATGCCGGTGCGGTAGGCCTTCTGGACGAACGGCAGGAAGCGGAAGGCGAGCCTCTCGACGGCCCTGTAGGGCCGGTCCTTGCGCGGCATCACCCATGGCGCGGTGCGCTGGTAGACGTCGAGGTGGGCGACCTGCCGGGCCACCTCCGGGACGATCTGGATCGACGAGGCGCCGGTGCCGATCACGGCCACTCGCTTGCCGCTGAGGTCGTAGGCGTGGTTCCAGCGGGCCGAGTGGAAGACCTCGCCCCGGAAGGAGTCCAGGCCGACGATCGCGGGCAGCTTGGGCTCCGAGAGACCGCCGGAGCCGGTGATGACGATGTCGGCGAGCACGACGCCGTGGTCGGTGGTCACGTGCCAGAGGCTGTCCTCCTCGTCCCAGGCGAGGTCCTCGACGGTCACGCCGAAGCGGAAGCGGTCCAGGACGCCCGACTGCTCCGCGGTGCGCTCGAGGTAGGCGTGGATCTCCGGCTGGGCGGAGAACGAGCGCGACCAGCCGGCGTTGGGCGCGAAGCTGAAGGAGTACAGCTGGCTGGGCACGTCGCAGGCGGCACCGGGGTAGGTGTTGTCGCGCCAGGTGCCGCCGACGGTGGCGCCCTTGTCGACGACGAGGAAGTCGGAGAAGCCGCTCTCCTCGAGCTTGATCGCGGTGCCGAGCCCGGCGAAGCCCGCGCCGACGACGAGAGTGCGGACCCGCTCGGGGAGGGGGGTGGCCTGAGGCCTGGTCGAGGTCATGGCTCGACTCTACAAAATATTGAACGCGCGTCAATAGCGCTGTTGAAACATGTTCAGTAACATGGCCCACATGACCTCGACACGCGTGCGGATGAGTCCGGACGGTCGGCGGGAGCAGCTGCTCGAGCTCGGCGTACGCCTGTTCGCGACACATTCCCTCGACGAGCTGTCCATCGAGATGCTCGCGGAGGAGGCCGGCATCTCGCGCGGCCTGCTCTACCACTACTTCGGCAACAAGCAGGAGTTCCACACGGCCGTGGTGCAACGCGCGGCCGACGACCTCTTCGCCGTGACGGCGCCGACCGGGGAGGGCTCACCGCTCGAGCAGCTCACCGGTTCGCTGGAGCGCTACGTCGACTACGTCGTCGCCAACTTCAACGGCTACGTCTCGCTGCTCCGCGGCGCTGCCGGGGGCCATGAGGGCCTCCGGGAGATCTACGAGAGCTCGCGCGCTGCCCTGACCGACCGGCTCTTCGAGGGACCGGTGGCCCAGGAGGCCGCTGCCCTGGGTCTCACCGACACCCCCGTGGTGCGGCTGCTGGTCCACGGCTGGGCGGCGTTCACCGAGGACGTCGTCCTGGAGTGGGTCCGGGACGACCGCGGCATCACCCGTAAGGAGCTGCTGGTGACCCTGTCGGTGTCGCTGCCGGGGATCCTGGCACCGCTGCGTGACGGCTGAGCGCCGGCTGCCCCGCCGGCGCCCTTCCCCGGCCCGGCTGATCGGCCGGGCGTCGTACGAACACCCAGAGCTTCATCGCCACGAACCGCAGTACCGTCACGCCGAGGTTCGCCGTCGTGAGTACGACGACCTCCGCACCCCGGTGGTTGGACCCCAGCGCGTGCAGCGTCGCCAGGGACCCCGAGGTGACCGCCAGCCCGACCACGAAGATGAGCAGCCCCTGCACCTGGTGGCGCAGTGCGTCATGGGGGCCCCGCACCCCGAACGTGAACCTCCGGTTGGCGGCCGTGTTGGCGATCGCGGTGACGAGCAGTGCGGTGAAGTTCGCCCAGCCCGAGGTCGTCGACGTGCGCAGCCACAGGTAGATCAGTGCATAGACCAGCGTGCAGCAGACGCCGATGACCAGGAAGATGCCGACCTGCATGCCCAGGCGGCCGCGGGCTGCCTCGGTGCTGGTGCGGCCGAGACGCTCGCCGATCTCGCGCAGGGGCAGGGTGCCGCGGACCAGGGAGTCTCCGAGGCGGGCCACGCCCTGGAGGTCGTCCAGGGCGGTGCGCACGATGTCGACGCTGCTGTCCGGGTCGTCGGTCCAGTCGACAGGCACCTCGTGGATCCGCAGTCCGGCCTGTTCGGCGACCACGAGCAGCTCGGTGTCGAAGAACCAGGCGTTGTCCTCGACGAGCGGCAGCAGCTCCCGGGCGGCGTCGCGCCGGATGGCCTTGAAGCCGCACTGGGCGTCGCTGAACCGCGCCCGAAACGTCCTGCGCAGGATCAGGTTGTAGCTGCGCGAGATCAGCTCCCGCTTCGCCCCTCGCTCCACCCGCGAGGCCGGTGCGAGCCGCGACCCGATGGCCAGGTCGGAGTGCCCGCTCACGAGTGGCGCGACCAGCGGCAGGAGGGCGGCCAGGTCCGTGGACAGGTCCACGTCCATGTAGACCAGCACGTCGCTGTCCGAGGCACTCCACGCCCGCTTGAGTGCTCGGCCCCGACCCCGCTCCGCGAGGTGGACGACGTGGACCTCGGGGTGGGTGTGGCTGAGGCGTCGGGCGATCAACCCCGTCTGGTCGGTGCTGGCGTTGTCGGCGATGGTCACGCGGAAGCTCCAGGGCATCGTCCGCAGGTGAACCAGGACCCGTTCGACCGACGCGGCGAGCTGGGCCTCCTCGTTGTAGACCGGGATGACCACGTCGAGCACGGTGGCGGTGCCCTTCGCCGCGGCGGTCGACGTCACCGGCTGCCTCAGCTCGCTCACCGGATCCCACGCGTGAGGTCGTAGAGCGTGGTGCCGCCGACGGTCGTGGCGGTGAAGTTGGCGGTGACCCAGTGGGTGATCTCGCTGGCGCCGTTGCCGCCCCCGGCACCACGGCCGGTCGTGCCGGCGACGAAGTAGTGGATCTGGCCGTCGGCGACGTACTGCTGGAACTGCGCGAGAGTCGGGCTGGGGTCACTCCCGTTGAAGCCGCCGATCGCCATCACCGGTTCCTGGCTGGCCAGCTGGTAGCCGGCCGCGTTGTTGGCCCCGATGGCCGCGGCAGACCAGGTGTAGGCGGCTGCATCGGCCCTGAGCAGCGCGGTGACCGCGGGGCTGGGGGTGCTGCCGTTGAGCAGGCCGCCCATGCCGCCACGGCCGCCGGCCGGTCCGCCGGGGAACGCGCCGGGGGCCGTGCCGCGGGGTATGGCCGGTGCCGGGCCACCGCCGGGCACGCCACCCCGGGCCCCGGGACCGGTGCCGGCCGACGCCGGTCCGGCGCTGGGGATCGAGCCGGCGTGCGGGGTCGAGGCGGTGCTGACGGCGTACGCCGCAGGGCCGGCCAGCGAGGCCACCAGGGCTGTGCCCGCGGCCACCAGGGCCAGCTTGCGGGGCAGGTGCCCGGCTCCAGCGAGCGCCAGCGCCGAGAGCAGACCGAGTCCGGCGACGGCCCACCGGAGCCACGGGAGGAAGTCGGCGGTGCGGTCCAGGAGGAACCACGCGAGGACCGAGGTCAGCGCCACCGTGAACGACATGATGCCGGAGGCGACCAGGGAGCCGCGGTGCTGCCACAGCACCCAGGCGCCGACCCCGACCAGTGCGGCGACGGCAGGCGCCAGTGCGACCGTGTAGTAGGCATGAAAGATGCCGGCCATGAAGCTCAAGGTCAGCGCGGTGGTCAGCAGCCACGTGCCCCACAGCACGATGGCGGCGCGGATGCCGACCTGGCTGCGGGCGAACCACAGGGCGGCGACCCCCAGGACGAGGGCCGCCGGCATCAGCCACGCGACCTGACCGCCGATCTCGTTGTCGAACAGGCGCAGGATCCCGGTCGAGCCCCAGCCGCGGCCCGGACCGCCGCCGACCGAGCCGGTCTCGTCGCCACTGAGGCGTCCGAGGCCGTTGTATCCCAAGGTGAGCTCCAGGATCGAGTTGTGCTGCGAACCGCCGATGTAGGGCCGGCTCGCGGCCGGCCACAGCTCCACGATCGCGACCCACCAGCCGCCGGCAAGCAGCATCGAGCTGAAGGCCACCAGCAGGTGACCCACGCGCTTTGCCCACGAGGTGTGGGCGAACAGCAGGTAGACCAGCGCCAAGGCCGGCAGCACCAGGAACGCCTGCAGCATCTTGGTCAGGAACGCGAAGCCGACCAGGGCGCCGCCGAGCGCGAGCCACCGCACCGGGTGTCCGGCGCCGCCGGCGCTGCCCGTGGAAGCCCGGGTGGCCTCGACCGCGCGGAGCGTGGCAGCGGCCGCGCCGACCATCAGCAGTACCAGCATCGCGTCAGGGTTGTTGAAGCGGAACATCAGCACGGCGACCGGGGTCAGCGCCAGTACCGCGGCGGCCACCAGCCCGGCGGCCGCCGAACCCGTCGTACGCCGCACGAGGTGGTGCAGCAGCGCGACGGTCGCGATCCCCTCCAGCGCCTGCGGGACCAGGATGCTCCAGGTGGACAGGCCGAAGAGCCGCGCGGACAGGGCCATGGGCCACAGCGCGAACGGCGTCTTGTCGACGGTGATCGAGTTGGCGGCGTCGCTGGCGCCGAAGAAGAACGCCTTCCACGACGCGGAGCCTGCCTGCACGGCAGCCGAGTAGAAGGAGTTGGCCCAGCCACTCGCGCCGAGTCCCCAGAGGTAGAGCAGTCCGGTGGCCAGGAGCAGGCCGAGGAGTGCGGGACGTGCCCAGCTCGGGTCGTCGCCCGGGCCGCGCCACAGGCGACGCAACCGGGCAGTGCCGGCGGAGGAGCGGGTCGGTGCCGGAATCGTCCCGGCCGAGGTCTGGGGTGCGCGGGCCGCCGGGGCCGGTCCGGCCGGCAGCGGCAGCGTGCTCGTGTTGTCCATGGCCTGACACTCGCGTCGCAGCCTGCGACAGCCGTGTGGCCGTTCTGTGCCCTCGCTGTGAGCGCGTCAGAGGGGAAGCAGGACCGTGAAGCTCGTGCTGCCGGGCTGCGACTCCACGCAGGCGCGGCCCCCGTGGGCCTGGCTGATCGCGGAGACCAGCGAGAGGCCGAGCCCTACGCCGCCAGAGGCCCGGGTGCGCGACGAGTCGCCGCGGCTGAATCGCTCGAACGCGTTCTCCGCCAGCCCTGCCGGCAGCCCTGGTCCGTCGTCGTGCACGAGGATCCGCACGCCGTCCTCGGCCGTGGTGGCGGAGACCGTCACCGTGGTCCCCGCAGGCGTGTGGTGACGGGCGTTGCCGAGCAGGTTGGTGACGACCTGGTGCAGCCGTCGCTCGTCGCCGACGACGGTCACCGGATCCTCGGGCAGGTCGAGCAGCCACTTGTGGGCGGGGGAGAGGACGCGTGCGTCGACGACCGACTCGAGGAGCAGGCGGGTGACGTCCACCTCGCTGCGTTCCAGCGGCCGACCGGCGTCGAGGCGGGCAAGCAGGAGCAGGTCATCCACGAGGCTCGACATCCGGTCGGCTTCCGTCTCGACCTTGGCCAGGGCCACGGAGAGGGCGAGCGGGTCGTCCGGCGTACGTCGGGAGAGCTCGGCGTACCCGCGGATCGTCGCGAGAGGGGTGCGCAGCTCGTGGGAGGCGTCACCGACGAACTGGCGCACCTGTTGCTCGCTGCGGTGCCTGGCCGCGAGCGAGGACTCCACGTGTGCCAGCAGGATGTTGAGCGCGGCGCCCATCCGCCCGACTTCGGTCCGCTCGTCTGTGAGGTGGGCCGGGACCCGCTCGGTGAGGTCGATCTCGCCCGACGACAGCGGCAGTTCGGAGACGGTGTGGGCGGTCTCGGCGACCTCGTTGAGTGGTCGTAGCTGGCGGCGCACCAGAAGCGTGCCCAGCCCGGCGGCCGTCGTCACGCCCACCAGGATCAGCAGGATCTCGTAGCCGATCAGGGCGTTCACGGTCTGGTCGACGTCGGAGGTCGGCAGGCCGCTGACGATCTTGGCGCCTCCGGCTACGGGCACTGCCGTGACGCGGTAGGAACCCAGTCCCTTCAGCTCGACGCCGTGGACGAACCGGTCGACCGGGATGCCGTCGAGCTGGCGCAGTGCCGTGGTGGAGAGCTCGCGCTGACCCTCAAGCTCCTCGGTCAGGACGAAGCCGGAGGACCCGCCCGGGGCATCGAGGACCGCAATCAGGGTCCGGGGTCCCTGGTTGCTGGAGTTCGGGGGCGGCGTGCGGCCATTCCTGTCGTGGTCGCCGTCACCGACGCGCCGTGCCGAGGCGAGGACCGCGTTGTCGAGCCGGTCCATCAGGGACGAGCGGATGGCGAGCGTCGTGATCGCCGCGATCAACATCGAGACGATGGCGACCAGCGCGACGGCGGTGACCACCAGGCGCGCCGTCAGGGTGCGCAGTGCGAGCACGGCTCAGCCGGCGTTCGCGGGCTCGGCGGGGTCGGCCGGCTTGAGCACGTAGCCCGCGCCGCGCATCGTGTGGATCATCGGCTGGCGGCCGGCGTCGATCTTCTTGCGCAGGTAGGAGATGTACAGCTCCACCACGTTGGCCTGGCCGCCGAAGTCGTAGTTCCACACCCGGTCAAGGATCTGGGCCTTGCTCAGCACGCGGCGCGGGTTCCGCATCAGGAACCGCAGCAGCTCGAACTCGGTGGCGGTGAGGGCGATGTCCTCTCCGTCGCGGCTGACCTCGTGGCTGTCCTCGTCCAGGGTCAGGTCGCCCACGTGGAGGGCCGAGTCGCTCTCCGCCTGGCGCGCACCGGCGCGGCGCATCAAGGCGCGCAGCCGCGCCACGACCTCCTCGAGCGAGAACGGCTTGGTCACGTAGTCGTCACCACCGGCGGTCAGGCCCGCCACCCGGTCCTCCACAGCGTCGCGTGCGGTGAGGAACAGGACGGGGACGTCGGGCTGGTCACCGCGCATCCTGCGCAGCACCTCCATGCCGTCGAAGTCCGGAAGCATCATGTCGAGCACGACCGCATCGGGGCGCTGCCGCTTGGCGGTGCCGACCGCCTTGCTGCCGTTCGGCGCCACCTCGACGTCCCAGCCCTCGTAGCGCAGCGCCATGCGCAGCAGCTCGGCGATGTTCTCCTCGTCATCGACGACCAGGACGCGCAGGGGCGTGCCGTCGGGGCGGGTGAGGTCCGGTGCTGTGCTCTTCATGTGCACCACTGTGGACTGTGCGCCCGAGCGGAGTCCATGACGCTGCTGTGTGTTTCCTGTGAGGGCCAACAGGTGCGTGGCCGCCGGGGCGACCACCCCCGCCGGCCACCGGATGGCGCTCCTTTTCCCCGCCGGGGGACAATGGCGGGGCTGTGCGCATCCACTTCCCTCCCGACCTGCCGGTCTCGGCACGTCGCGACGACATCGCCGAGGCGATCCGTGACCACCAGGTGGTGATCGTCGCGGGGGAGACCGGGTCGGGGAAGACCACCCAGCTGCCCAAGATCCTGATGGCCCTGGGGCGAGGTCAACCCGGCACACCCGGCGGCGGGATGATCGGCCACACGCAGCCCCGACGTATCGCTGCGCGCAGCGTCGCCGAGCGGATCGCCGAGGAGCTCGGCACGCAGCTGGGCGACACGGTCGGCTACCAGGTGCGGTTCACCGACAAGACCTCGAAGCAGAGCCGCCTCAAGGTGATGACCGACGGCATCCTGCTCGCCGAGCTGCAGCACGACCGGCTGCTGAAGCGCTACGACACGCTGATCATCGACGAGGCCCACGAGCGCAGCCTGAACATCGACTTCATCCTCGGATACCTCAAGCGCCTGCTGCCGCAGCGGCCCGACCTCAAGCTGGTCATCACCTCCGCCACGATCGACCCCGAACGATTCGCCCAGCACTTCGCTGACGCCCAGGGCCGCCCGGCGCCCATCATCGAGGTCTCCGGGCGCACGTTCCCCGTCGAGGTCCGGTACCGCCCACTGCTCGAGGAGGCGTACGACGACGAGGAGGGCGAACCCGTCCTGCGGGACCAGACCGAGGCCATCGAGGACGCGGTCGTCGAGCTGCTGACCGATACCGCGGGCGACATCTTGGTGTTCCTGCCGGGTGAGCGGGAGATCCGAGACACCGAGGACGTGCTCAAGCGCCGGGCCGAGGGCCTCAAGGGCTTCGACATCGTCCCGCTGTTCTCGCGGCTCTCGTCCGCCGAGCAGCACCGGGTCTTCGAGCGGCACACCCGCCGCCGCGTCATCCTCGCCACCAACGTCGCCGAGACCTCGCTCACCGTTCCCGGCATCACCGGGGTCATCGACACCGGCCTGGCACGGATCAGCCGCTGGTCCTCGCGCACCAAGGTGCAGCGCCTTCCCATCGAGCCGATCAGCCAGGCCTCGGCGCAACAGCGCTCGGGACGCTCCGGCCGGGTGGAGGCCGGGGTCGCGATCCGGCTCTACAGCGAGGAGGACTTCCTCGGCCGTCCCGAGTTCACGGAACCGGAGATCCTCCGTACCTCGCTGGCCAGCGTCATCCTGCAGATGACCTCGCTCGGACTCGGCCAGGTCGACCGGTTCCCGTTCGTGGATCCGCCCGACAACCGGGCGGTGCGGGCCGGCGTACAGCTGCTCGAGGAGCTCGGTGCCCTCGTCCCGAGCACCTCGACGACGCGCAAGGGCCCCCGGCTCACCGCCGTCGGCCGCAAGCTCGCCCGACTCCCGATCGACCCGCGTCTGGCCCGGATGATCCTCGAGGCCGACCGCGTCGGGTGCCTGCGGGAGGTCCTCGTCATCACTGCGGCGCTGTCGATCCAGGACCCGCGCGAGCGGCCGGTCGAGCAGCGTGCGCGGGCCGACCAGCTGCACGCGCGCTTCCGGGACCCCCGGTCCGACTTCATGGCGTGGCTCAACCTGTGGCGTCACCTGCGCGAGAAGCAGCAGGAGATGGGATCGAGCGCGTTCCGCCGGATGTGCCGCGAGGAGCACCTGAACTACCTGCGTGTGCGCGAGTGGCAGGACTTCGAGTCCCAGCTGCGACAGGTCGCCCGACAGGTCGGTCTGAAGCCGGGCCATCCCGCGGACGTGCCCGACAGCGACGGCATCCACCAGTCGCTGCTGTCCGGCCTGCTGTCCCACATCGGGCTCCGCGACCCTGAACGGCGCGACTACCTGGGCGCCCGGGGAGCGCGCTTCGCGATCTTCCCCGGGTCCGGGCTGTTCAAGTCCCAGCCCGACCTGGTGATGGCTGCCGAGCTGGTGGAGACGTCTCGCCTGTGGGGGCGGCAGAACGCCGCCATCGACCCGCTGTGGGCCGAGCGGCTGGGCGCCGACCTGGTCAAGCGCACCTACTCCGAGCCGCACTGGTCGAAGAAGCGCGCCTCGGCCCTGGCCCACGAGCGCGTCACCCTGTACGGCGTACCCCTCATCGCCGACCGCACCGTCCCCCTCGGTCGCCACCAGCCCGACGTGGCACGGGAGCTGTTCATCCGGCACGCGCTCGTGCAGGGCGAGTGGCACACCCGGCATCGCTTCTTCGAGATCAACAGGAGGCTGCTGGAGGAGGCCGGGGAGCTCGAGCACCGGGCGCGACGCCACGACATCGTGGTGGACGAGGAGACGCTCTTCGACTTCTACGACGCGCGCGTCCCCGCCGAGGTGGTCTCCGGCGCCCACTTCGACACGTGGTGGAAGCAGGAGCGTCGTACGCACCCGGACCTGCTGACGTTCGACCCGTCCATGCTGGTGCACGACCGTGCCGGAGAGGTGCAGCCGGGCGACTTCCCCGACGAGTGGCAGGAGGGCGCCATGACGCTGCCCCTGCGCTACCACTTCGAGCCGGGTCACGAGGCCGACGGAGTCACGGTCGACGTTCCGCTCGCCACCCTCAACACGGTCGGCTCGGCGCCGTTCAGCTGGAACGTCCCCGGTCTGCGACAGGACCTCGTCACCGCCCTGATCCGGTCCCTGCCCAAGCAGCTGCGGGTCAACTTCGTCCCGGCGCCCGACGTGGCCAGACGCTTCCTGCAGGCCGTCCCTGCCGGGGAGGAGCCACTGGTCCCGGCACTGTCGCGCTACCTCCGGTCGCTCACCGGCGTGCACGTCCCTGAGGACGCCTGGGACGAGGCCAAGGTCCCCGACCACCTGCGACCGACGTTCCGGGTCCTCGACGACGCCGGCCAGCAGGTCGGCGCAGGCAAGGACCTCGAGGCGCTCAAGCAGCCGCTGCGGCCCTCCTTCGACCGCGCGATGCGCCAGGTCGCCGACGAGTCCGGGATGACCGCCACCGGCCAGGCCACCTGGACCTTCGGCACCATCGAGCCCTCCTTCACCCAGACGCGCGCCGGGCACGAGGTCAGGGGCTTCCCGGCCCTGGTCGACGAGGGCAGCACCGTGGGCCTGCGGATCGCCGCCTCGGCCGACGAGCAGGAGGCCCGTCACCGCCTCGGCGTACGGCGACTGCTGCTCCTGGCCGTCCCGTCGCCCGCAGCGACGCTGGTCGACGGGCTGGACAACGCGGCCAAGCTCGGGCTGGCCGCGTCGCCCTACCCCAACGTCCGGGCGCTCATCGAGGACAGCGTGACGGCCGCCGCGGGTGAGCTGGTCGACCAGGCGGGGCCGGTGTGGGACCCCGACTCCTTCCGGGCGCTGGTCGAGCGGGCCCGTGCCACGCTTCCCGAGGCCTCGGCCGCGGTGCTGCAGCAGGTGCTCCGGGTGCTGGCCGAGTGGCGCCCCGTCGAGAAGGCGCTGCACGGCCGGGTGGAGATGGCGATGCTGCCCGCGATGACGGACCTGCGTGCCCAGCTCGGCCGCCTCGTGCACCCGGGGTTCGTCTCGGACTCCGGTGCGCCGGCGCTGCGTGACTACCCGCGCTACCTCCGGGCGATGGCTGCGCGCGTGGAGCGGCTCCCCGAGCAGGCCCGGGACCGGGAGCTGATGGATCGGGTCGACGTGCTCCAGCGGGCGTGGCAGCACCGGGTCGACGCCCTGCCGCAAGGGCGTCCGTTGGGGGCAGGGCTGCGCCGCGTGCGCTGGATGCTGGAGGAATACCGGGTGAGCCTGTGGGCCCAGCAGCTCGGCACCTCCCAGCCCGTCTCCGACGCGCGGATCCGCAAGGCGCTGGGCTGACCCTGGCCCGGCTACAGGCAGGGGCGGCTACAGGTACGGCTGGGCCGCTTCGAGAACCGCGTCGAACACGTCTTGAGGCAGCGCCGCCCCTTCGCGGCGTACACCGTCGGGGTCGAGCCGCAGGATCCTGTTGAGCCGGACCTCGCTGGGACGTCCTCGCGGGTCCCAGGCACCGGCTCCGACGTCCATCCACGTGCGGCCGTCGCGTGACTCCTGCGCGGCATCGACGTCGTGGTCGCGGGAGGTGAGGCCGAGCGCGAGGAGCATCCCGTCCTCGAGGCCGATGACGAGCACGGGCCGGTCCTTGCCCTGTGTGGGGTCCTCCTCGTAGGGCACCCAGGTCCAGACGACCTCGCCCGGGTCGGGGCGGCCGTTGGCGCTGGGGGAGTAGCCGAACCGGGGGAGCACCGGCCTGACCGCACGGATGCGGGGGATGCGGAACCTCATCAGACGTGCCTCCCGAACCGACGATGGCCTGGTGCGCCGGGCCGGGAGCGCCTCACGGCGCGTGGCCGCTCGAAGCGGCTTCATGTGGGACCCGGGGCTGCCACGGCCCGGCGCACGGAAGACTCTACAAGCCCCACCGCGATGTGGGGGGTTCTGGTCAGCCCAGCGTGCCGTCGAGCTCGAGCCGGCCGGCGCGCTCGAGCTGTTCGGACAGGGTGAGCAGGCGCGAGGCGGACACGTCGGAGGCGTACGACGCCGGGGGCGTCGTGGCCTCGGTGGCCCGCTGCACGCGCCCTGCCGCGGCGACCCGGGCGAACGCCGCCGCCCGGAACAGCGTGTCGGCGAAGTCACCGACGACCACGCCGCTGAGCACCGCGTCGACGAGAGCCCGGACCTCGTCGGGTCCCGGAGGCACCACGACGCCCGAGATGACCTCGGCGACCGGGACCTGATGACGACCACGGTCGAACTCCAGCGCGGCGGTCTGCGGGTCGGCGTACACCCAGCTGCGGAGCAGGTAGAGCCGCCACAGCGCGCCGGCCAGGGAGTCCGGCGGGGCCGCGGACCACAGCTCGGCGAGGGTTTCGAGGCCCTCGGACTCGGCCAGGTGGACGACGCGTGCGACGAGCGCCTCGTCGGCCTGGTCGCGGGCACCGCGCACCAGTGCGGACGCCGAGCGGTCGGCTGCCTCGCTCAGCGTCGCCGGGTCCACGTCACCCTCGATGGCCTCGAAGTGCTTGGCTCCGGGGAACTGGGGACGGTGGTGGCGCCGCTCGCTCATGGTCAGAGCTTCGCCGCGACTGCCTTGACCGCGAGCTCCATCGGGTCCTGCCCGGGCTCGTAGTTGTGGTCCTGACCCTCGTGGTCCATGCGGATCAGGCTCATCCGGTTGCCCGAGACCACCACGCCCAGGGAGTGGAAGTGGCCGACGCCGCTGCGCTCGTAGCTCACGAGGTACCACCGGCCGTTGCCCTGGGGGACGGCCACGCCGGTGATGGGGCGCACCTTGACGTGCGTGCCCTCGACCCGGCCGGCGCACTCGCGGTGCCACGCCTCGAGCACCTTCGTGGCCCGGACGGTGTTCTGGGCGTCGGGGAACTCGGCGACCTGCTCCGCGGCAGTGTCGCTGCCCGCGGTGTAGGTCCGCTGGATCACGTTCATGGCCCCGATGGAGAGCAGGTCGAACTTCTGGCACAGGCCGAAGG
>NZ_JAOPXP010000043.1 GCF_025965085.1 Marmoricola sp.
GCGGCCGCCGTGCTCGTGGTGGTGCTGGTCGTCTCGCAGCTCGGCGGCAACGGGGACGACCCCGCGGCGCAGACGTCCGGGGACTCCCCGTCGGCGACGAAGGGCTCGAAGGCGCCCTCCCGCAGCACCGCGCCGAAGCCGAGCCCGTCGCGCACCCCGACGGCCAGCGACACCCCGAGCGAGACGCCGTCCGAGTCGCCGTCGGAGTCGCCGTCCGTGGAGACCGTGACGATCGACCCGGCCGCCTACGTCGGGCGGCGGGAGAAGGACGCCCGCAAGGACCTCGAGAAGCTCGGCCTGACCGTTGCGGACACCACGGTGGACAACCCCGGCGACCAGGAGAAGGACGTGGTGTCCGGCGTCAGTCCCTCGGGCGAGGTCGAGCCGGGGTCCACGGTGACGCTCTCGGTGTACGGCGACCCGGTGCAGGTCGAGGTGCCCGGCTCGAGCACCGGCCCGGGCGCCGCGGACAACGGCAAGGCCAAGGGAAAGGGCAAGAAGCAGCCATGAGCAACGATCAGCCCGAGGGCAACGGTCCCCGCGTCGGGGGTCGCTACACGCTCGGCGACCTGCTCGGACGCGGCGGGATGGCGGAGGTCCGCAAGGGCACCGACGTCCGCCTCGGACGCGTGGTCGCGGTCACGCGGCTGCGCACCGACCTGGCCAGCGACCCGACCTTCCAGGCACGCTTCCGCCGCGAGGCGCAGAGCTCCGCCTCCCTGAACCACCCCGCGATCGTGTCGGTCTACGACACCGGCGAGGAGCCGTCGACCGACGGGTCCGACGTTCCCCAGCCCTACATCGTGATGGAGTACGTCGCCGGCCGGACGCTGCGCGAGATCCTCCGTGAGGGCCGCAAGATCCTGCCGGAGCGGGCCCTGGAGATCACCTCCGGCGTGCTCGCGGCGCTGGACTACAGCCACCGGGCCGGCATCGTGCACCGCGACATCAAGCCCGCCAACGTGATGCTCACACCGAGTGGCGACGTGAAGGTGATGGACTTCGGCATCGCCCGGGCGCTGGCCGACGCGTCCTCGACGATGACCCAGACCGCGGCCGTCGTCGGCACGGCGCAGTACCTCTCCCCCGAGCAGGCCCGCGGCGAGACCGTGGACTCCCGCAGCGACGTGTACTCCACCGGCTGCCTGCTCTACGAGCTGCTCACCGGCCGGCCGCCCTTCGTCGGCGACAGCCCGGTCTCGGTCGCCTACCAACACGTCCGCGAGCAGGCACAGCCGCCGTCGACGTACGACGAGGACCTGACACCCGAGCTCGACGCGATCGTGATGAAGTCCCTGGCCAAGAACGTCGGCGACCGTTACGCCAGCGCAGCCGCCATGAAGGCCGACATCGACCGGCACCTGGCGGGCAAGCCCGTGACCGCGCCGGCGGTGGTCGCACCGCCGACCGGTCTCCTGCCGGCGGACAGCGCGACCCGCGTCACGGGTGTCGTGCGCGAGGAGGAGGTGGACGACGAGCCCGGGCGCAGGCGGCGCGGGCCGCTCGTCCTGCTGCTCCTGCTCCTGGCCGCCCTGATCGTGGCCGCGCTCGTCCTGGGCCCCAAGCTGTTCAGCGCGGCGCCCCAGCAGCAGTCGGTGCCCACCATCACCGGGCTCACCCGTGCCACGGCCGAGCGCACCATCCGCGACAGCGGGCTCGCGGTCGGCACCGTCAGCACGGCCGCCAGCCAGGAGGTCGCCCGGGGACGGGTCATCTCGCAGACCCCCCAGGCGGGCGATCTCGTCGCCCCCGACACGAAGGTCGACTTCGTGGTCTCCGAGGGCAAGCCCCAGGTGCCGCTGCCCAATGTCGTGGGGCAGAACAAGGACGACGCGGCCGCCCAGCTGCGTGGCATGGGGCTGCGCGTGGTCCTCACCGAGCGCAACTCCGACGCCCCCAGGGACCAGGTCATCGAGATGCAGCCCCCGGCCAGCACCTCGGTGGCCGACGGCTCGAAGGTGACGCTGTTCTGGTCCGACGGTCCCGAGCAGGTCCCGGGCGTGGTCGGCAAGACCGAGGCCGAGGCGACCCGGCTCATCGAGGCCGCCGGCTTCAAGGTCAGCCGGGTGACCGACTCCTCGACCGAGGCCAAGAAGGGCGAGGTCCTCCAGCAGAGTCCGGCCGCCGGTCAGACCCTCGACAAGGGGAGCACGGTGACGATCGTGGTCTCGACCTACGAGCCACCATCACCGACGCCGACACCGACACCCACGCCGTCCGAGCCGCCGTCGCCCTCGCCCAGCCCGTAGCCCGGTCGGGCCAGCGCTCGGCCGGGTGCTCAGTGCCGCGCGGCGTCGGTCGTCGTCTCGGCCCGGGCGTACTGAAGGTCGCTGCTGCCGTCGTACGCCGGCATCGTGAGGTCCTGGTCCGTGCTCTCCTGGTAGCCGAGGTTGTGCGCGGCGACGTAGGTCTTGTAGCCGGCGATGTAGTCGCTGGAGTCCAGGCTGACCTGCAGCGCACTGAGGTCGCCGATGGCGCTGATGCGGTACGGCGGCGCGTAGGGCACGCCGTGGAGCACCACGGTGTTTCCGACGCACTTGATGCCGGTGGTGCTGATCACCCGCTGGCCCTGCAGCGTCATGGCCTCGGCCCCCCCGCTCCACAGCGCGTTGACCACCGCCTGGATGTCCTGCTGGTGCACCACGAGCTCGTCGGCGGTGACCTCTCCCCCCTGCACAGCCCGGTCGATCTCGTCCTTGGGGGCATCGCTGAGGACCACCGTGAGAGCCGGTCCGTGCACCTTCTCGAAGCCCGCCGGCGCGCGCAGGGCGTCGACCTGTCCCTGCAGCTCGACGACCTGGGAGTCGATGACCGACTTGCCGAGCCTGTCCACCTCGCGGGTGAGCGCAGAGACACGTTGCTGGAGGTTGTCGGTGCGCTGCCGTTCCTGTCGTACGACGGTGTCGAGGTCGGTGACACTGGAGGCACGGAGATCGAGCCCACCCGATGCGAGGCTGCTCGTCACGAAGAGCACACCGGCCACCACGAACACCACGACCGCCACCAGTCGCCACGGCTTCCACGCAAGGTGACGCTGGGTGCTCAACGGGGCGCCTGCTCTCGATCGGTCCGGGCTTGACTACGCTAGCCGACGAGCTCGTGCCCTATGCCTCAAGGAGACCCGACCGTGTCAAAGCCCGCTGCGCGCAAGCCCACTGTCATCTCCAGTGGGTACCAGACCTCGATCGCCCGCACCGCGATCGCCGCGCTCCTGGTCGTCGCCGGGATCGTCTGGATCGCGGTCTACCTCAACTACGCGAAGGACGCGGCGACTGCCGTCCCCGGCGTGGGCAAGAAGCCCTCCAACCCGCTCCCGTGGATGGCCGACCTCGCTCGGTGGAACTTCGCCATCGGCTTCGGCCTGATCTACGTCGGCCTCACGGTCGCCGCCCACAAGCTCACCCCGCTCGGCCGCGGCCGCGGCGTCGTCATCGGGATGCTCGGCTGCTTCCTGATCGGTCTGGTCTGGATCGTGACGTTCTACTTCAGCGGCCAGGACGGCCCGATCCCGGTGATGAAGGACCTCGACCAGTACAACCTCCTCGTGGGCATCGGCTTCATGGCGGTGGGGTTCACGTTCGCCACCAAGTGGGAATGACACCGGTGTAGTTCTCCACAGGGTTATGCACAGTTGTGGACAACTTCCACGGTTGTGATTCGGTCAGCCGAGCGTGAGCGCCCGGCTGGCGATCAGCCCCAGGGAGACGAGCAGCACCAGGCCGGTCGCGGTCCACTGCAGGGGCGCTCGATGCTCGCGGGGCGCGTAGGCCATCGCCGCACCGAGCACCGCACCGCCGACCAGGCCACCGATGTGACCCTGCCACGAGATGCCGCCGACGGTGAACGTGAACACCAGGTTGAGTCCGATCCACATCAGGATCGACTGGACCTGGCCGCGCACCTTCAGGGCGATCACGGCCAACGCGCCCATCAGGCCGAAGATGGCCCCGGAGGCGCCGAGGGTGGGTCCGTTCGCGGACGAGAGGAGCATGACCGCGGCTGAGCCGACGAGACCCGAGACCAGGTAGAGCGCCAGGAACCTGGCGCGGCCCAGCACGTTCTCGAGCATCGGACCGAGGAAGTACAGCGCGAGCATGTTGAACCCGAGGTGGAGGGGGTCCACATGGGTGAACATCGAGGTGACCACCTGCCACCAGGCGCCTTGCGCGACCCCCTCGACCAGGACCGCTCCCCCGCCGGGGACCGGGCGCAGGCCGAAGTCGGGGATCAGGGCCAGCTTGTAGAGCAGGGGGCTGGTCGTGCCGCCCGTGGCCTGGATCAGTACCCACACGAGAATGTTGAGGCCCATCAGCACGAACGTGGTGATCCGTGGGTCGCCGACCCGCTGACCGCCGTACGGCGTCCGGGCCTGGCGGGTCCCGCGGTGGCCCTCCTTGACGCAGTGAGGGCACTGGAACCCGACCGCCGCAGAGTTCATGCAGTCAGGACAGATCGGCCGCTCGCACCGCTGGCACCGGATCCAGGTCTCGCGGTCGGGGTGGCGGTAGCAGGTGGCTGGGGCGTCAGGGACGTTCGCGGTCCCTCCCGGCCCACCCACCGGGGGTGTGGTCACCCGCGCTCGATCTCCACCGTCTCGATGATCACCGGCTCGACCGGTCGGTCGCCCGGGCCGGTCGCGGTCGTGGCGATCGCGTCGACGACGTCACGCCCCGCCTGGTCGGCCACCTCGCCGAAGATCGTGTGACGCCGGTTCAGGTGCGGGGTCTTGCCGACCGTGATGAAGAACTGTGAGCCGTTGGTGCCCGGGCCGGCGTTGGCCATGGCGAGCAGGTACGGGCGGTCGAACTGCAGCTCGGGGTGGAACTCGTCCTTGAACCTGTATCCCGGGCCCCCGGTGCCGGTGCCCAGGGGGTCGCCGCCCTGGACCATGAAGCCGTCGATGACCCGGTGGAAGCCGAGTCCGTCGTAGAACGGGACCCCGGAGCGACCCGCGTCGTCCGTGTAGTCCTTGGTGCCCTCCGCCAGGCCGGTGAAGTTCTCGACCGTCGCCGGGGCGTGGTCGGGGAAGAGGTTGATCACGATGTCGCCACGGTTCGTCTTGAGCGTGGCCTTCAGGTCGGACATGACAGCCTTTCGAGTTCACTAGAGAGCACGTCGACGACGATCCTCCCACGCAGCCCCAGCCGGGCCCCACGACGCCCTCGACCACGGTCGCAGCCCCGCACGGTGACGTGACGGCGCCGAGAATCCCGCTGGCCAGCCGGTCCAGACGCGGTCCGCTACCCAGCGGACCTCGGCTGACACGGGTTTAAATACCCCGGCCGGACGGGCATGATCGAGGCTCACGCGGAAGAACTCCGCAGAACTCAGCTGAAGACCCCGCAGAGAGGGAGCCTCGCAACCCATGTTTGCCAAGAGCCGCAAGGAGAAGTTCGTCGAGCAGGCCCAAGACCTGGCTCACGACCTGACCGAGGCCATTGCGCCCCACGTCGAGCGCGCTCGCGACGAGATCGCTCCGCGCTTCGCCGACGCCCGTGACCAGCTCGCCCCGCGCTTCGCCGACGCCCGCGACCAGCTCGCCCCGCGACTGGCCGATGCCCGTGACCAGCTCGCCCCCCACGTCGACGAGGCGCGTGGTCGCATCGCCAAGGGAGTCGCCACCGGCGTCGCTGCGGCCACCCCCGTCGCCGTCGAGGCCCGCCGCCGCGGTGAGCTCGCCGCCGCCGCACTCAAGGGTGAGCCGGTCAAGCGCACCGGCGGCAGGAAGAAGAAGCTGCTCGTCCTCGCCGGTCTCGTCGGCCTCGGCGCCCTCGCGGTGCAGAAGCTCCGCGGTGGCAACGAGTCGGCCAACTGGCAGACGTCGTACACCCCGACCCCGGCGCCTGCTGCTCCACCTGCCCCGCCCAGCCCGTCGGCGCCGATGGCCGGGAGCCACGCAGCGGATGTCGCCGCGGACTCCGAGACCGGGGGCGACCCCGTCGGGGCCACGCCGGGCGAGGCCCTGTCCGACGCCGCCGAGTCCCCGCACCCGGTCACCACGCCGGACGCGCCGGCCGAGGACGTCGAGGTCAAGGACCCCGAGAAGCCCTGACCTGACAGGCACCTCTGCAGCGACGCCCGTCGCGCCCCTGGGTGCGGCGGGCGTCGTGCGTGCCGGGCGGGTGCCCCCGGGTCACCTCCGGGACAGCTCCACGGGACGGTTCTCGTCGATCCACTCGTCCACCCGGGTCCACCACTCGAAGAGCCACTCGATTCGGCCCTCCCGGTCCTCGGGGATCTCCTCGCGCGGGATGCGCCACCACCCCATCAGCAGGCGCTTGTCCATCGGCAGCGAGTGCCACACATCGGCGATGCTGACGACGTGGTCCAGGCCTGTGTGCGCCACCAGCAGCACGTCGGCCTCCGGAGCCGCGTCCAGTGCGGCCAGCACCCCTCCGGGCCGGGGTGCGAGCACGTGGATCATCTGCTCCGCGCGCTCCGCCATCCGGTGCAGGCCGAGCCTCTGGAGCCGCTTGATCGCCCGCTCGCGCCGGGCGGGGGTGAAGTTGCCGCCCTCGGGGAAGATCACGAACGCGTCGTTCGCGTCGAGGTCGCGCGCCAGCTCACCGACCTCGGTCTCCACGTCGCGACCGGGATCCGGACGCGCGGAGATGAACCGGCTCGGCAGCCGGTGGAGCAGCACCCCGACCATCGGGTCCCAGGCGAGGGTCTCCTTCAGCACGACGCGGGGCTCACGGCCGTACCAGTGCATCAGCGCGTACATCAGCGTGAAGGAGTCGCCCGGGCCGGCGTGGCGGCAGAACACGAGCAGCGGTTCCCCCGGACCTGCGTCCGGCGCAGGGCCGACGGTCTCGATCTTGAGCCGCAGCACCCGCCTCGCCTCGCGGAAGAACACCACGAGGTACGCCTGGGCGATGTCGTAGTGGATGCGCTCGAAGAACGGCGACCTGAGCCGCCAGCCGAGGCCGGAGGCGATCCACAGCCCGAACAGCTCGACCAGCGCCACGCTCTCCAGGGTCAGGTGCACCACGGCCAGCCAGAGCAGCCGAACCGGCCGGAGCCAACCGGGGACGAACGGGGACAGGATGCCGGCGGCCACGAGCCAGAGCGGCAGCGTCGTCCACATCAGCACGGTCAGCGCGATGACCGCGGGAGCGACCACGACCCGCTGCAGGCCCCGCGTGAGGAGGCGCGGCATCACAGGTGCTCGTCGAGGTAGGCCAGGCTCGCGTCGTACGCCGCCTCGATGCGCCGTGCCACCCGTGAGGTGTCGCGGTAGGCCAGCGGGGAGTCGTCCTTCGCCGACCCGGCCGCGGGCAGCACGTGCGCCACCACGCCCTCGGGCAGCTCGGCCAGGTCCTTGACGAAGCGGTGCCGGCGCGCGATCTCGAAGGAGACCCGAGCCACCTGCCACGGCTTCCGCGGCGCCTCGAGTGGCCGGTCGACCCGTCCGACCTGCAGCACGAACACCCGGTCCGCCCCCAGCTCGACCGCCCGGCCCAGAGGGATGGAGTTCACGATGCCGCCGTCGAGGTAGTGCTCGCCGTCGACCACCGCCGGCGGCAGCAGCCCTGGAACAGCCGCACTGGCCATCACGGCCGGCACGACCGGTCCCCGGGTGAACCAGTGCTCGGCGGCGCGCTCGATGCTGGCGGCGCAGCACTGGAACTCCACGGCGAGCCCGGAGAAGCAGACCCCGCCGAACTCCTGCTCGAGGCGTGCGCGGAGCGGGTCGGCGGAGTGGAGATGGGTTCCGGTCCGGACCGCACGCGACACCTGGCGCCAGGCCCGGTCGCTGTAGACCTCGTTGTTCTCGCTCACCGCGCGCCACAGCTCGAGCAGCTGGTCGACCGCCCGAGGGGTGGGGTCGCTCGCGACCACCAGTCCGTTGAGGGCTCCGACGGAGGTGCCCAGGACGAGGTCCGGGGTGACACCGCGCTCGAACAGGGCCCGGACCATGCCGACCTCGACCGCACCGAGCAGTCCGCCACCACCGAGCACGAACGCAGTGCGAGAGCCCATGCTCAGCCGTTCACGGCGGCGGGCGTGCCGGCCGGCACCGGGTGCTCACGCAGGACGCGCCTGGTCGCCCGGTGCTCGGCCCAGAAGCTCAGGATCGGCACGGTGCCGCAGATCAGCGTCACCAGGGTGAACCCGATCGGCCACCTGGCCCGGCGTGAGAGCAGGAACGCCATCACCAGGAAGATCATGTAGAGATAGCCGTGGGCGATGCCCAGCACCGTGGTGATGAACTCCCCGACGGCGTGCGCACGGGTGCCGTCGGTCCAGATCGCCGGCGTGGAGCCGAAGATCCCCCACATCGGCGTACCGTCGAAGTTCGCCAGCGGGACCCCGATCAGGATGAGGACGATCAGCAGCACCCCCACGATGTTGGCCATGACGCGGTAGCGAAGGAGCGCGAGGCGCAGGGGGCGGGGAAGTGCGCGCGCGGAGGCTGGCTGGGTCACGCTTCCGACGCTACCTGTCCGCTCGGGTGCAGCTGCTCCCAGGTGTCGCGGCACCAGCGGGTCCAGATGTAGAGCGCGAAGACGCCGAAGATCCACCACTGGAAGGCGTAGAGCAGGTTGCGCAGCGAGGTCACGTTGGACACCTTCGGCACCGAGTCCGGCGTGACCGCGGAGAGGTCCTGGAAGGCGGAGGTCCTGGACGCACCGGCGGAGTGCTCGGCCACCACGTAGCCGCTGTAGAGGTCGGCGTCCACGTGCTCGACGATGCTGGCGATCCGCATCTCCGGGATCACGTCGTCGTGCGGGTCGTCGTCGGGGACGCCGGCACCCTCGGAGGCCTGAAGCCAGCCAGTGACCTGGACCCCGCCGCTGGGGACCGGTGCCGCGGGCTGCGCCGACCAGCCGCGTACGACGGGCATCGCGCTGCGTCCGACCAGCACCGGCGTCACCACCCAGTAGCCCCGCCTGCCGTCGAGGTCACGGTTGGAGACGTAGAGCGTGCCCTTGCTGAGCCACTCCCCCGAGAAGGAGACCGGCTGGCCGAGGTACCTCCCGTTGAACGGGCTGTCCCCGGTCATCACGTCCGCCAGGGGAAGCGGCTTCGCGTTGGACAGGTCTCGCGCCTCGTGTGCGCGTGCCGCCTCCCACACGTGCAACTGCCACAGGCCCAGCAGCACCGCCGCCGCGACCGCCGCCACCATCAGCAGGTGGGCGCCCCAGTAGCGCGGAGCGAGCAGGAGGGACACGCCGCAAGCGTACGGGCGCCCGAGAAGCCGGGCGTCGAAGGCGACGGGACGAGCGGGTTCGACACCACCCGAAGGAGGGATCAGGCAGCTTCGCGTCGCATCCACACGTGCCGGATGCCGTCCTCGTCGTACGGCTCGCCGACGGCGCGGAAGCCGAGGCTGCCGTAGAAGCCGGTCAGGTGGGCCTGCCCCCCGAGCTCGACCGCCTGACCCGGCCAGTGCTCCTCGCAGCACACAAGGGCGCGCTCCATGAGCCGGCGCCCCACCTGCTGCCCCCGCACCCGGTCGCTGACGATCACGCGACCGATCCGTGGGGTGGGGTGGTTGGCGTCCGGCGCCAGGAGGCGGGCGTACGCCGCGATGCCGTCGCCGCCGCTCGTGCCGATCAGATGTCGGGTGCCGTCGAGGAGGTCGAGCCCGTCGGGGTCCTGGTAGGCACACCCCTGCTCGACCACGAACACGGCCGATCGCAGGGCGAGCACGGCGTACAGGGTGCGGGCGTCAAGGCAGCCCGAGGGAATGTCGGACCAGGCGACTGTCATGAGTCGACCCTAGGAAACTCGAACCGCTCATTCCAGGCAGCCGAGAGTCGAGTGGAGTCTCGGGGTCTCGAACCCTCACTCCCACCGCGGGAGAGAGCGGGAGCGAACACGCCGGCCCCCTTGGAGAACGTGAGTCCTCCCGCCGCGTCAGCCCGCGGAGATGAGGACGGCGACGAAGCAGAACAAGTGCAGCGACCCTCCTCGACGGGACTCCTCGCGGGGTTCACACTTGTGGCTGAGGCTGGGCACGTTGGCCGCGATCGGTATGTGTGGCCTCGCCTCGGCAGGAGGACACATGCCTTCCGGGTTCCACGGCGGCAGCCGGTCGCTGCAAGAGCGCTTCGACACCCAAGCCCTGGCCGACCGTATCGACGAACTGCTCGTCAGCGACACCATCAGCGAGAGTGACCGCGCCTTCATCGAGGGCCGCGACATGTTCTTCCTCGCGACGGCCGACGCCGAGGGACGGCCGACATGCTCGTACAAGGGCGGTGAGCCGGGCTTTGTGCGCGTGGTGGATCCCCACACGCTGGTCTTCCCCAATTACGACGGCAACGGGATGTACCTGTCCACCGGCAACGTGCTGGTGAACCCCGGGGTCGGGCTGCTGTTCATCGACTTCGAGCGGGGCCACCGGATGCGGCTGGAGGGCACGGCGAGCATCGACCTCGGCGACCCACTTCGGGAGGACTACCCCGAGGCCCAGTTCGTCGTCCGGGTCCGGGCGCGGGCGGTCTACCCGAACTGCCCGCGCTACATCCACCGCTATGAGCTCGTGCGGCGGTCGCGGTTCGTGCCACGCAGCGACTGCCTGACGCCGGTCCCGGAGTGGAAGCGCTCCGACTGGGCGGCCGATGCGCTGCCCCAGGACGACCCGGCCCGCGATCCCGGTGAACGCGACGTGCTCGGGCGATGAGATCGGCAGACTGCCGACGAGACTGGAGGACCTGATGGTCACCGTGGCCGCGGTACAGGCAACGCCCGTGTTCCTTGACCGAGAGGCGACCGCGGACAAGGTCTGTGCCTTGGTCAAGGAAGCCGCTGGTCATGGCGCGGAGCTGATCGTCTTCCCCGAGTCCTTCATCCCCGCGTATCCGGACTGGGTCTGGCGCACCCCGGCGTGGAGTGACACCGAGTTCGTGAAGCGCTTCTACGCGAATGCAGTCAGCGTCCCCGGCGCGACCCTGCAGCGAATCGGGGAAGCGGCGGCTGAGGCGGCGGCGTACGTCGTGATCGGCGTGACGGAGATCGACGGCGGCACGCTGTACAACACCCTTCTCTACCTGGGCCCGGACGGACGGCTGTTGCAGCGGCATCGCAAGCTCATGCCCACGGGTGGGGAACGGACAGTGTGGGGGATGGGAGACGGCTCCGAGCTCGGCGTGGTGCGCACGCCGTTCGGCGTCGTCGGTGGGTTGCTGTGCTGGGAGAACTACATGCCGCTGGCTCGAGCGGCGATCTACGCGCAGCACTGTGACATCTATCTGGCTCCGACGTGGGACAACAGCGACACGTGGGTGGCCACGTTGCGTCACATCGCCAAGGAGGGCCGGCAGTTCGTCATCGGCGTTGCGCCGTTGCTGCGCGGCTCCGACGTGCCGGAGGACCTCCGCGGGACGCTCTACGGGCTGGGGGACGACTGGATGTCGCGCGGCTATACCACCATCGTTGCGCCGGGCGGTGAGGTGATCGCGGGGCCGGTCTTGGAGCGTGAGGAGATCGTCTTCGCGGACCTCGACCTGGCCGCCGTGCAGGAGCAGAGAAGGATGTTCGACCCCGTGGGCCACTACTCGCGCCCCGACGTCTTCACACTTCACGTCGACACGCGCGCGAAGAGCCCAGTCGTCTTCGATGGGGAAGCGTCGACCTGACACTGCGGCAGGAGGCTGAGTCATACCGCCGCCAGGCGGGGATACTCCGTACGCGGGGTCAGCGACGCTCTGACGTCCGGGGTTCCGATACCGTCACGGAGGCCGAGCGCAGGACGCGGACCGTCATCCGCGCCTCTGAACCGGTGCACCGGCACGGACAGCCTTCGGGATCTCCGCAACCTCGTCCACTACGGCACGGAGGCCGGTCAGCTCCTCAGCCGAAGCCCGCGAGTCAAGGATGACCGAGTACAGGATTCCCGTCGAACGCCACTCGGCGTCGAAGATACCGTCAGCCTCGACAGCAACACCGTCCACCTCGATACCAAGTCGCTCAGCCTCCCGGTACGTGTCGTTCAGGACGCAGAGGGCGACAGACAGGTGCAGCACATGGGCCCCGTTCGTCACGGGGGCAGCGACGACCCCTTCATCGGTCCAAGTGTGGCGGAGCACAACGCCTTCGGACGCGCGAAGGGTCCCCGCAGTGGCGCGAACGCCGGATGGCGACAGGTCCATGTGCCGATTGTGCCCATACCGCCTCGCCGCCGCTGGGGATCCTCCGGGTAGCGAGAGTTCTTCACTTCGCCGCGAAGATCACGCGGTTGAACAGGCCGGCGAGCGGCCGGCCCTGCCCGGGCCCGAAACGGACGGGACGACCCTTGCCCTGTTGTCCCTGTGCCGGCCTCCGGAGGTACGCGCCGCCTGACACAGCCTTATTCATCACGGATCACCGCGGAGCCGAACGAAACTAGGCCCGGATTTCGCCGGTGAGGCGGACGAGCAGACGCATGTGCATGCCCGCCTCGACTGGGTTCACCCGATCGACGACGAGCTCCAATGGGCGCTCCATGATCCGGTGTACGTAGTCGAGCAGTGGATCCGGGACATATCCGAGCCGGTCGCCGCTCTGCCTCACAAGCAAGGCACGCTCGTTGACCTCGTTGTCGGTCTCGCACCGCAGTTCAAGACGATCGCCTGACTTCAGGCCGTCGATCGCGGCGCGCTCCTCAGACGTCAAGTGTCGGATTCTGCAGCAAAGGAGGCTCGCCGCTGCGGGGATCCTGAGATGATCCGGCTGTGACTCCTGACGAGCGACTGCGCGAGCTCGCCATCAGACACGCTGCGTTCGCGTGGCTCGACAGTCAACGTGCCGCCGGCAAGGAGACTTTCAGCCAGGAGGACACCAGCAACCTCACCCTGACCGGTGAGACGGTCAGGCTGATGCCTACCCAGCAAGGAATCTGGAAGCCGGGACAGCTGGCAGCCGCTCTCTCGATCAGGACGGTCTATCGCCCAGAAGGGTCGGACCGCCCCTACGACGACACCGTCGGGAGAGATGGGTTCTACCGCTACAAGATGCGCGGCGACGATCCGAACCACTTTCAGAATCGGGCCCTGCGCGAGGCCATGGTGACGCGCCTGCCGCTGATCTGGTGGTTGGGCGTACAAGGCGGCGGATACAGCGCGCTCTACCCGATCTACCTCGTGGGCGAGGAGAGATCCGACCTTCAGTTCGTCGTCGACATTGACGCAGTGCCTCAGCCCGACATCACCTGGCCTTCGATCGAGCTCGAGCTCGACCCCTCGTACCGCCAGCAGCTCACCAAGCTTCGCCTACATCAGCGTCCGTTTCGGGCTGCGGTCCTCCGGGCGTACCGGACCTCATGCGCCGTCTGCTCCTTCCGGCACGGCGACCTCCTCGATGCGGCGCACATCCAAGAAGACGGGGCTGGCGGGCGCCCGGTCGTGACCAACGGACTCACGCTGTGCAAGATGCACCACGCCGCCTATGACCGACGCATCCTCGGAATCACGCCTGACTACGAGGTGCGGATCAACGCCGACGTCCTCCACGAGGTCGACGGGCCGATGCTTCGCCACGGCATCCAGGACTTCCACGCCAAGCAGCTGCTGGTGCTACCTGAGCGTCGTACGGAACGTCCCGATCGGTTGCTGCTTGAGGAGCGGTTCCAGGCGTTCCTCGACGCGAGCTGATCCTGTCAGCTTCGGCCAACCCTCAACATTCCCCCGCCAGTCCCCCATGGCGCACCACGAGGCAGCAGCGGGATTGGCCGAACGTGCGAGGAAACCGCTGCCTGGCGTGCGGTTTCACGTGGTGGAGCCTAGGGGACTCGAA
>NZ_JAOPXP010000044.1 GCF_025965085.1 Marmoricola sp.
TGGCCACGGTGGCTAGCGGGCCCGGGCGCGCCAGGCGCCGGGGCCGTGCCGGTGGGTCCCGCGCACCTGGCGGTGGGGGGCTCCCCACTCGGGACGCGGCTTCTTGCGGGCTCCCGCCGCCTCCGCCGCTCCGGCCGCCATCGCAGAGACGACGGACACCAGCGCCGCGACCTCCTCCGGCGTGGGATCGCCCTTGACGATGCGCAGCAGCGGGGTCTCCTGGCTCACAGCGGGATGTTCCCGTGCTTCTTGGGCGGCAGCGTCTCGCTCTTGGTGGCGAGCAGGCGCAGCGCGCGGACGATCTCGATGCGAGTCTCGTGGGGGGCGATCACCGCGTCGACGTAGCCGCGCTCGGCCGCGACGTAGGGGTTGGCCAGTGTGTCCTCGTAGTCCGCGATCAGCTCGGCGCGGCGCTCCTCGACGTCGCCGCCGTCCTCCTCGAGCTTCTTCAGCTCCTTGCGGTGCAGGATGTTTGCGGCTCCCTGGGCGCCCATGACGGCGATCTGGGCGGTGGGCCAGGCCAGGTTGATGTCGGCGCCGAGGTGCTTGGACCCCATCACGTCGTACGCCCCGCCGTAGGCCTTGCGGGTGATGATCGTGACCAGCGGGACGGTGGCCTCGGCGTAGGCGTAGATCAGCTTCGCGCCGCGGCGGATGATGCCGTTCCACTCCTGGTCGGTGCCCGGCAGGAAGCCCGGGACGTCGACGAACGTCAGCACGGGGATGTTGAACGCGTCGCAGGTGCGCACGAAGCGCGCGGCCTTCTCGGAGGCGTCGATGTCCAGGGTCCCGGCGAACTGCATCGGCTGGTTGGCCACGACGCCGACCGACCTGCCCTCCACCCGGCCGTAGCCGACCACGATGTTGGGCGCGAACAGCGGCATCACCTCGAGGAACTCCTCGTCGTCGAGGACCGAGGTGATCACGGTGTGCATGTCGTAGGGCTGGTTGGCGCCGTCAGGGATGAGGGCGTCCAGGGAACGGTCGAGGTCGGTGAGCTCGAGGTCCGCCGGGTCGTCGTACGACGGCGGGTCGTCCTGGTTGTTCTGGGGCAGGTAGGAGAGCAGCGCCTTGGTGTACTCGATGGCGTCCGCCTCGTCGGACCCCATGTAGTGGGCGTTGCCCGACTTGGTGTTGTGGGTCCGGGCGCCGCCGAGCTCCTCCATCGTGACGTCCTCGCCGGTGACGGTCTTGATGACGTCGGGGCCGGTGATGAACATGTTGGAGGTGCCGTCGACCATGATCGTGAAGTCGGTGACGGCGGGGGAGTAGACGTGGCCTCCGGCGCAGGAGCCCATGATCAGGCTGATCTGCGGGATCACGCCGGAGGCGTGCACGTTGCGCCTGAAGATCTCCCCGTAGAGACCGAGTGAGACCACACCCTCCTGGATGCGGGCCCCCGCACCCTCGTTGATGCCGATGATCGGGCACCCGGTCTTGATCGCGAGGTCCATCACCTTGCAGATCTTCTCGCCGTAGACCTCGCCCAGCGAACCGCCGAACACGGTGAAGTCCTGGGAGAACACGCAGGTCTGGCGGCCGTCGATCGTGCCGAAGCCGGTGATCACGCCGTCGCCGTAGGGCCGGTTCTTCTCCAGCCCGAAGGCCACCGAGCGGTGTCGCGCCAGCTCGTCGAGCTCGACGAAGGAACCCTCGTCGAAGAGCATCTCGATGCGCTCGCGCGCCGTCATCTTGCCCTTGGCGTGCTGCTTCTCCACCGCCTTGGCCGAGCCCGCGTGGACGGCCTCGTCGATGCGCCGATCGAGATCGGCCAGCTTGCCCTCGGTGGTGTGGATGTCGATGTCCTCGGGGACGTCGGTGCCCTCACCCGGTTGTGCGCTCACGTCGTCGACTCCTCCTGGCCCGGTGGTCAGCGCGTCGGCGACCGGCCGGTGTCTGCGGTGGTGTAGCCACCTGTGCGTTCCTGCGCCAATGTAGTGGGCATGAGCGACGACGAGGACAACCGCCCACCGATTGACCCCACGACGGCCGCGGGCATCGACACGTCCGGCCGCTGGCGCGTCGAGGTGGTCGAGCAGTCGACCTCCACCAACGCGGAGGTGGCCGAGCGCTTCCGCGCCGGCGAGGAGGCGGGCCTCGTCCTGGTGGCCGAGGACCAGACGGAGGGACGTGGGCGCCTGGGGCGAGAGTGGGTCACCCCGCCCCGCAGCTCGCTGATCGTGTCGTTCCTGCTCGTCCCCGGTGAGGTCCCGGCGGAGCGGTGGCCGTGGCTCCCGCTGCTGACCGGCGTCGCCGCGGCAGCCGCCGTACGCCGCGTCACGGGCGTCCAGGTCGACCTCAAGTGGCCCAACGACGTGCTCGCCGACGGACGCAAGCTCGGCGGCATCCTGCTGGAGCGGGTCGAGCGGGACGGCGCCGCCGCCGCGGTGGTCGGCATCGGCATCAACTGCGCCCAGACACAGGCCGAGCTGCCGGTGCCCGAGGCGACCTCGCTCGCCCTCGTCACGGGCACGCCGGTGGACCGGGTCGCGCTGCTGGCCGCGCTGGTCGAGGAGCTCGGTGCCCGTTACGACGAGTGGCGGGCCGGCGGTGACCTGCGCAAGGCCTACCTCGAGCTGTGCATCACCCCCGGTCAGGAGGTCCGGGTGGCCGTGCCGGGCGGCGAGGTGGCGGGGCAGGCGGTCGACGTGGATGCCAGCGGACGGCTCGTCGTACGCACGCAGGCGGGGGAGGAGCACCTCGGTGCCGGGGACGTCGTGCACGTGCGCGCCACGGGCGCCTGACGCCCCCTTCCCGGGGGCTCCTCCGTGGCATGATCGCGCTGTGGCACTCTCGCGCAAGCTGCTCAACGACGGTGAGCACGTCGTCCTGAGCACCCGCACGCACGTCAAGGCCCTGTTGCTGCCGGCAGTGGTCCTGATCCTGGTCGCGGGCCTGGGCGGCTACCTCTCCAGCCTGCCGAACGGCGACCACGCCGGTGTGTGGCGCCTCGTGATCTGGGTCGTTGCCGGCATGTTCATCGTGTGGTTCGTCGTGGCGCCGTTCCTGAGGTGGCTGCTGACGACGTACACGTTCACCAGCCGCCGGCTGATCACCCGCACCGGTGTCCTCACCCGGCGTGGCCACGACATCCCGCTGAACCGGATCAGTGACATCTCCTACGAGAAGAGCCTGGTCGACCGCATCTTCGGCTGCGGCACGCTGGTGGTCTCCGACGCGAGCGAGCTCGGCCGGGTCCAGCTGCGGGACATCCCCCACGTCGAGCAGGCGCAGCTGACCGTGAGCGACGAGCTGTACCGCCGGGCCGACCGGATCACCCCCTGGGCTGATGACGGATCCTGAGGACCTCGAGCGCGCGATCGTCGGTGCGGTCCCGGAGCTGACCGGGGAGCAGGTTGCCGCGGCGGCCGGTCTCTCGGTCGAGCAGGCGCAGCGGCTGTGGCGGGCCCTCGGTTTCCCCGAGGCTCGCGGGGAAGCCGCCTTCAGCACCGCCGACGAGGAGGCGCTCGCCCGGGTTGCCGCGATCGTGAAGGACGGCGGACTGTCCTTCGACACGATCGTGCGGATGACCCGCGCCGTCGGGCAGACGATGGACCGCCTCGCCGAGTGGGAGGTGGCGACGATCTCCGCCCAGTTGGACAAGTCCGGGTCCCGGGGGTCCAAGCGCGACGAGGCCCTCCGGCTCGTCGAGTCCATCGGGCCCGACTTCGAGGCGCTGCTGACCTACGTGTGGCGCCGCCACCTGGTCGCCGCCATCACCCGCGTCGACACCTCGGGCGGCGGCTCGAACGGCACCTCTGACACCACCGACGCCGACGAGCAGGTCACCGAGGCCACCGTCGGCTTCGCTGACCTCGTCAGCTTCAGCGCGCTCACCAACCGCCTCGACGAGGACGAGATCGGCGACCTGGTGGAGGTGTTCGAGGGTCGCAGCCACGACGTCGTCTCGCGGCATCGTGGCCGGGTCGTGAAGACGCTCGGCGACTCGGTGCTGTTCCTCGCCCCGACGCCCGAGGAGGGCGTCGAGATCGCGTGGGACATCGTCAAGGTGATCGGCGGCGACCAGAGGCTCCCCGACGTGCGGGTCGGCCTGGTCACCGGTTCGGTCGTGCTGCGCATGGGCGACGTCTACGGGCCGGCGGTCAACCTCGCCGCGCGGCTGACCGGTGTCGCGCGCCGCAACCGGGTGATCACCGACCGCCACACCGCCGAGGCGCTGGACGAGAACAAGTACGAGGCCCGGGTGCTGCCGGCCCGCCCGCTCCGCGGGTTCGGTGACCTGGAGCCGGTCGCCGTACGCCGGACCGTGGTGCGTTGACCGCCCTCAGAGGAAGTCGGCGGGGTCGAACTCGTCGATGGGGATGATCCGCAGGCGCGGCAGGGTCTCGTTGAAGGCGCCGACGTCGTACTCGAGGTCGAAGAACTGCAGACCCCGCTCCATCAGCGCCGTGAAGCCGCTGTTCTTGAACTCCCGGAACGCGAGCAGGCCCATCCGGCGGCCGTCGAGCAGCCGGTCCACCTGGGGCAGGAAGTCGCCGTCATTGCTGACCAGCATGAGATCGGCGTCGCGCTGCTCGAGCTCGGTCAGGGTCCGCTGGATCGCGATGTCCACGACCTTGTCGTTCGGACCGCCGGAGAGGGGGATCGGCCGGTAGCCGATGCTCACCAGCGCCTGGATGAAGCTCATCGGGAGGTCGTCCTTGACCGCGAGGAAGAACAGGCCCTTGGCGGGCTGCCCCCAGCTCTGCTCCGCGAACGTGAGGATCCGCTCCCAGCGGGGGCGCTCGTTGGGGTGCGGACGTCGACCGAAGATCGAGGCGCCCAGGGTGGCGTCGATGTTCTCGCCGTCGACGAGGACGTAGGTCGTGCGCGCGGAGTCGACGCTCATGGGCCGACCCTATGCCGCGCAGCTCCGCTCATGAGGTCGATAGGGTCAGCCCGTGACTTCTGCGCCGACCTCGGGGACCTCTGCCCAGCCGGTATCCGGGCCAACCTCTGAGTCATCCTCCGGCTCCACGCCCGGGCTTGCCCCCACCGTGGCCGTGATCGGCGGCGGACAGCTGGCCCGGATGATGGCCGAACCCGCTGCCGCGCTCGGCATCCCGCTGCGCCTCCTGGCCGAGGCGCCAGGGGTCAGCGCCGCCCAGGTGATCCCCGACCACACCGTGGGCGACTACACCGACCTCGCGACCCTGCGGGCGGTCACGAAGGGCTGTGAGGTCGTCACGTTCGACCACGAGCACGTCCCCACCGGGCACCTCCACGCCCTCGAGGACTCGCTGGCAGTCCGCCCGGGTCCGGACGCCCTGGTGCACGCGCAGGACAAGGGCGTGATGCGGACCCGGCTCGCCGCGCTCGGCGTGCCGTGCCCGCGCAACGCGATCGTGGCCGACGTCTCCGATGTGGCGCACTTCGGCTTCCCGTGTGTCCTCAAGACCACCCGCGGCGGGTACGACGGCAAGGGGGTCTGGTTCGTCGACGGCCCCGAGGACTGTGCTGCCGCGTTCGAGTCGGGCACGGAGATCCTCGCCGAGGAGCGAGTGGACTTCCGCCGCGAGCTGTCCGCCCTCGTCGCCCGGTCGCCCTCCGGCCAGGTGGCCGCGTGGCCGGTCGTCGCCTCCACCCAACGCAACGGCATCTGCCACGAGGTGATCGCGCCGGCCCCCGACCTCCACCCCGACCTGGCCGTGCAGGCCCAGGAGATCGCGATGCGGATCGCGGGTGAGCTCGGCGTCACGGGAGTGCTGGCGGTCGAGCTGTTCGAGACCAGCTCGGGTGAGGTGCTCGTCAACGAGCTGGCGATGCGCCCGCACAACACCGGCCACTGGACCCAGGACGGCGCGGTCACCAGTCAGTTCGAGAACCACCTGCGGGCCGTCCTCGACCTGCCGCTCGGATCCCCCGAGGCGCGGGCGCCGTGGACCGTGATGGTCAACATCCTCGGCGGTTCCAGGCAGACCGGTCACCTCTACGACGGCTACCCGCACGCCATGGCTCGCGACCCCCGATTGCGCGTGCACCTCTACGGCAAGGAGATGCGTCCCGGCCGCAAGGTCGGTCACGTCAACGCCTACGGCGACGACCTCGAGGACTGCCTCGAACGTGCGCGTCATGCGGCAGCATGGTTCGCAGGCGACCTCGGTGAGGAGAGCGAATGAGTGAGGGCGTGCAGGTCGGCATCGTGATGGGGTCCGACTCGGACTGGCCGGTGATGAAGGCGGCCGCAGAGGCGTGCGCGGAGTTCGGCGTCGGCCACGAGGCCGACGTGGTCTCGGCCCACCGGATGCCCGACGAGATGCTCGCCTACGGCCGTGAGGCCGCCGGCCGCGGGCTGCGGGTCATCATCGCCGGCGCCGGGGGAGCGGCGCACCTGCCCGGGATGCTCGCCGCCGTGACGCCGCTGCCTGTCATCGGGGTGCCGGTGCCGTTGAAGTACCTCGACGGCATGGACTCCCTGCTCTCCATCGTGCAGATGCCGGCGGGTGTCCCGGTCGCGACGGTCGCGGTGGGCAACGCCCGCAATGCCGGCCTCCTCGCCGTACGCATCCTCGCGGCGGGTGACCCAGCCCTCCAGCAGAAGATGGTCGACTTCCAGTCCGACCTGCGCGAGTCCGCCCACGCCAAGGGCAAGGCCGTGCGGGACGCGTCGTCAGCCCCCAGGCGCACCGGCTTCTGAGTCGTCGCCGATCGCTCGCTCCTCACTCACCGGCGATGCGGACTACTCCTCCACGCCTGCGGTGGCTGCCCCGGGCGGGTCCGGGCGCCTCGGGGTCAGGCAGCGCCGGGCGATCACGATGGCGAGGGCCGAGAGCAGGAGGGCGAGGCCGAAGCCGGAGAGGTACGACGTGTGCTCGTCCAGCAGGAACCACCGGGCGTAGACGGCGCCCACCAGTCCCGCTGCGATGCTCTGACCCAGGGCGTCGCTCAGCTGCATGGCCCCTCCGCTCTCGCCCTGCCGTCCAGCCGGGGCCAGGTCCAGCGCCAGCGTCGACATCAGGGGCGTGGCGAGGCCCATCCCGACCGCCATCACCGCGAAGCCCACCGTCGCGACGACTGCCGCAAGCACCGCCTGGTGGTCGATCGGCACGAGCGCCAGGGAGATCGCCGCGCCGCCGAGCAGCGCCACCGCTCCGGCCCGCAGCAGGCCCTCGAAGGTGTCCGGGTTCCCGTGCCTCCCGCTGTACGACGACCCTGCCGTCCAGCCGAGGGCGCCGACCATCATCACGAGCCCGGTCACGGTCGGTGACAGGCCGCTCTCGTCCTGCAGCACCAGCGGCAGGAACATCTCCACGCAGGCGAACGCGCCACCGAAGACTCCGCGCGCCGCGACGACCGCAGGAAGACCACGTTCGGCGCGGGCCGTACCGCGGGGGAGCAACGGGCCCATCGCCCACACCACGACGAGCAGGCCCGCCGCAAGGAGCAGGCCTGCGCGCAGCCCCGTGCCGTGTCCGGCCAGGTGGAGCGCCACCACGCCCACTGCCGCGACCACGGCGTACGCCGGACGCCGGCCCCACACGACCGCCGACTCGCGCACCGCCAGCCCGCTGCCCATCGCCGCCCGCACGACGAAGGTGCTCAGGGTGGCGAACGCGGCCACGACGAGGAACACCGAGCGCCACCCGAACAGGTCGACGAGCGCACCGGCGATGAACGGTCCGGCGATCGAGGGGACCACCCAGGCCGTCGCGAACAGCGAGAAGACCCGCGTGCGGAGGTGCGACGGGTAGGCGTCCGCCACCGCGACGTACATCGCTGTCAGGGCGAGGCCGCACCCCAGGCCCTGGAGGAGCCGGCCGCCGACGAAGAGCTCCATCGTCCCGGCCAAGCCCGAGACCAGCAGGCCGGCGACGAAGCCGAGGCCGCCGACCGTGAGGGGAAGTCCCGGTCCGCGTGCGTCGCTCCAGGTGCCGCCGACGACCATGCCGACGACGGCGGCGGTGAGCAGTCCCACCACGGCGATCGGGTAGAGCGTCTCGCCGTTGAGCTCACGCGCCACGCTCGGCATCGCCAGGCTCACGGCCACCGCCTCGAAGGCGAACATGGTCACCAGTGCCAGCAGGCCGAGGGTGGTGGTGCGGTGGTCCCGGTCGAGGGCGCGCTCGGGCGTCCGAGCCGGGATCGTGGTCATGTGCACAGCAAACAACCTCGACCATGGTCGAGGTCAAATGGTTTGAGAGACGCCCGCTGGCGCTCGCTCCTCGACCACCGACTCGCGGCTGCCTGTCACTGTGGGTCGTGCGCGTTCACGACGCCGATGACCACCTCGCCGACCAGGGCAGCGGGGCGCGGGCCTCACCGCGTGGAGAGGGTCAGTCGCTGCCGCGCACGCGGCCCCGCATCGCCTTGAGCTGTGAGCGCCGCTTCTTGCCCTCGACGCGGCGGCGCTGGGACCCCCTCGTCGGCTTGGTCGGCACCCGGGGCAGAGGCGGCGGGGCGAGTGCCTCCCGCAGCCGGTCGGCGAGGCGCTGCCGTGCGGCGACCCGGTTGCGGTGCTGCGAGCGGTGCTCGGAGGCAGTGACGACGACGCGGTCGGATCCGAGGTTGCGGCGGGCGCGCTCGCGCATCGCGTCGTCCATCGACGTCGAGGCCGACACGTCGAAGACCACCTCGACGCGGCTGTCCGTCGTGTTCACCGACTGCCCGCCGGGTCCCGAGGACTTCGAGAACTGCTCGAAGAGCTCCGCCGCCGGTACGACGAGCCCGTCCGGGATGCCGGGGCCCGACCGGAGGACGAGATCGCCACCCGGACCCGGGTCAGCCGGCCTCGACACGCTCAGCCACGACCCGCGCGCCTGCGCCACTCGATGGCGGGGCACGTGTCCATCACCATCGGCGTGCCGGTGGCCCGCGTGCGGTCGAACGCTGCCTCGTCGATGACGCCGAGCTGGAACCACACGGCCCTGGCGCCGACCTCGACTGCCTCGTCCGCGAACTGCCCAGCGGTCTCCGAACGACGGAACACGTCGACCACGTCGATCTCGAACGGTACGTCGGCGAGGGTCGCGTAGCCCTGCTCGCCGAGCACGGTCGGCGCGTCGGGGTGGATCGGCACGATCTTCTTGCCGCGTTCCTGCAGCAGGGACGCGATCCGGTACGCCGTACGGGACGTGTCGCCGGACAGCCCCACGACCGCCCACGTCGTGCACTCGTCCAGCATGAAGCCGATCGCGCGGGAGTCCTGCCAGTCAGCCATGCCGCAACGCTACTGCCCTGGTGGCTCGCCGCGTGGGCGCTACGTTGACCGCACTCACCGCCAACTTCAGGAGTGCCCATGGCCGACGCTGCACCGACCGGGTCCACACCCCCGGCGTCCGGACTGACGGTGGCGGTCACCGGGCCCACCGGTGAGATCGGGATCGCCTTCCTGCATGCCCTCGAGCGCTCGGACAGCGTCGCGCAGGTGCGCGGGATGGCGCGACGTCCCTTCGACCCGGCGTCGAAGGGGCTGACCAAGACGACGTACGTGCAGGGCGACGTCCTCGACCGGGAGGCGATCGACCGGCTCGTCGACGGTGCCGACGTCGTGGTCCACCTGGCCTTCCTCATCTTCGGCAACCCGAAGCAGAGCCGCGAGATCAACCTCACCGGCTCGCGCAACGTCTTCGAGGCGACCGCTGCATCGGGTGCGAGGCGTCTGGTCTACACGTCCTCGGTGGCGGCGTACGGCTTCCACGCCTCGAACCCGCTCCCGCTCCACGAGGACCTGGGCCCCGCGGGCACCGAGGACTTCTACTACTCGGCGCAGAAGGCCGAGCTCGAGGCCACCCTGCAGGAGGCGCTCGAGGGCAGCGACGTGGACGCGTACGTGTTCCGGCCCTCGATCGTCGGCGGTCCCGACTCCCCGGCACTGGTCGCGAACGTGCCCTACGTCGGCACGCCATCCGTCCTCCCGTCCGCGCTGCGCACCCTCCTGGCGCGGCTGCCGCAACCCCGTCCGGTGATCCCGGACCCCGGCATCCCGCTGCAGATCGTGCACGCCGACGACGTGGCGGACGCACTCGTGATGGCCGTCGAGGGTCACGGGTCCCCCGGCGTCTACAACCTCGCCGCGCAGGACGAGTTCACGATGAGCGACCTCGCCCGGGAGCTGGGCTGGCTCAGCGTGCCGGTGCCCGACGTGGCGGTCGACGTCACGGCCGAGCTGGTCAAGCGGCTACCGGCGATGCCGTCCCAGGCGGCCTGGATCCAGACCGCCCGGGTCGCGGTCGTGATGGACACGACCCGCGCGCGGGAGGTCCTGGGCTGGACGCCACGGCACAACGCGATGGCCACCCTGCGCGCGACGGTGAAGGGTGCGAGGGAGGCGGGCATCGTCACGGCGACGGGTCGCTCCGGCCTCTGACACGTCGTGTGCAGCGAAGAAATACGATCACAGCATGACTGACTTTCCCCTGTACGCGCTGTCCGAGGAGCACCAGGCCATCCGTGAGGCCGTCCGCGCCGTGGCGGACGCCAAGATCGCCCCGTTCGCTGCCGCCGTGGACGAGGAGGCGCGGTATCCCGAGGAGGCCGCCAAGGCGCTGCTGGCCGCGGACTTCCACGCCCCTCACGTGCCCGAGCAGTACGGCGGGGCCGGAGCCGACGCTCTCGCCACGGTGATCGTGATCGAGGAGGTCGCCCGGGCGTGCGTGAGCTCCTCGCTCATCCCTGCGGTGAACAAGCTGGGGTCGCTCCCCGTGCAGATCAGCGGCTCGGAGGAGCTGAAGCAGAAGTACCTCTCCAAGCTCGCCGCGGGTGAGGGCGGTTTCTCCTACTGCCTGTCCGAGCCCGACGCGGGCTCCGACGCGATCAGCATGAAGACCCGTGCGGTGAAGGACGGCGACCACTGGGTGCTCAACGGCGTCAAGCGCTGGATCACCAACGCGGGGGAGTCCGAGTACTACACGGTCATGGCGGTCACCGACCCCGAGGCACGCTCGAAGGGGATCTCGGCGTTCGTCGTGGAGAGGTCCGACGAGGGCGTGTCGTTCGGCGCCCCGGAGAAGAAGCTCGGCATCAAGGGCTCCCCGACCCGCGAGGTCTACTTCGACAACGTCCGCATCCCGGCGGACCGGATGATCGGCGCCGAGGGCACCGGCTTCGCCACCGCGATGAAGACCCTCGACCACACCCGCGTCACCATCGCGGCCCAGGCTGTCGGCGTCGCCCAGGGTGCGCTCGACTACGCGCTGGAGTACGCCAAGGAGCGCCAGCAGTTCGGCAAGCCGATCGCGGAGTTCCAGGGCCTGCAGTTCATGCTCGCCGACATGGGCATGAAGGTGGAGGCCGCGCGGCAGCTGACGTACGCCGCCGCCGGCCGCTCCGAGCGCGGCGACAAGGACCTCACGTTCTTCGGTGCCGCCGCGAAGTGCTTCGCCTCGGACGTGGCCATGGAGGTCACCACGAACGCGGTCCAGGTTCTCGGCGGCTACGGCTACACCCGCGACTACCCGGTCGAGCGGATGATGCGCGACGCCAAGATCACCCAGATCTACGAGGGCACCAACCAGGTGCAGCGGATCGTGATGGCACGGCAGCTCCTTGCGGGGGTTCA
>NZ_JAOPXP010000068.1 GCF_025965085.1 Marmoricola sp.
AGGGACAGGCCTTGGCGGCCACCAGGCGGTAGCGGCCCGGTTCGACGGGCCAGTCGGCGCTGTCGCGCGTGATGCGGTCAGGGAGGTAGTTCATGTCCCGGTCGAAGGACTTGCCCTGCTCCACGTACGTCGAGTTGGTTCCAGCCACACCCCCAGTGTGCCTGATAGACAAAACTTCAATCATTTCACCGCTCGCCAGCCGCCGTCTCGGGCTGGTGATCCCATGCCCCGGCCACGTCGAGCAGCAGGTCGTTCGCGGCGGGCTCCCCGATGCTGACGCGCACGCCTTCGCCGGCGAACGGGCGCACGGTGATCCCCGCCTGCTCTGACAGGGCCACGAACTCCGGGGTCCTGTCCCCCACCGGGAGCCACACGAAGTTGCCCTGGGGGTCGGGGAAGCGCCACCCCTGGTGCCGCAGGCCGGCCACCACCCGGTCGCGCTCACCCACGATGGCCTCCACGCGCTCCATCAGCTGCTCCTCCACGGCGAGGCTGGCCACCGCGGCCGCCTGGGCGACCGTCGAGACCCCGAAGGGGAGCGCGGTGGCCCGCACGGCGGTGGCGACGTCCTCGTGCGCGACGAGGTAGCCGACCCGGAAGCCGGCCAGCCCGTAGGCCTTGGCGAAGGTCCGCATCACCGCCACGTTGGCGTGGGCCTTCTGCAGGGCCAGCGCGTCGACCGGGTCGTCCGCGCGCACGAACTCGCGGTAGGCCTCGTCCACCACGACCAGCACGTGGTCGGGCACCTTGGCCACGAAGTCCTGCAGCTCGGCGCCGGTCACCGAGGGGCCGGTCGGGTTGTTCGGCGTACAGACCAGAACGACCTTGGTGCGGTCGGTGACCGCTGCGGCCATCGCGTCGAGGTCGTGGCGGCCGTCGGCGTCGACGGGCACCCGCACGGACACCGCACCGGTCGCGGACACCGCGATCGGGTAGGCCTCGAAGGACCGCCAGGCGTAGACGACCTCGTCGTCGGGGTCGCAGAACGCCTGGAGCAGGTGGTAGAGCACGGCGACCGACCCGGTGCCGGCGGCGAGCTGTCCGGTCGGCACGCCGAGCCGGTCGGCCAGCGCGTCGTACAGCGCGCCGTTGCCCATGTCCGGGTAGCGGTTCATCGACGCGACAGCCGCCTGCGCCGCCTCCACCACACCGGGCAGCGGCGGGTAGGGGTTCTCGTTCGAGGAGAGCTTGTAGACCTGCTGCCCCGGACGGGGTGTCGGCGGCCTGCCTGCGACGTACGCCGGGATCGTGGCGAGGGTGTCGCGGGGGCGAGGGGGCTTCTGGTTGCTCATCCGGTCAACCTATGCCGCGGTCAGGGGAGCGTGACGCGGCCGCCTGCCACGGGAGCCAGGTCGCGGCCGAGGCGTACGTCGAGCGGGTTCGTCAGGCACCGGATCGCGCCGCCTCCCTTGAGGAACTCGCCGACCTCGACGACCACGACCTCGAAGCCCCACTCCTCCAACTGGGTGCGCACCCGGTCCGGGCAGGCCGGCATCACCACGGTGCGGCCGATCACGATCGAGTTGGCGCAGAAGGTCAGCGCCTCCTCCTCGGTGAGCACGAGCGCCTCAGGCACCAGCGCGAGCAGCGCGACGGCAGAGGCCTCGTCGTAGGCGTCCGGGCACACCATGGCGCGGGTGTCGTCGAGCGGGCAGAAGCCGATGTCCATGTGGTACATCGCCGGGTTGGTGATCCGGATGCCGCGCACGCTGACGCCGAGCTCGCCGGAGAGGTGCTTGAGGCCGAGTTCCTCGGTGCGGGGGCCGTAGCCGACCACCAGCTCACCGCGCCAGGCGAACGCGTCGCCGGCCTCGAAGTGAGCGCCCACGCCGTCGCGGCCGATCGTGCGGCGGTCGAAGCCCTGGGCGGCGAACCACTCGCTCGCCGCAGGCGTCTCCATGCGGCGCTGGGGGTGGAGCATGTGGGAGAGGACGACCTGGGAAGCCTCGCCTTCCTCGGCGGCCTCCAGCGCCAGACCGAGGTTCATCGCGTAGACCATGTCGGGCGCATCCGGGAGCTGCGGCATGACCTTGACGGTGCCGCCGGCCGCCTCGATGGCCGCGACGAGGGCGAGCCACTGATCGCGCGTCCGCACAGGGTCGGGCTGGTCGTCGAGGTGCATGAAGGGGTTGATGGCGTAGTCGACGCGGAAGTGGTCGGGCTCGACCAGCAGGTAGTCGCGACCCCACGCGAGCTCGCGGCCGCTCGTGTGAACCGTGTTCATGTGCCCTCCCAAGGACGTTCGGTGGCGTTCGGCGACCGCGCCCCGGCCGCTCGTCGGCGGGGCTTCGGTCTGTCCACCAGCCGTCCCGGAGCTGTGTCGACGTACGCCGGTCGCGGATCGGTGGATTGCCAGATTGTCGGACAATCTCAAGTGTGCGTCATCAGGGGTGCGCAGCGCAAACAATTGTCGGACAATCGAGGGGTCATGCCCGACACAGCGGTCTCGGACCCCTTCGCCACCCTCAACCTCGAACCCGTCTCCACCGTGGACCGGGTGGCCGAGGAGCTGCGGCGTTCCCTCTTCGAGGGGGAGCTGGGACCGGGCACGGCGCTGCGTGAGGTCGCCCTCGCCGCCGCGTTGGGGGTCTCGCGCTCGACGGTCCGCGAGGCCCTGGGGCTGCTCGTCGCCGAGGGCCTCGCCGTACACGTGCCGAACCGGGGCACCCAGGTGCGCCGTCTCGACCCCGACCAGGTGCGTGACGTGTGCCAGGCTCGGGCGGTCATCGAGACGGCCGGCGTACACCGCTGGCACGAGGCCGACGAGAGCCTGCGCGACGACGTACGCCGGGCCCTGCGGTCGTTCGCCGACCTGACCGGGAGCGACTACACCGCTGCCCAGTTCACCGCCCACCACCTCGACATCCACCGCGCCCTCGCGGCGCTGACCGGTTCCGAGCGCCTGGTGGCCGCTGCCGAGTCGTTGTACGCCGAGGTGCGGCTCGCCCTCGCCCACGTCGACCGGGCGCGCGGCAACGCCACCGAGCAGGTGCACTCGCACTCCGACCTCCTCTCACTGCTGGAGAGCAGCGACCTGGACGCCGCCACAGAGGAGCTGGCCGCACATCTCGCCGGCGCCGAAGCCTCGATGCTGGAGGCGATCGGCTTTCGCGAGTAGCGCCGCCACTACGCTGGCCGCATGCGGTTCCTGACCTGGCTCGTCGTCAACGCGCTCGCGCTCGGCGCGGCCGTGTGGCTCTTCGACGGCATCACGCTCACCGGCGGAAGCGACACCGACAAGGCCGTGAAGCTCGTGGTCGCCGGGGCCATCTTCGGCCTGGTCACCTCGTTCGTGCGACCGCTCGTGCGCTTCTTCTCCCTGCCGCTGATCATCCTCACGCTCGGGCTCATGCTCCTGGTGATCAATGCGCTGATGCTCCTGCTGACCAGCCAGATCTCCAGTGCCCTCGATCTGGGCTTCCACGTGGACGGCTTCTGGGTCGCCCTGTTCGGGTCGATCGTCATCTCGCTCGCCTCCACGGTCCTCGAGGCGATCCTCCCCAGGCCCGAGCGACGCTGACCCGTGACGACACTCCCGGAGCCCAGCGGCACGCCGTACCGCATCGCCTTCGTCTGCCTGGGCAACATCTGCCGTTCCCCCATGGCCGACGTGATCCTCTCCGAGCTCGTCGACAGCGCCGGGCTGGCCGGCAAGGTGGAGGTATCCTCCTGCGGCACCGGCGACTGGCACATCGGCCAGCCGATGGACACCCGGGCGGCCGCCCGGCTGGCCGCGGAGGGGTACGACGCCACCGCACACCGGGCGCAGCAGTTCGACGCGAGCTGGCTCGAGAGGGACCTCGTGCTCGCCATGGACGCCCGCAACCTCGCCGACATCACGGGCGTGGTCGAGAACGACGACCACGTGCGCATGTTCCGCTCCTTCGACCCGCTGGCACCGGCCCACCCCGGACCGGAGGACCTCGACGTCCCCGACCCGTGGTACGGCGGGGACGACGCGTTCGTCGAGGTCAGCAGCATGGTGGAGCGCACCTGCCGGGCGATCCTGCAGCAGCTGCAGCTGCTCCGCCTCTGAGGGACTCCGCCGGGGGGCTCGGGCGACGGCGATGACTTCTGTCCTCGCCGCCGGTCTGCCCGTGTGCCTAGAGTTGGACCCTCGAAGGAGCACCCCATGACGACGCTCGACACGTCGCAGCAGACGACGGAGGGAGCGGCGGCCGCCCGGACCCAGCCCCCGGCTGTCGCCGACTTCCCCCAGGTGGCGGACCAGTACCGCCGGGAGCTGACAGCGCACTGCTACCGGATGACGGGCTCGGTCTACGACGCCGAGGACATGGTCCAGGAGACCTACCTGCGGGCCTGGCGCGCCTACGACGACTTCGAGGGTCGCTCGTCGGTCCGCACCTGGCTCTACCGCATCGCCACCAACGTGTGCCTGACCAACTTGGAGAACAAGGGGCGCCGCCCGCTGCCGACCGGGCTCGGGATGCCCGGAGCGCAGGCAGGGGACGAGCTCGTCGAGGCCACCGAGGTGCCGTGGCTCGAGCCGGTGCCCGACGTGATGGTGGACGTGGCCAACATCGACCCCGCCACCGTGGTCGGCAACCGGGACTCGATCCGGCTGGCCTTCGTGGCGGCGCTCCAGCACCTGCCGGCGCGCCAGCGCGCCGTACTCATCCTGCGCGACGTGCTCCGCTGGTCGGCCAAGGAGACCTCCGTCGCCCTGGAGACCACGGCCGTCGCGGTCAACAGCGCGCTGCAGCGCGCGCACGCCCAGCTGGCCGAGAAGCAGCTCACCCAGGGGACCGTCGAGGACGACCTGACGCCCGAGCTCGAGGCGATGCTGGAGCGCTACGTGCAGGCCTTCTGGGACAAGGACGTCAACGCCCTGGTCACGATGCTGGCGCACGACGCCGTGTGGGAGATGCCTCCGTTCACCGGGTGGTACGCCGGCGCGCGGAACATCGCGGACCTGATCGACCACCGGTGCCCGGGTGGCCGCAACGACATGCCGATGATCCGTACGTCGGCCAACGGCCAGCCCGCCTTCGGCCTCTACATGCGGCAGCCGGACGGCCACTTCGAGCCGTTCCAGCTGCAGGTGCTCCGGCTCGTCGAGGGGCGGGTCCAGCACGTGATCGCGTTCTTCGGGAGCGCGCTGTTCGACACCTTCGGCTTGCCCGCGACGCTTCCGGCGTCGTACTCGATGAGCTGACATGACGCTGACCTCGCTGCCGACCCCGGTGGCGGTGCTCGACAGTGCCATCGCCTGGTCGCACAGCTGCCTGCAGCCGGCTCGCACGAGGCCGCTCTCCCTGCCGACGCCGTGCACCGGCTGGGACCTGGGTCAGCTGCTGCTGCACATGGACGAGTCGCTGGTGGCCATCGCGGAGGCCGCAGAGCTGGGACACGTCGAGGTCGACCGCCATCAGCCGCCGCCCGGCGCCGCCCAGCTGGTGGACCGCGTCGTGCAGCGCGCCTGCCGCACCCGCTCGGCGTGGCACGACCGGCTCACCTCCGCGCCCGTGGGGGTGGGCGACCTCAGGCTCGCCCGCGACACGGTCGTGCTCGTCGGGGCCCTCGAGATCGCCGTGCACGGCTGGGACGTCGCGGCCGCGACGAGCCAGGGGCGCCGGTTGCCGGAGGACCTCGCGGCGCGGCTGTACGACGTCGCGCTGGCCGTCGTGACTCCCCGCGAACGCGGCCGTCGCTTCGGTCCCGGCGTCCCGGTGCCGTCCTCGGCGCCCACCGGGACCCGGCTCCTGGCCCACCTGGGACGGACCGAGGCCTGACCGAGGCCTGGCTGGGGGCTGACCCCGGGCTGACCCGGGCCCGACCGGTCACTGGCCTCCCCACGTCCGGCCGGGCACAGTGGAGCGATGGCGCGGATGCGCGGTATCGCCGAGCGGGTCGAGCAGCTGCTCCCGCGGGCCGTGGTGTCGACCACGCCGGTGGCCGGCGGGGATATCTGCACCGCCACACGGGTGCGCCTCAGCGACGGCAGCTCGGCGTTGGTCAAGACGCTTGCCGGAGCCCCCGAGAACTTCTTCGCCACCGAGGCGCGCGGTCTCACCTGGCTCGCCGAACCCGGCGTGATCGCCGTGCCTGAGGTGCTCGCGGTCGAGCAGGACATCCTGGTGCTCGAGTGGGTGGAACCGGGTCCACCGAGCCCCGAGAGCGCCGCCCTGCTCGGCCAGTCGCTGGCCCGGTTGCACGCGAGTGGCGCCGACGAGTTCGGGGCGGCCGAGGACGGCTTCATCGGGTCGCTGCCGCTGCCGAACCGGCCCGCGCCCACGTGGCCGGAGTTCTTCGCGACACGGCGCGTGCTGCCCTATCTCAAGCTGGCCTTCGACCGCGGCCACATCCGCCCCGCCGACGTACGGGCGATCGAGGCGTTGATCGGGCGGATCAAGGGGCTCGCCGGACCCGAGGAGCCGCCGTCCCGCATCCACGGTGACCTCTGGTCGGGCAACGTCGTGTGGTCCGCCGAGCACGGCGCCCTCGTCGACCCGGCGGCCCACGGCGGCCACCGCGAGACCGACCTGGCGATGCTGGCCCTGTTCGGGCTGCCGCACCTGCAGCGGCTCCTCGACGCCTACCAGGAGGAGACGCCGCTCGCCGACGGCTGGGAGGAACGGCAGCCGCTGCACCAGCTGTTCCCCCTGCTCGTCCACGCCGCACTGTTCGGCGGGCACTACGGCGTCCGCGCCGGCGAGGCAACCCGCCGCCTCTGACTCCCCGGCCCTCCTCCCCCGTTTCGCC
>NZ_JAOPXP010000072.1 GCF_025965085.1 Marmoricola sp.
GCCCTTGGCTTTGTAGGACTGGTAGTCTCCGTCGACGCACTCTTCCATGCGCTTGAGGAGGAGACCCTGGTGGTCGCGCTCGAAGAGCTCGTCCCAGTCGGAGCCCCAGACGACCTTGATGACGTTCCAGCCGGCGCCGCGGAAAGTGCCTTCGAGCTCGTCTATGATGCGGCCGTTGCCGCGGACGGGGCCGTCGAGACGCTGGAGGTTGCAGTTGATGACGAAGATCAGGTTGTCGAGTTTTTCGCGCGAGCCGAGGCCGATGGCGCCGAGGGACTCCGGCTCGGCCATCTCGCCGTCGCCGAGGAAGGCCCACACGTGCTGCCCCGAGGTGTCCTTGATCTCACGGTTGGCCATGTAGCGGTTGAAGCGTGCCTGGTAGATCGAGTTGATCGCCGTCAGGCCCATGGAGACGGTGGGGAACTCCCAGAAGTCCGGCATCAGCCGCGGGTGCGGGTACGACGGGAGGCCCTTGCCGACGCCGTGCTGCACCTCCTGGCGGAAGTGCAGGAGCTGCTCCTCGGTGAGCCGGCCCTCGAGATAGGCGCGGGCGTAGATGCCGGGGGAGGCGTGACCCTGGATGTAGACCTGGTCGCCGCCGCCGGGGTGGTCCTTGCCCTGGAAGAAGTGGTTGAAGCCGACCTCGTAGAGGCTGGCTGCCGACTGGTAGGTGGCGATGTGGCCGCCGACCTCGAGGCCCGGGCGGTTGGCGTCGGAGACCATCACGGCTGCGTTCCACCGGATGAACGCGCGGATGCGGCGCTCGGTCTCCTCGTCGCCGGGGAACCACGGCTCGCGCTCGGGCGGGATGGTGTTGATGTAGTCGGTGCTGCGCAAGGCAGGTACGCCGACCTGCTGCTCACGCGCCCGCTCGAGCAGACGGAGCATCAGGTAGCGGGCGCGGTCGCGTCCGCGGTCCTCGACGAGGGCGTCGAACGACGCCAGCCAGTCCTGGGTCTCGTCGGGGTCGATGTCGGGCAGCTGGGTCGGCAGGCCCTCGTGGATCACGGAGACGCGCTGGGTCGCAGCGGGCTTCTGAGTGGTGTCTTCGGAGTCGCTCACCCAATCATCGTGTCACCTCCGGGGACCAGAGAAAATCTACTGATCGGTAGCCGTCCCGGGCGCGTCGCCAACCGGGCCAGGAGCACGTTGACGCGTCCGCCGATCCCCACCCGCGGTGTCGGCGGACGCTCGCGTGCCTTGTCGCATGGTGGACGCGGGCCGTCTGGGGTTGCGCCTGACGGGTAGGTCTAGTGGACTACGGACACCGAGCCCCGCATGTCGCGTGGGTGACAACGACTTGAACGAGTGACTGGAGGCAAACAGGTGACCCCGAGCGCAGACCGCGCGGACGTCCAGCTGGGGGAACGGCTGGGGTTGAAGCCCGGCACGGTCGTGCAGGAGCTCGGCTGGGACGACGACGTCGACGACTCGATCCGCGCAGCGATCGAGAACAGCATCGACTCGGACCTCGTGGACGGAACGTATGGCGACGTCGTGGACGTCGTACTCCTCTGGTGGCGCGACGACGACGGTGACCTCGTCGACGCACTGGTGGACTCGCTGACCGACCTCGTGCGGGGCGGAGCCATCTGGCTGCTGACGCCCAAGGTGGGTCGGCCCGGAGCCGTGGACGCAGCCGACGTGGCAGAAGCTGCGCCAATTGCGGGACTTTCCACGACCACGACCGTTGCAGTGGGTAAGGAATGGACGGGGACCCGGCTCGTGGCCCCCAAGAACTGACCCGGCGCACAGGAGGCTCCCAGCCGATGTTCCCGCAGTTGCAGAAACAGGCCCTCCGCCATGCCCGGATGGTGAAGGTCATGGCGACCTCGGGGGTGATCCGGCCCTACGGCCCGGTCACGCTGGCGGGCATCGGCAGGACCATCCACGACTGGGGGATCGGGTTCGCCGGAGGGATGGGCGCCCTCGCGATCCGTGCGCCGCACCACACGGGTCTGGTCGACGAGCTGGGGGAGCTCACCTGGAGCGAGATGGACGAGAGGTCCACCAGGCTGGCCCACTCGCTGAGGGAGCTCGGCGTCTCCGAGGGCGACAGCGTCGCGCTCCTGTGTCGCAACCACCGCTACTTCGTCGACGTCTCGACCGCACTCTCCAAGCTCGGCGCCGACATCCTCTATCTCAACACTGCCTTCTCGGCACCGCAGCTCGGCGAGGTCTGCCGGCGGGAGAAGCCTGCGGCGATCGTCTACGACGACGAGTTCAGCGAGCTGATCGACAAGTCCGGTGTCGACGTGCGCCGCGTGATCGCCTGGCACGAGGGCGAGACCGGTGACATCCCGCGCGTCGAGGAGCTGATCCGGGAGGGCTCGACCGACAAGCAGCCCGTGCCCCAGCACACCACCCGCCCGGTCATCCTCACCTCCGGCACCACGGGGACGCCCAAGGGCGCCCCGCGCGGCGAGGCCGGGCTCGACGGGGCCGTGGCACTGCTGTCCAAGATGCCGTTCAGGACCGGTGGGACCACCTACATCGTGGCGCCGCTCTTCCACACGTGGGGCTGGGCGCACCTGAACCTCGCCATGCTGCTGGGATCCACGATCGTCCTGCGTCGCAGGTTCGACCCGGCCGACTGCCTCGAGACCATCCAGAAGCACGACGTCGACGCGCTGGTCTTGATCCCGGTGATGATGCAGCGGATCATGAAGCTCTCCGAGGACCAGCGGTCGGGCGACTGGTCGAGGCTGCGCATCGTCGCGGCCTCCGGGTCGGCACTTCCCGGTGACCTCGCCACCGACTGGATGAACGCCTTCGGCGACGACCTCTACAACACCTACGGGTCGACCGAGGTCGCCTGGGCCACGATCGCCCGGCCCCAGGACATGCGCGAGGCGCCGGGGACGGCCGGCAAGGCGCCGTACAACACCGAGGTGAGGATCTACGACGAGCAGGGCAACGAGGTCGCGGACGGCGAGTCGGGCCGCATCTTCGTGGGGAACACCATGCTCTTCGGCGGCTACACGGGGGACGAGGGCGAGGGCAAGGAGATGATCGACGGCCTGATGTCGAGCGGCGACGTCGGTCGGATCGACGAGAACGGCCGGCTTTTCGTGGAGGGCCGTGACGACGAGATGATCGTCTCCGGGGGTGAGAACGTCTTTCCCAAGGAGGTCGAGGACTGCCTCGCGCGCCACGACAAGGTCGACGACGTCGCGGCCATAGGGGTCGACGACGACGACTACGGCAAGCGCCTGCGGGCGTTCGTGGTGAAGTCCGGCGACGTCGACGCGGAGACCCTCAAGGCCCACGTCAAGGAGAACCTCGCGCGCTACAAGGTGCCGCGCGAGATCATCTTCATCGACGAGCTGCCGCGCAACGCGACCGGCAAGGTGCTCAAGAAGGACCTCAAGGACTACGACGAGAACGGCACCCCGGGTGAGGAGTCGGCCTCCGCGGATCCCGACGGCTCCGAAGGCGGTTCCGGGGCCTCTGGGCAGCCCGGGGACTGATGTCCGGTTCGTCACCGGGGGCTGGCACGATGTTGCCATGACTCTGGCGATTGGTGACCCGGCCCCCGACTTCACGCTGAAGGACCAGCATGGTCAGGACGTCACGCTCTCGACCCACACCCGGGGCAAGGTCGCGCTGGTCGTCTTCTACCCCTTTGCGTTCAGCGGGGTCTGCTCCGGCGAGCTCACCGGCCTGCGAGACCGCCTCGGTGACTTCGAGACCGACGGGTCGACGCTGATCGCCCTGAGCTGCGACCCGATGTACGCCCAGCGTGCCGTGGCCGACCGTGACGGCATCTTCTTCCCCCTGCTCAGCGACTTCTGGCCGCACGGCGTGACGGCCCAGTCCTACGGCGTCTTCGACGAGATCTCGGGAGCCGCCAAGCGGTCCTCGTTCGTCATCGACCGGGAGGGGCGTGTGGGCTGGATGGTGCACAACGCCATCGGTGAGGCGAGGGACCTCGACGAGCATGCCGCCCACGTGGCGGCACTGGTCTAGTTCTTTTGGGCCATATTCGGGGTTCCCGCTTGGAACCAGCCCCGCGCTGAGGCACCCTTGGCCTGTCGCGCCGCTGGTGACCCGAGACGCCAGCGGCGCGACTTCTTGCTTTCACGGTGCGCGTCACCGGTCGCCGGACGGCTCCCGTAGTGTGTGCCCGCGATCGAGCACGCAATCGTCGGTCGATGGTCCGGGGCGTATAGCTCAGCGGTAGAGCACCTCGCTTACAACGAGGTGGTCGCAGGTTCGATCCCTGCTGCGCCCACGCTGTGTAGGGTCCGGGCATGACCGGCGCCCTTCTCGTCCTGGGCTTCGTGGCGCTCATCGCCCTCAGCTTCTGGGCGATCATCGACGCCACCCTCCAGCCCGAGCAGGCATTCCGGGACTCGGGGCTGAGCAAGGGACTGGTCACCGGGATGCTCGTCCTCACGTGTGCCGTCGGAGCGCTGGTGTACTTCGGGGTCATCCGCCCCCGACTGCGTCAACGCCCCGTCCCGTAGTCTGGGCGAGCGTCATCCGGGGGCGCGGACCCTTGTTCCCGGCGCTTCGGCTTCAGGCAGCAGGCCGCCACCCTCACTCGCCGTCCGGCAAGGACGGAAAGGCAGCCGCTCGTGTCCAGTGCCCTCTACCTCGTCGCGGGACTCGCCATCCTGCTCGCCGCGGTGCTTCCGTCGACCCTGAACCGGCTGGCGATCTCGCCGCCGATGGTGCTGCTCGCCGCCGGCATCTGCATGGGCCTGCTGCCCGTGGGCAACGACGAGTTCTTCGACCCGGTCGCCAACCACACGACGATCGAGCAGGTCACCCAGTTCGCCGTACTGCTCGCGCTGATGGGGGTGGGGCTGGCCCTCGACCGGCCCCTGCGCCTGCGTCATCCGCGCGACTGGCGTCGATGGTCGGCGACGTGGCGGCTGCTCCTGGCGGCGATGCCCCTGAGCATCGGTGCCGTGTGGTTGCTGGGCTGGTGGGGTCTGGGCCTCGCGCCGGCGACGGCACTGCTCCTGGGTGCGACGCTGGCGCCGACCGACCCGGTGCTGGCCGGTGACGTGCAGGTGGGGGGCCCCGACGTGGAGACGGCGGAGGACCACGAGAGCGACGAGCGGCACGAGGTGCGGTTCGCACTCACGTCCGAGGCGGGGCTCAACGACGGCCTTGCCTTCCCCTTCGTCTACGCGGCGATCTTCCTGTTCGAGAAGGGCGCATCCCTCTCCTGGGTGGGCCGGTGGCTGGTGTGGGACCTGATGGGGAAGGTGGTGATTGGCTTCCTGGTCGGCGCCTTCGCCGGCTGGCTGCTGGCGAAGCTGGCGTTCCGCGCCCGGAGGGCGTCCCTGCGCCTGGCCGAGCAGGGGGAGCCGCTGCTGGCCCTCGCAGCGCTGGCGATCTCGTTCGGTGCTGCCGAGCTGGTGGGCGGCTACGGCTTCATTGCGGTGTTCTGCTGCGGGATGGCGATGCGCAACGCGGAGCGCAGCTCGGCCTACCACGCGAAGATGCACGGCGTGGTGGAGCGGCTCGAACGCCTGCTCACGCTGCTCGTGCTGCTCTGCCTCGGCATAGCGATGAGTCGCGGGCTGCTCGACGCCCTGGACTGGCGCGGGGTGCTGGTCGGCATCGCGCTGATCCTGGTGATCCGGCCGCTCAGTGGCGGCCTCAGCCTGATGCCGCTCGCGCGCCGAGGTCACGGGATGGACGCCCGGGAGCGGCTGGTCACGGCCTTCTTCGGCGTCCGCGGGGTCGGGTCGCTGTTCTACCTCGCGTACGCCGCCGGGCACGCCGACTTCGCCGACGTGCGGTGGCTGTGGTCCACAGTCGCCTTCACGATCGGGCTCTCCGTGCTGGTGCACGGTGTCCTGGCGAAGCCGGCCATGGACTGGCTGGAGCTGCACGAGAAGCGGGCGGAGGCCCCGGACGGCGACGAGAGTCCGGCGGAGGCCCCGGCGAGCAGGTGATGCCGCCGCGCACGTCACGGGCGAGCCCTCCCGTTTCCGTGGTCAGGCGGCGTGGCTAGGGTGGCCCGTACCGATCGTGAGGGGAGTCACACCTGTGCTCGTGCCGTTCTCTGCCGCCGACTTTCTGGACCGTGCGCTTGCGGTGTACGCCGACCGCACCGGCATCGTCGACGAGCCCGACCAGCCCGCCGAGTCACTGGGCGACGTGAGCTATGCCCGCGTGGGTGAGCTCGCCCGCGCACAGGCCGCGAAGCTCGACGACCTAGGCATCGGGTTCGGGGAGCGGGTCGCCTACGTCTCGCACAACAGCGCCCGGCTCTACAACGCGTTCTTCGGCGTCGCCGGCCACGGACGCGTCCTCGTGCCCATCAACTTCCGGCTCTCGGTGGACGAGGTGAAGTACATCGTGGAGCACTCCGGCGCCCGGGTGCTCTACGTCGACCCCGAGCTCGAGGACGTGCTCGCCGGCGTCGAGTGCGAGCACAAGTTCGTCATCGGCAACGACGAGGACATGTACCTCGAGGGTCGCGACCCCGAGCCGTGGGAGCACGAGGAGAACGCCACCGCCACGATCAACTACACCTCGGGCACGACCGCGCGTCCCAAGGGCGTGCAGATCACCCACCGCAACATCTGGACCAACGCGGTGACCTTCGCACTGCACGCCGGCGTCACCGACCGCGACGTCTACCTGCACACGCTGCCGATGTTCCACGCCAACGGGTGGGGGATGCCGTTCGCGATGACCGGCATGGGCGTCACGCAGGTCGCGATCCGCAAGATCGACGGCGCGGAGATCCTCCGCCGGGTCGACAAGCACGGCGTCACGGTGATGTGCGCGGCCCCGGCGGTCGTCGCGTCGGTGCTCGAAGCCGCGGAGAGCTGGGAAGGAGAGATCCCCGGTCGTGACAAGGTGCGCATCATCGTCGCCGGCGCGCCTCCGCCGACCAAGACCGTGGCCCGCGTGGAGGCCGAGCTCGGTTGGGAGTTCATCCAGATCTACGGGCTCACCGAGACCTCCCCGCTGCTGACCGTGAACCGCACCCGCGCCGAGTGGGACGACCTCTCGGCGGAGGAACGCGCCGCCAAGCTCGTCCGTGCCGGCCAGCCCGCCATCGGCGTGACCGTGAAGATCGACGCGCAGGGCGAGGTGCTGGCCCGATCCAACGTGATCCTCGAGGGCTACTGGGACCAACCCGAGGAGAGCGAGGTCGCGCTCCGCGACGGCTGGTTCCACACCGGCGACGGTGGTGTCATCGGCGCGGACGGCTACCTCACGATCCAGGACCGCAAGAAGGACGTGATCATCACCGGCGGTGAGAACGTCTCCTCGATCGAGGTCGAGGACGTGATCTTCTCCCACCCCGACGTCGCCGAGGTCGCGGTGATCGGCGTACCCGACGAGAAGTGGGGCGAGACCATCAAGGCGCTGGTCGTGAAGACCGAGGGGTCCGAGCTGACCGAGCAGGAGCTGATCGACTACTGCAAGGGCAAGGTGGCTCGCTACAAGGCACCGTCGTCGGTCGAGTTCCGCGAGGAGCTTGCCCGCACCGCCACCGGCAAGCTGCAGAAGTTCAAGCTGCGCCAGCAGTACTGGGAGGGGCGCGAGCGGCAGGTCAACTAACCTCAGGCCGTGCCCACGCTTGGACAGATCACCGCGCTGCTCGACGGCTGGTTCCCACCTCGCCACGCCGACTCCTGGGATGCGGTGGGGCTGGTGTGCGGGGACCCGGACGCCGACGTACGCCGCATCCTGCTGGCCGTCGACCCGGTGACCGCGGTCGTCGACGAGGCGATGGACCTCGGCGCCCAGCTCCTGGTGTGCCACCACCCGCTGCTCCTCAAGGGCGTCCACGGGGTCGCCGCCACCGACCCCAAGGGCCGGATCGTGCATCGCCTGGTGACGGCGGGCTGTGGCCTCTTCACTGCACACACCAATGCCGACTCCCCGGCCAGCGGAGTCTCGGAGTCGCTCGCGCTGGCCCTGGGGCTGCACGATGTCCGGCCCCTCGAGCCCGACGCCACGGCCCCGATGGACAAGATCGTCGTCTTCGCACCCGTGGCCGCGGCGGAGCACCTCCGCACCGCGCTGAGGGATGCCGGCGCCGGCGCGATCGGAGACTACGACTCGGCCTCCTTCACCTCCACCGGTGAGGGGCGCTTCCGCCCGCTCACCGGGGCGCAGCCGGCGATCGGCGAGGTGGGCCGCGAGGAGGTGGTCGACGAGGTCCGGATCGAGACGCTGGTCCCGCGCCACCTGCGGGCGGACGTGGTGGCCGCCATGCTCGCGACGCACCCCTACGAGGAGCCGGCGTACGACGTGCTCGAGCTCGCGCCCCTGGACGAGCCCCACCGCGGCTCCGGGCGGATCGGCCGGCTCGGCGCCCCGATGACACTGGCCGACTTCGCACGGCACGTCGCGGGAACGCTGAACGAGACCGCCCACGGCGTGCGCGTGGCGGGCGATCCCGACCAGCTGGTCGAGACCGTCGGTCTGTGCGGGGGAGCCGGCGACTTCCTGCTCGATCGGGCCCGGGCCGCTGGGGTCGATGTCTACCTGACCTCGGACCTGCGCCACCACCCGGCTTCGGAGCTGCGCGAGCACGGTGCGCCCGCGCTGGTCGACGTGGCGCACTGGGCGGCCGAGTCCACGTGGCTGCCCGTGCTCCGGCGTCGGCTGGTGGACGCGCTGGGAGATACGGTGGAGGTCCGCGTCTCGCCGACGAACACGGACCCGTGGACCTTCCGGGTCTGAGATCCACAACCACATCAGGAGAATGCTCTGAAAGCCGACCCGTTCGTCCAGCTCAGGCTGCTCGACGTCCAGGAGCTCGACTCCCGGATCGACCACCTGAACCACCTGCTCGAGTCGATCCCCGAGGCTGACCGGCTGCGCGAGCTCGCCGGTCGTCGTACGGCGGTGGCCAACTCCGTGCGCGACCTGCGGATCGAGGTCGACGACCTGACCCGGGAGCAGAAGCGTGCCGACGCCGACGTGGAGCAGGTCAAGACCCGCCGCACGCGGGACCAGGGCATGATCGACACCGGGCAGGTCAAGGACCCCAAGGCTCTCGAGCGGATGCTCGGCGAGCTCGAGTCCCTGAACCGCCGGATCACCTCGCTGGAGGACGCCGAGCTCGAGGTGATGGAGCGGCTGGAGACGACGCAGGCCTCCCTCGACCAGCGCTCGGCTGAGCTGGCGGGCATCGAGGGCGAGGAGCTCGAGCTGCGCGCGGCGTTCGAGCACAAGGCCGGCGACCTCCAGGAGCAGCTGGCGGCGGCGAGGGCGGAGCGGGACACGAGGGCCTCCGGCATGCCCGAGGACCTGCTGGCGCTGTACGAGAAGCTGCGGGCCCAGAAGAGGGGAGTCGGTGCGGCCGCGCTGCGCCGGCGTGAGTGCGGCGGGTGCCGCCTCACCCTGAACGCCTCCGACCTCGGCATCATCGCGAAGAAGCCGACCGACGAGGTGGTGCGTTGCGAGGAGTGCGACCGGATCCTGGTCCGCACCGGGGAGTCCGGTATATGACCCGTCGGTCCGTCATCGTCGAGGCCGACGGTGGATCCCGTGGCAACCCCGGACCGTCGGCCTACGGTGCGCTGCTCAAGGACGCCCACACCGGCGAGGTCATTGCCGAGCGCGCGGAGACGATCGGCGTGGCGACGAACAACGTCGCCGAGTATCGCGGCCTCGTCGCCGGTCTCGAGCTCGCCGCCGAGCACGCGCCGGAAGCCGAGGTGGAGGTCCGGATGGACTCCCGGCTCGTCGTGGAGCAGATGTCCGGCAACTGGAAGATCAAGCACCCCTCCATGAGGCCGCTCGCGGACCAGGCGAGGAGCCTCACGCCGCCTGGCACCAGGTTCACCTGGGTGCCGCGGGCGGAGAACGCGCACGCGGACCGGCTTGCGAACGAGGCGCTCGACGGACTCCGGGACGCCACGGCCACCACCGGCTCTCCTCTCCCTTCTGGGGAGACTGGACCCAAGCGCGGCTGGGGGCCGGACTTCGGGAAGCCGACGACGCTGGTGCTGGTGCGGCACGGGGTCACTGCGCACACGGTGGGCAAGCTGTTCTCCGGCGGCCTGGCCAGCAGCAACCCGCCCCTCAACGACACCGGCCGCGAGCAGGCGCGGGCGACGGGGGAGTGGCTGGCCCCGTTGGCGGGGAAGTTCGACGCGCTGGTCAGCTCGCCGGTCCGGCGAACCCGTGAGACCGCGGAGATCCTGGCGCAGTTCCTGGACCTCGAGATCGAGGAGGAGCCGGGCATCGCGGAGATGGAGTTCGGGACCTGGGACGGCATGACCTTCACCGAGGTGCACGAGAAGCACCCCGACGAGCTGTCGGCGTGGCTCGGCGACCTCGAGTCGGCCCCGCACGGCGGGGAGAGCTTCCGGGCGGTGGAGAAGCGGGTGCTCGAGGGCAGGGACCGCATCGTCTCGTCGTACGCCGGGCAGACCGTGGTCGCGATCAGCCACGTGACCCCGATCAAGACGCTGGTCGCCGATGCGCTCGGTGCACCGCTGGAGGCGGTCTACCGGATGGAGCTCGCGCCGGCCTCGGTCACGGTGATCTCCTACTTCAAGGGCGGCCCCGACGGCGACCTCCCCATGGCCAACCTGCGGCTCTACAACGCGCGGCCGACCGAGATCTTCGGGTAGTCACGTCCGGCGTGCGGCCACGAACGGGGTGCCGACGCACTCCGTCACCTGCCACTCCGCTCCGTAGCCGGCCTCGACCGCGAGCTCGCGGATGAGGTCGCCGGTCACCCAGTCACCACCGGGGCAGGCCACCACCCGTCCGGCGCGGTTGACCACCACGCAGCCGGCGTCGAGGTGCCCGCCGCCGTCGACGACCGTGAACAGGTGTTGCTCGAACCAGCGGATGAGCACGTCCACGCCCGCGACGCCGAGGAACCGGTCACCGGAGGTCAGGGGCGCGGTGAACGTGAGCGTGTAGGAGTCCGTGCACACGTAGTCGACGTACGGCCCGGTGATCGTCCTTGCGCCCGTGCGCTGCGGCTCCTCGAACCAGCTCAGCGAGGTGTAGTCGCGGAACGAGACCGAGTCGGGGTTGAGATCGACGCCGAGGCGGTGCGTGGCCGCCGGGTCGTCGTCGGGGCCGGCGAGCCACCACTCCAGCCAGTAGGGGTCGTCGCTGAGGACGTACGGCGCCACCACGACACCGGCTCCCGCCAACGGGGGGTCGGTGGCGGTCAGCAGCTGGACGCAGTGCCGCTCGATCGCGAGGTCGCCGCGGCGGGGAGTCTCCCCGGCCAGGGGGGCGCTCGCCAGCGCCGCGATGGTCTGCACGTCGGCGAACCGCTGCTCGCAGAACGTGCTGACCTCAGCGGCCAACAGGTGTGCCGGGTCACTCATCGGGACCTCCTGGCCTCGTGGTGCAGCGGCCGCAGCGCCTGCACGAGCTGGTGGACGTGCCGCTCGAGCAGGGTGCGGGCCTCGTCGCCGTCCCCCCGTGCCACTGCCCGGACGAGGTTCTCATGGGAGCTGGCTGCGCCCTCGACGGCATCCGCGTGCGCATGGGCGAGCCAGAGCAGTGGGCCGATCTCCGACTGCAGCACGATCTCCTCGCGGGCGAGGCGGGCGGACTGGGCGGCCACTGCCAGCTCGAGGTGGAACGTGCCCTCGGCGCGGAGCCACTCGCTGGCCACCCGGCCCTCGCGCACCGCCGGGGCCAGCGTCTCGAGCCGCGCGACGTCGGCGGCGTCGGCGCGCCGGGCGGCCAGGGCCGCGCAGGTGCCCCCGATCGACGCATAGTGGTCGCCCAGGTCACGGAGCTCTCCCTGCCCCAGCCCCCGCAGGCGCTCGAGGAGCGCCGACCTGCCGCCGTCGGCGGGGGAGCAGACGAAGGATCCGCCGCGCCGTCCCCGCCGGGTGCGGATGAGCCCGGCGCCGCGCAGGGTGCCCAGGGCCTCGCGCACGGTCACTGTCGCCACGCCCAGGCGGTCGGAGAGCTCGGTCTCCGACGGGAGCATCAGCCCGTCGGGGAGGACGCCCAGGCTGATGGCGTCGGTGAACCGCCGGGTGATGACCTCGGCCCGGCCCGCGGTCGCGAGGGGTGCGAAGACCGCGGCATAGGTACCCGGTCCCATCGACGCGTCCGCCACGTCCGCCTCCCTCGCCGCCGGTTCCCTGCCCGCCCTGAAGACCGTGACGCCACCCGGCCATCCACCGCCGCATTTCGGTGGTGTAGCGGGCAGGCAACGATCTGAGCACGGGACTTGCCGTCCAAACATATGGCGCCATAGGTTTTGACCGCCAGAGCGAACGTACCCGCTGCCGCAACCCAGAGGGAGGCACATGTCCTCGTCAGCGACGACCGATTCCCGTCCCGGGACCCCGGCCGCGTCGGGGGCTGCTGCCATCCGCCTGCGCGGTCTGCGCAAGGAGTTCCCCGGACGACCACCCGTGGTCGCCGTCGCAGGGGCGGACCTGACCATCGGTTCGGGCGAGTTCTTCTCGATGCTGGGTCCGTCCGGCTCGGGGAAGACCACTGTGCTGCGGATGATCGCCGGCTTCGAGCAGCCGACGTCCGGCACGGTCGAGCTGGCCGGTGAGGACGTGACCGGCCGGCCGCCGTACGCCCGCGACGTGAACACGGTCTTCCAGGACTATGCGCTGTTCCCGCACATGAGCGTCCAGGAGAACGTCGAGTACGGCCTGATGGTCAAGAAGGTCGGCAGGGCGGAGCGACGCAGGCGTGCGGCGGAGGCGCTCGAGCAGGTGAGACTGGGCGACAAGGGCGACCGTCGGCCCACGCAGCTCTCCGGCGGCCAGCGCCAGCGGGTCGCGCTCGCACGCGCGCTCGTCAACCGGCCGAGCGTCCTGCTCCTTGACGAGCCACTCGGCGCCCTCGATCTCAAGCTGCGCGAGCAGATGCAGGTCGAGCTCAAGGAGATCCAGCGCGAGGTCGGCATCACGTTCCTCTTCGTGACCCACGACCAGGACGAGGCGCTCACGCTCAGCGACCGGATCGCTGTGTTCAACGAGGGGCGCATCGAGCAGGTCGGGAGCGCGCGGGAGATCTACGAACAGCCGGCCAACGTCTTCGTCGCCGGCTTCGTCGGCACCTCCAACCTGCTGCGCGGGGAGGAGGCGGAGCGCGCGACAGGGCGCCGCGGGACCTATGGCATCCGGCCCGAGAAGCTCACCGTCGTCAGGCCCGGCACCCGTCGCTCGGGCAGCGAGATCTCCGCGGCGGGCACTGTCGCGGAGGTCGTGTACGCCGGGCCGGTGACCCGCTTCGTCGTCGATCTGGACGGCGGCGGCCGCCTCATCGCCCTGGAGGAGAACGGCCACAGCGCGACGCACGACGAGCTGCGCCGCGGCGACCCCGTGGAGCTGCTCTGGCACAGCGAGCACCTCATCGAGGTGCCCGAGGAGAACAGCACCACAGACGACCCATCCACCGCACAAAGGAGTTCCTCGTGAGGACAAGCACCAAGCTCGGCGCCATGTTCGCGTGCGCCACCCTGGCCCTGACGGCCTGTGGGTCCGACAGCGGCTCGGACAAGAAGGGTCCCGGCGGCTTCGCCGTCCCGGACCTCAAGCCTCTCGACAAGCTCGGTGCAGGCGAAGGGGAAGTCAGCGTCCTCGCCTGGCCCGGCTACGTCGAGGACGGCAGCAACGACCCCAAGGTGGACTGGGTCTCCGACTTCGAGACCGAGTCTGGCTGCAAGGTGACGGTCAAGACCTTCGGCACCTCCGACGAGGCCGTGCAGCTCATGCGCACCGGCCAGTACGACGTGGTCTCCGCCTCAGGTGACGCCACGCTCCGGATGATCGCGGCGGGGGACGTCGAGCCGATCAACACCGACCTCGTGACCAACTACAAGGACATCTTCGACAGCCTCAAGGACCAGAAGTGGAACTCGGTCGACGGGCAGATGTACGGCGTCCCGCACGGTCGCGGCGCGAACCTGCTGATGTACAACAAGCAGAAGGTCACACCGGCTCCTGACTCGTGGTCGGTCGTGTTCGACGACGCCTCGAAGTACGCCGGCAAGATCACCGCCTACGACTCGCCGATCTACATCGCCGACGCCGCGAACTACCTGATGGCGACCAAGCCCGAGCTGAAGATCAAGGACCCCTACGCCCTCGACGAGAAGCAGCTCGCCGCGGCCGTCGACCTGCTGAAGAAGCAGAGCCAGAACGTCGGTGAGTACTGGTCGGACTACCTCAAGGAGGTCCAGGCATTCAAGAACGGCTCGATCGTGGCTGGGACGACCTGGCAGGTCATCGCCAACGTCGCCCAGAGCGAGAAGGCCCCGGTCGACTCGGTGCTGCCCAAGGAGGGCTCCACCGGATGGTCGGACACCTGGATGCTGGGTGCCAAGAGCAAGCACAAGACCTGTGGCTACAAGCTGATCGACCATCTCGTCTCGCCCAAGACCAACGCCGCGATCGCGGAGTACTTCGGGGAGGCTCCGGCCAACCGGCTTGCGTGCAAGGAGACCTCCGACCCGAACCACTGCGCGACCTACCACGCCGAGGACGAGGACTACTTCTCGCAGGTGCGTTTCTGGAACACGCCCATCGAGGACTGCCTCGACGGTCGTACGGACGTGAAGTGCACCAACTACGCCGAGTGGACCAAGAAGTGGTCGGAGATCCGCGGCTGACCCCTGCGGTCGACCAGGGGACGTGATGAGACAGAGAAGAACGCCGTTCGGCCTGCTGGCCGCGCCGATGGCCTGGTTGGTCGTGGCCTACCTCGGTGCGCTGGTGGCGATCTTCGCGACGGCGTTCTTCACCACGGACCCGTTCACGAACAAGGTGGTGACCACGTTCACGACGGAGAACTTCTCCGGGCTCTTCACGTCCACCTACCTGCGCATCATCGGGCGCACGCTGCTCATCGCGGCGCTCGTGACGATCCTCTGCATGGTCATCGCGGTGCCGTTCGCGTACTTCATGGCGCGAGTGGCACCGCGACGGCTGCGGGGGGTCCTGGTGGCGGCGGTGCTGGTGCCGCTGTGGGCGTCGTACCTCGTCAAGGCCTATGCCTGGCGCGCGATGCTGCAACCGGAGGGGGTCCTCGACTCGGTCTTCGGTGGTACGCCGGGCTACGGCACGGTCGCCGTGGTGCTGACGCTGACCTACCTGTGGCTGCCCTACATGATCCTGCCGGTGTACTCAGGGTTCGAACGGCTTCCCGAGGCCCACCTCGAGGCGTCGGCGGACCTCGGCGGTTCGACGGCTACGACGTTCCGCCGGATCGTGCTGCCGTCGCTGACGCCGGCCATCGTCGCGGGGTCCGTGTTCACGTTCTCGCTGAGCCTGGGGGACTACATCGCGGTGCAGATCGTGGGCGGCAAGCTGCAGGTCCTGGGCACCGCCGTACGGCAGAACATCGTGCTGGACCTGCCCTTCGCGGCTGCGCTGGGCACTGCGTCGGTCGTGATCATGGTGGTCTACCTGACCCTGGCCGGGCGCACCGGCGCCCTGGACAACCTGTGACGGCGGGAGGGAACCGATGAGTCTCAGTAGGGGCACCAAGGCGGCGCTGTGGGGGTTCGCCCTGCTCGTGCTGGCGTTCGTCTACGTGCCGATCGCGGTCGTGGCCCTGAACTCGTTCAACTCCGACCGCACGTTCGGATGGCCGCCCCCCTCGCTGACCACCAAGTGGTGGTCGGTGGCGATGCATGCGGAGGGACCGCGCGACGCGCTGTGGACCTCGGTGAAGGCAGGCGTCGGCGCCACGATCATCGCGCTCGTGCTGGGAGCGTTGCTGGCGCTGGCGCTGACCCGGTTCGACTTCTTCGGCAAGCGGGTGATCAACCTGCTGGTGATCCTGCCGATCGCGCTGCCCGGGATCGTCACCGGCATCGCGCTGCAGTCGATGATCCAGAACGTCCTGCAGCCCGTCCTCGGGATCAACGCCGGCCTGTTCACGATCATCGTGGGCCACGCCACCTTCTGCGTCGTGGTGGTCTTCAACAACGTCAGCGCGCGCCTGCGGCGCATGGGGGCGTCGCTGGAGGCTGCGTCGGCGGACCTCGGGGCGCGGCCCTGGCAGACGATGCGACTGGTCACGCTGCCCCTGGTCCGGTCGTCGCTCGTGGCGGGGGCCGTGCTGGCCTTCGGGCTCAGCTTCGACGAGATCGTGGTGACCACGTTCACCGCGGGACCGGGGACGCCGACCCTGCCCATCTGGATCTTCAACAACCTCTTCCGGCCCAACCAGGCGCCAGTGGTCAACGTCGTGGCGGTCGTGCTCGTGCTGATCTCGATCCTGCCGGTCTGGGCCGCGCAGAGGCTCGGCGGGGAGGCGGCGGCGGAGAGCCGGATCTGAGGTTCAGACCTCCTCGACGACGACGTCGAGCTGCTGCCGGGTGCTCCCCGGCTCGTGGAGCTCGACCTTCCAGCCGAGCGCGGCGATGTGGTCTGCGAGCCGGCCAGGCGTGCCCGGGCTCGCGCCGCTCTCGAGCAGCGCACGCACCAGCCGTCCCTTGGTGGCCTTGTTGAAGTGGCTCACCACCTTGCGCTCATCGCCCACCTGCTGGAGCACGCGCACCGTCGCGACCTTGCGCGCGAGATCCGGCGCGGGACGCCAGAAGGCGGCGTACGTCGTGGAGCGCAGGTCGACCACCAGCCCGTTGCCGGCGGCCTCACGGACGACGGGGTCGAGCACGTCGCGCCAGTGTGCCGACACGACGCCGATCCCCGGCAGGTTGACGCCCCCGGCCAGGCGGTAGGACGGGATCCGGTCGCCGGGCCGCACCAGCCCGAACAGCGACGAGGTGATCGCGAGCGACCTCGATGCGCGGCGGCGGGCCGCGCTGTCGAGCGAGGCGAGGTCGAGGGCGTCGTACAGGACGCCGGTGTAGATGGCGTCGGCGCGGGCGGTGGGACTGGCGGGAAGGTGGTGGTTGCGGCGTACCTCGTCGATCTGGGTGGTGCCCAGCCCCAGCGTCCGGGCCGCGAGCTCCGGGTCGACACCGCACAGCTCCACCAGGGCGGCGAGCGCCCGCTCACGTGCCGCGGTGAGGCCGGGGAAGCTGAGGCCGCCGAGAGCGAGCGGCTTGCCCCGCCGGGGCGTGGACTTCCCCTCGGAGGGAGGCAGCAGGATCAGCACCTCGCCAGCCTAGGGGTCGGGTTGCCCGCGCCCCGTGACGGGCCTGTGCCTAGTCTGACCAGTTCATGCGGCCGACGGCCACGACTCCATGACGACAGGGGAGATGCAGTGGGAACGCGGGTTGTTCACGTCAAGGGCGCCACCGCCGAGGAGCTGCGCAAGGGCCTCGTGGCGATCCAGCAGGAGCAGCACCTGTCGCCGGACTTCCCCGAACAGGTCGAGCAGGCTGCCCGGCAGGCCACGGCGTCGCCGCGCCTGCCCGCGCGCGACCTGACGGACCTGGAGTTCGTCACGATCGACCCCCCGGGAGCGATGGACCTCGACCAGGCCATGCACCTGGAGGTCGACGGCGACGGGTACGTCGTGCACTACGCGATCGCCGACGTGATGGCTTTCCTCGAGCCCGGTGACCCGGTCGACGAGGAGGCCCATCGCCGCGGGGAGTCGCTCTACGGTGCCGACAGCAAGATCCCCCTGCACCCGAAGGTGCTCAGCGAGGGCGCCGCGTCGCTGCTGCCGGACCAGGACCGGCCGGCGTTCGTCTGGACCATCCGGCTGGACGCGGGGGGCGAGGCCTTGGAGTCGACCGTGGAGCGTGCGCTGGTCCGGTCGCGTCAGCGGCTGGACTACGAGTCCGTGCAGCGCGAGATCGATCGAGTCCCGGCCGGTTCGACGCTGGCGCTGCTCAGGACCGTCGGCGAGCTGCGTCTCGCGAAGGAGGCGGAGCGAGGCGGGGTGTCCCTGCCCATGCCGGCGCAGGAGGTCGACGTGCGGGACGACCACTGGGTCCTGGAGTACCGCGACATGCTGCCGGTCGAGTCCTGGAACGCGCAGATCTCCCTGCTCACCGGCTTCGTCTCCGCGTCGCTCATGGCCGCGGGCAAGGTGGGGATCCTGCGGACGCTCCCGCCCGCGCCGGAGCACGCCGTGACCAGGCTCCGGCGGACGGCCCGGGCGCTGGGCATCGACTGGCCCGGGGGTCAGGGCCATGCCGACTTCATCCGCTCCCTTGATCCGTCCGACCCGGCCGAAGCCGCGATGGTCGTGGCCTGCACCTCGCTCCTGCGCGGCGCCGGGTACGCCGCGTTCGACGGCCACGTCCCCGACCAGCCGGTGCACGCGGCGCTGGCGTCGCCGTACGCCCATGTCACGGCGCCGCTGCGCCGCCTCGTCGACCGCTACGGGCTGGAGATCTGCGCCGCACTGTGCGCAGGGGAGCAGGTGCCGCAGTGGGTGCTGGACCGCCTCGACGCCCTCCCCGACACCATGCGCGACTCGGGTCGCAGGGCGCACGCCTACGAGAACGCCGTGGTGAACCTGGTCGAGGCAGAGACGTTGAAGTCACGGGTCGGCGAGCAGTTCGAGGGGGTCGTCACGGAGGTCGAGCACGACGACGAGCGCAAGGGTGCGGTCATGGTTCGCGACCCCGCCGTCGAGGCGACGGTCACCTCGCACTCACCGCTTCCGGTCGGTGAGGACGTCACGGTCACGCTGGCCGAGGCCGACCCCGTGAGCCGCAAGGTGCGCTTCACGCTGTAGCCGTGGCGACCACGGCCACACGGTCGCGCAGCCGGTCCGGGGGCTCAGCCGGGACCTCGCCGGGGCGCTGGTGCTGGGATGCCCCAGCTGGGTCCTCCCTGCCGGCGAGCAGGTCCTGGCCAGCGACTGGCGCGGCCTGCACGCTCGAGGTCACCGACGTGCAGAGGCCGGGGGATGCCGTGGCTCGCCGTGGGCTGAGGTGTGTCGTTCTCGACCCGGACTCGGGGGAGCCTCACACGGGTCGAGAGGGGCACGCAGGTGCCTCCTGCTACCACGCAGTCGTCGCCCGGGGCTGGGTGGTGCTGCGGTTCACCTGGTGGCAGGTGATGCAGACCCCGGATCGGTCATCGACGTGCTGTCGAGGACCTGCGGGCCGTCGTGGCGATGCGCTCAGACCGGGCCGTGGTCGATGGCCTGGGCGTACTTGGCGTGCAGGGCCACCGGCTGGACCTGACGACCCGCCCGCTTGAGCTGGCGCTTGCGGTAGCTCAGGTTCAGCGCCTCGACGGCGATGGCGAAGGCGATCGGGCCGTAGATCAGCGGCTTGTCGACGTGTACGTCGAAACCGTCGGCCACCAGCGTCGAGCCGATGAGAACCAGGAAGCACAGGGCGAGCATCTTCACGGTGGGGTGGGCGTTGACGAAGTCGCTGATCCGCGTGGCCAGGACCATCATCAGACCGATGGAGAGCATCACCGCGGCGATCATGATGTAAAGCTCGTCGACCATGCCGACGGCCGTGATCACGGAGTCCAGCGAGAAGACGGCGTCGATCAGGATGATCTGCACGATGACCTTGGCGAACGTGGTCTGCGGACCGCCGGCGTCGGTGTGCTCCTCCTCGCCCTCGAGCTTGGCGTGGATCTCGGTGACTGCCTTGTAGATCAAGAACAGCCCGCCGATGATCAAGATCAGGTCTCGGCCCGAGAGGCGCAGCGCGGCGATGTCACCGATGGAGAGCCAGGTGGACGTCAGCCCGATGATCCAGGAGGCGACGAAGAGCAGCAGGATGCGCATCACCAACGCCAGGGCGAGACCGACGATGCGGGCGCGCGGTCGCTGTGCCTCGGGCAGCCGGTTCGTCAGGATCGAGATGAAGACGACGTTGTCGATCCCGAGCACGAGCTCGAGCGCAAACAGGGTCAGGAAGGCGATCCACAGGTCTGGGCTTGAGAAGAAGTCCACGTGGGTGCCAACGGACAGCCGGCTCTCAGCGTTCCTCGCCGTAGGTGAGGCTGCTCACGCTGGCCAGGCGCCTGTGTCGCCCGCGGGAGCGGCTACCCGACGCGCAGAGGGTTCGGCAGCGAGCCACGTTCGTCCCGATCGCCCGCGGCCGGCGAGGGCGGGCTCGCCGCCGGGCCCACGGGCAGCGTCACGGTGAACGTGCTGCCCTCCCCCAACGTGGAATCGACGTCGACCGCGCCCCGGTGGCGCTCCACGATGCGCTTCACGATGGCGAGTCCGAGACCGGTGCCCGGTTGTGCGACGGCGACCGGGTTGTTGGACCGGAAGAACTCGGTGAAGAGCTGGGCCCGGTCCGCCTCCGCGATGCCGAGGCCCTGGTCGGCGACCCGGAAGACCACTGTCTCCGGACGGGTCTCGAGGCTGATCCGGATGCTCTGGCCCTCGGGGGTGTACTTGACGGCGTTGCTCACGACGTTGAGGACGACCTTGTCGAGCTCGTCGCGCTCACCCAGGACCACCACCGGACGGGCGGGGACGTCGAGAGTGATGTCCAGGTGCTTGCTCTCGGCGATGAGCGCGCTCATGGCGATGGCGTCCTGGACCAGCGCGAGCAGGTCCACAGGCTCCTGGCGGAGCGGCAGCTCCGTGTCCCCGATCCTGCGGAGCAGGAGCAGGTCCTCGATGACCCGCGACATGCGCTGCGAGGCGCGACCGATGGCGTCCAGGGAGGGCCTCGCCTGGGCCCCGATGCCGATCGTGTCCGACTCGAGCATCTCCAGGTGTCCCGTGACGGTGGTCAGCGGGCTCTTCAGCTCGTGAGAGACGGTGGCGATGAGCTGGCTCTTGTAGGTGTCCAGGGCACGGAGCTCGGCGACCAGCGCGTGCTCGCGCTCGAAGGTGCGGGCGTTCAGGGTGGCGCGACCCAGGTCGTGACCGATGTCCAGCAGAGCCGAGCACTCGATCTCGGTCCACTCCCGCTGCGGGTCACGCCGGGTCAGCACCAGGCTCCCCATGTGTTCGGGGCCGGCCCCGAGCGGCACGAACACGAGCGAGCACATCGAGATGCCATGGATGAGATCCACGATCTCGCGGAACTGCGCCGGCTCCATCATCGCAGGGACCGGAGAGGCGTCGCCGATCGTCACCACCAGCTGATGGTGCCAGCAGTAGCTGGCCGAACGGGCCGCGAACTCCACGATCGCGGGCGGCAGCTCGAGGGTGACGTCGTCGGGGGTGTGCATCCACGCCGTGCGGTCGTCCCCGATGATGGTCTGGATCCAGAGCCCGTCTGCGCGGAAGCCCTCCACGAGGGTCCGCTCGCTGGCCGCCAGCAGGCCGTCGAGGCTGAGCTGGGCGCTCGTGGTCCGCACGATCTCCTTGACGGTGTTCGCCATGGCGACCTGCTCGGCCAGGGACTCTCGCTCCACGACAGACAGCACCGCGCGGCTGGCCAGTGCCGCGAACCGTTCGAGCACCCGTCGACGGTCCGCTCCAGGTCGCCGGCCGTCGTTGGGCTCGTCGATCGCGAGGGTGCCGCGGAGTACGCCCTGGTCGTCATACAGGGGCGCGACGAGCATGTCGAGGGGGTGCCAGGCGTCCGGGGCGTCGCTGATGGCCACGTCCGGGACGATCCAACCACTCTCCGCGCCGATCGAGCTGCGCTCGTGGGGGACGAACTGCAGGATGCCCCAGTCCTCGGCGAGCTCCAGCTCGTCGACCATCAGCTTCACCGGGATGCGGGTGCCGATCTCCTCAGGAAGGCCGGTGTCCACGACGAGCTCGAGCTCGTCGCCGCGACGGATCCGGATGGCGGCCACTGCGAACCCGGCCACGGCCACCAAGCCGTCGGCGATCAGCTGGAGACCCTCGACCAGGGTCGCGTGCGGCAACAGGTCCACCGGTGACACCGCGGTCGCGGTTCCGTTCCAGTGCGTGGCTGCCATGGCTTCCCCTCCACTACAACTCTAGAGCCGGAGAGGGGAATCATCCGCCCAAATCACCAAATCTGGAAGCGGGCGTCCGTCCCACGAGTCCTCGGAGAGGTGGGGCTGCCTGCCGTGCCCTATCCTTGGCGAGCGGATGGGCTGGCCGGGCGACCGCGTCACCGAGCGGGAAACCGCGAGGTGTCGAGGAAGGTCCGGGCTCCACAGGACAAGGTGGTGGGTAACGCCCACCCGGGGTGACCCGCGGGAAAGTGCCACAGAAAACAGACCGCCGGGGCTCCTCGGAGCGCCGGTAAGGGTGAAACGGTGGTGCAAGAGACCACCAGCGCGGCGGGGGACCGTCGCGGCTAGGCAAACCCCACCTGGAGCAAGATCGAACAGCGAGTGCTTGAGGGCGGTCCGTCCGAGCTCGCGGGTAGGTCGCTGGAGGGTGTCGGCAACGGCATCCGGAGATGGATGGTCGCCAACCGTGCCGTCGTGAGGCGGTACGGCGAACAGAACCCGGCCTATGAGCCAGCCCATCCGCACACATGGTCTCTGACCTGCTTACGTGCAATGCTCAGCGGCGTAGATCAGTGACCGGTGACACAGTCGTGACACGTTCCGTCACGAAATCGTCGTGCGCGGCGTTGAGGACGGTCACCGTGCGCTCGTCGGAGTCAGGCCACATGTGGCTGTAGGTCTCCAGCGTCTCGACCGGGGAGGCGTGCCGCAGCCGATTGCTGACCACCGTCACGGACTCGCCGGCGCGGATCAGCATGCTCGCGTAGGTGTGGCGCAGATCGTGGAACCGGGTGCCTTTGGGCAACCCGGCCTGCTGGACCGCCTTAGCCCACACCTCGCTGTAGTAGTTGCGACGGACCGGGTTGCCGTTGCGGTTGCGGAACACGAAGCCTGAATCGCCCCGGGTTTCGTGGAGGCTCGACTACTTGGATCCGGCCTCGGTGAGGACGGGCGTTTCAGGGTAGTGCTCGGGCTCGGTGCTGGCCCAGTGGTTGGTCTCGAACTCGGCGGGCGGGATGAGCCCGATCTCGCCGTGGAGCCGTCGGTGGTTGAACCAGTCGACGTATTCGGCGACGGCGATCTCGACGTCACCGACGGACTTCCAACCCCCCTTGGGGCGCATCACCGGGTTGCGGATGCACTCGGCCTTGAACAGCGAGTTGAACGCCTCGGCCATCGCGTTGTCATATGAGTCGCCTTTGGACCCGACCGAAGCGACGACTTCGGCCTCGGCGAGTCGCTCGGTGTAGCGAATTGCTCGATATTGAACTCCGCGATCGGAGTGGTGGATCAGGCCGGTGACGTCCTGGCCGGCCCGCTGCCGCGACCACAGACCCATGTCGAGGGCGTCGAGTGCGAGGTCGGTGCGCAGGCTGGTGGAGACCTGCCAGCCGACGACCATGCGACTGAAGACGTCGAGGATGAAGGAGGCGTAGACCCAGCCGGAGTGCGTGCGGACGTAGGTCAGGTCGGCGACCCACAGCTGGTTCGCCGCGGTCGCGACGAACTTCCGCTTGACCAGGTCCTCGGGCCGTTCGGTCTCAGCGCCGTCACCGGTGGTGGTCTTGCGGGTCTTCTCCCGTGCGATGCCCCGCAGGCCCTCGGCGCGCATCAGCCGCTCGACGGTGCAGCGGGCGACCCGGATGCCTTCACGGTTCAGCTCGGCGTGCATCTTTCGTGCTCCGTAGACACCGAGGTTCGCCTTGTGCGCGGTCTTGATGTCGACCACCAGCTCCGCGTGCCGGACGGCGCGTGCCGACGGTGGCCTGGTCTTGGCGGCGTAGTAGGTGCTCGGGGCGATCTGCACGTCGGCGTCCCGGAGGACTGCGCAGATCGGCTCGACCCCGAACCGGTCGCGGTGCTGATCGATGTAGTCGACCAGCACCGCGGTGGGCACCTCTACTTGGTCTTGCGGTCGAGCTCCGCGGCCGCGAAAAAGCCGCGGACGTCTTCAGGATCTCGTTCGCCCGACGCAGCTCACGGTTCTCCCGCTCCAGCTGCGCCAACCGCTCCGCATCGCTCGTCGTGGTGCCGGGCCGGGTGCCGCCGTCGATCTCGGCCTGCCGGACCCAGTTGCGCAGGGTCTCGGGGTGCATGCCGAGCTGGCCGGCCACTCGAGCGATCGCGCCCGGCTTCGTGGCCGGATCCTGCCTCAGCTCGACGGCCATCCGCGTCGCGCGCTCACGCAGCTCGTCGCCGTACTTCCTGGGTGCTGCCATGACTCTCATCCTCCATGGATTGAGAGCCTCCATCAGACCCGGGGCGATTCAGTGTGGGGTCGGTCACCGTCCACGTCGCGGAACGCAGGTCGTAGGGCCCGGCCACCCGGCGTCTTCCATTTTCTGCTTGTCAGTGTGGTAGATGCGAATGTTCTCTTCGGTCGTCGCGATGCGTTTCACAGCGCGGTAGTCCGGGTTGGGAACGGTGAGGTGTTCGCTGTAGTCCCAGTCGGCTCGCTGCATCTACCGAGCAAGTGTCGACGACGGTGGTTCGCCGAACGCGACCCGGTAGGCAGCTGGCCAACGGCTCATGTGCAGAACGCCCCACCGTGAGGCCACTGCCTCGACGGTGACACTCCCAGGGCGTGCTTCCCGGAGAACGCCGTGAACCCGGCGCAGTCGCACGTCCCTCAAGTAGCGCATTGGGCGGTTGGCCAACGTCTCGCTGAACCCTTCCTGAAGGGCCCGAACGCTGAGGTGCACCTCCCGGGCGAGCGATGTGCTGGACCACGGTTCGTCCGCGCGTTCATTGATGAGATCCACGTCCCGGGCGATGGTTGCAGCGGCCCCCGGTCGTGTTCGACCCCCGATCTCCTCGCTGTAGCTGTGCGGCTGGCCAAGCAGCAGGCCGTCGAGCAACAGACTCTGCACGTGGGGGCCGGCGTACTGGTGCAGGAGAAGTCCCGGGCCTTCGTCGAGTTCGCGTGCCAGCAATCGAACCGTGTCGATCCAGGAACGTCCAATCGGCCCACGCAGATCCATGGAGAAGTCGAAGCGCAGCGGACGCACGACGGATCGCCCGATGAGTTCCTCGAGCTGCGTGTCCAGGCTCGCCCGCGGAATCATGAGGCACACCTGCAGGCAGTTGTCGCTCCACCGCATTCGCGCGGGCTCCCCTGGGGAGAAGACGGCGGCCTCTTCCCGTTGAGTAGCGACGAGTTCGGCTCTACCTGCGCTCATCTCTGCGTGCTCGGCAATGGGAACGTCCAGGTGGAAGTTCGTGGCCTCATCGGTCATCAACCGGACGTCTTGCCCGTAACCCAGCCGCCCCACGGTCAACTGGCCGAGCCTGAGCGCAGTCAGCGACATGTCCAGGCGGCTCTCGCGAGCAGAGACCTCCAGCCGGTTCGGCAGGTAGAAGTCACCCCACCACTGCCTCTGCTTGAGCAGGGTCGGTCACCCCTCGAACCGAGAACGGGGCGTGTAAGCCGGTGCCTGCCGTCAAGTTGACAGAAGGGGAGGCCCACCCCCGTTCCGCTGGCGGAGGTGCAGTCATTGTCGGCCCCTCTCATCCCGGCTGGGCGCACGCCTTCTGCGGCCACGTCGACCTGTCACCTCATCTGCTGAATCTTCGGTGCGACCGTTGTTTCGGTCGGTGCGGGGCGCGACTCCACTGCCCTGACCACCGGGCGGGCCAGCGTTCCCGGGGTGCACGTCCGCGGCCCTGGATGAGCTCTCGACAGCTCTGCCCTCGCGCGGCGGGGGTCGGCGGACGTGAGAGGTGAGTCCTCCGGTGAGACCGCTTTCGGCGCCGGCCGTGAGCCCGCGGACGGACAGGGGTGTGGCGACGGCTTCGAGCGACCTCCGTTCGGCGTCGACGCCCCAGATGAACTCGATGAGGCCGCCGAAGAACATGAGGACGGAGGCGACGGTGTAGCCGAGGAAGACGTTCCCGCGGTTGCTGCCGTCTCCGATGAGGGTGGCGAACAGCCAGGGGGCGACGACGCCGCCGACGAGTACAGAGATGGCGAAGAAGAAGGCGATGGCTTGGGCGCGGATCTCGATGGGGAAGATCTCGCTGACCGTGAGGTAGGCCGAGGACGCGGCGGCTGAGGCGAAGAAGAAGATGACGCACCACAGGACTGTCTGGGTGGTGGCGGTCAGGACGGCCTGGTTGAACAGCCAGCCGGTGACGAACAGAAGCACGGCAGCGAGACAGTAGGTGCCCCCGACCATGATCCGGCGGCCGATGGTGTCGAAGTACTGGCCGAGCAGGAGCGGACCGAGCAGGTTGCCCAGGGCGAAGGGGAAGATGAAGTAGGCCACTGTGCTGGAGCTGATGCCGTAGAAGTCCGCAAGGATCAGCGCGTAGGTGAAGAAGATCGCGTTGTAGAGGAAAGCCTGGGTCGCCATCAGGCTGAAGCAGACCAGGGAGCGTCGACGGTAGTCGCGCAGGACGACCCGGGCGAGGTCCCGGTAGGCGAGGGTGCCTTGTGGGTGCAGCTCGATGGCCGTGTCCTCGCCGACGGGTTCGAGCGTGATGCCCTTGGCCCGAGCCTGATGTTCGATCTCGGCGACGATGCGTTCGGCCTCGTGGGCGCGTCCGTGGGTGAGCAGCCAGCGCGGGCTCTCCGGTAGGTGGCGTCGCAGCGGCCAGATCAGGAGGCCGATGAAGGGTCCGATGAGCAGGGCGAGGCGCCAGCCGAGGTCGATGGAGAAGAGGTCTTCGTTGAGGAACGCGAACTGCGCTCCGGCGCCGATCATCGCGCCCAGCCAGTAGGTGCCGTTCACGGCGAGGTCGGTGCGGCCCCGGTAGCGTGCGGGGATCAGCTCGTCGATCGCCGAGTTGATGGCCGCGTACTCCCCCCCGATACCGGCGCCGGCGACGAACCGGGTAGCAGCGAAGAACAGGAAGTTCATGGAGAACGCTGTGAGGGCATTGCCGAGCAGGTAGACCCCGAGGGTGAGCAGGAACAGCTTGCGGCGACCGACCTTGTCGGTCAGCCGCCCGAACAGTAGCGCACCGAACACCTCGCCGAGGAGGTACAGGCTGGCGCCGAGTCCGACCTGGGACGAACTGAGGCCGAGGGTGGCGTGGTCGCGGAGCCGGTCAGCGATCGTACCGGCGATTGTGATCTCGATGCCGTCCAGCACCCAGGTGATGCCCAGCGCGGTGACCACCCGCCAGTGGAAGTTGCTCCACGGCAGCCGGTCCAGCCTGGCCGGCACGGTACTTCGAACAGCGAAGGGCTGCACTTCTCCAGGAGTGCTCATCGCGAAACCGCCACCTCCTGCTCAGTCCAGCAAGCGGATCCAGGCGATGACTACGACGAGCCAGATAGAGTGAACATCTGTCCCTAGAAGAGCCGTCCCGCTGGCTGTTAGTGGTCTCAGATCACCATTCTCGGACTATCCAGCCCCCACGGGCATCCCGCGAACTGGGGATGTTGGACCGACACCGACGGCAGGGTTGACCCTGTGGCCCGGCCCTTGCCCGTCGTCGAGGTGCCGCTCGAGCCGCCTGAGCTGGTGCGCCCCATGACCCCCGCGAACGCGGGATGACAGCGGATCACCTGTCAGGCAGGTTCAGGGCAGTGGACGCTTAGGACGCTGACGGGAGCGTTGGTTGCTTCGTGGCATGGTGCACAGGAACCGGATGAACGGAGACGCCCGCCCATGGTGGGCGGCACGTCGATCGCGGTGGCGGCGCGACGGCCTTGTCGTTGTGGTCCGCACCGTTCGGCTGATGGGAGCTGCGGTCGTTGCTTACCTCGTGAGTAGCGCACTCTTCCCGGGGACACAACCGCTGACGGGACCGTTGACCGCGTTGCTGGTCGTTCAAGCGACCTTGTTCTCCACGCTGCGGATGGGCGTCCTGCGCGTGGCGAGCGTGGTGTCAGGTGTGCTTGTCGCGGTGTTCGTGTCGGATGTGGTTGGACTGTCGTGGTGGAGTCTTGGGGCGGTCACCGGAGCCGCGCTGGCCATCGGCCAGTTGTTGCGGCTACGTGAGCAACTTCTCGAGGTGCCGATCAGCGCGATGCTCATTCTCGGCATACCTGCTGCCGCCACAGCGCGCGTCGCCGAGACGTTGATCGGTGCCGGCGTCGGGGTCTCGTGAATGTGGTCTTCCCACCCGCCCTTCGAAGTCGCACCGCCGGAGAGGCGGTCGAGGAGGTGGCGGTGAGGACCGCGGACCTCTTGACGAGGGCCGCGCGTGAGCTTCCCCGACGGCCATCACGTGAGGAGGCATTGCGATGGTTGCAGGAAACGAGGGATCTGGCTCGCTACGTCGACGCCGCGGACCGAGCCGTGCTCGACCTCCGGGACAGCCGTCGCCTCAACCCGCGTGCGATCCGCGAAATGGACACGGAACCCGTTCTACGCAGTGGCCTCGACGCACTCGAACGGAGCATCGCGGCGATGCGGGGGCTGTTCCGGGCAATCGCGGACGGGCTCCTCGAGGAACGCGAGAGCATCGAACACAGCCCAGAGTTGTTCGGGGCGGTGGGAGTGCTGCTCGAGGATCTGGCAGACGCGCTTCGAGCGTACGGCGCCCTGGTGCGGGCGGACGCCGAGGCGGGAGGGGTCGCCAGCGACGCTGCGCTCGCCGAGGCCCTGGACGCCCTGGGCGCCACACGCGCCCACCTCACGGAGCTGCTGATCGTTGACGCCGGGAAGAGTCGCGACCACTGGATGCTGAGCGGGAGCCTTCTGGCGGATGTGGATCGGGTCCTACGAGAGCTCGACCTCGAGTTGCGTGCGCGCCAGCGCGAACAATGGCGGAGTTCCGCCGCTCAGCGAGCCGTGCTGGGCCCCCTGAACAGAATGGCGGGTCGCTCGCGTCCTCTCGACCAGACAGTCCTCTCGTCGGAGGTGTGAGCTCCTGACCCTGGGCCGCGCGCAGGCCTTCCCCAGCCGAGGACGAGCGGGTCCCGCTGGGCGCGCCTCTCCCGTCGTACCCCTAGGGCAAACCCTTCTGGGTTCGTAGCAGCTGGTCGAGCATCCCGTGGAGGTGCGCCGCTGCGACTTCGATGTCGACGTGCTTGTACTGCGCGGCGCGGGACTCTGCGGACAGAACGCCGCAGCGGTGTACCTGCTCGAGGTCGCCGTACGGGAACTTGTACCGAGACTTGGTGCCCTCGGCCTGCTCGTCGTCGACACCCAGGAACCATGTCTGGTACTCCGCGAAGCCGTGTTCTCGTATGAAGTCGTTCTCCGCCTGGGCTGTCGGACGGTGCTCACCCCAGGCGTCTCTGTCGTCCAGTACGGCCTTGCCCTCATCGATCCGTCTTTGGGCACGCGCGTAGGCGCGCTTGTTGAGGTTGATGGTCATCAGTCCGTCCTCGCCGATGGTCGGTCCGCTGTTGAGCGACTGCTCCGGTTCCGAGCAGCGGAGTTTGTGCTGGTTTCGACCGTCAGGGAGGGGCACGGTCGATCAGACTGGAGGGATCCGCGCGCAGCTTCGGCAGAGACTCAGGATGATGCGCTGTCAGGAACACCAGCAGCTTCTCACGCACGTCGCAGCACAGGTCCCAATTGCTAGGCGCGTCGGCCGAGCTGACCAGTCCGCGCAGAACCATCGTCGAGGGGGTCGTGTCCACAACCTGTAAGACCCAGTCTTTGCCGTCCCAGAGCGGCGACTCCTGAACGACGCGGTACATCTCGCTCCGCAGTTCGTCCATCGGTACGGTGAAGTCGACGTGCAACAAGATGCTGCCCAGCACCCTTGCCTCGTGACGCGTCCAGTTCTGGAACACGTTGGTGGTGAACCAGGAGATGGGCAGGATGAGGCGGCGGCTGTCCCAGGTCCGAACGACGACGTAGGTCAAGGTGATCTCGTCGATCCGGCCCCATTCGTTGTTGACGACCACGACGTCGTCGATACGGATCGGGTCGGTGAGGGCGATCTGCAGCCCGGCGATCAGATTGGACAGTGTGCTCTGAGCAGCGAGACCCGCCACGACGCTGAGTACGCCGGCCGAGACGAGGAAGCTTGCCCCGAAAGCACGCGCTGACGGGATCGTCATGGCGGCCGCGCCGACGGCGAGGACGACGAGGATGGCGTCCAGCACTCGGCGAAACACCACGATCTGGGTCC
>NZ_JAOPXP010000102.1 GCF_025965085.1 Marmoricola sp.
GTTCGTGGTCGACTGGGCGGTCCGAGTACGCCGCGTCGGCGACGGTGCCAAGGTGCTGCACGGCTCGCCGGCCGCCCCGAACGAGATCCCGGCCGACATCTACTGGCCGCTCGACCTCAAGCGCGGCCAGCGAATCGAGGTGCCCGAGCGGATGTCGGACATGCTCGTCGCCGGCTGCTCGTTCGAGGAGGACGAGATGATCGTGGTCGCCCGCCGTGGCGGGCCCGAGATCCTCGACTCCGAGATCGCCCGCCTGTGCCACCTCGCCGCACTGGCGACCTCGATCTCGACCTGAATCGAGGAGTCGCTGAGGCCGCTCAGTCGAGCGGTGTCAGCTTGAAGACCGGGATCTGGCGGTCGGTCTTCTTCTCGTACTCCGCGTAGGTCGGCCACGTGTCCACCGCCAGCTGCCAGAGATCCGCGCGCTCGTCGCCCTCGACGACCTCGGCCCGGTAGGTCTTCCGGACAGCTCCATCCTGGAGCTCGACCTCCGGGTGCTCGACGAAGTTGTGGAACCACTCCGGGTTCTCGTCGGCCCCGCCCTTGGACGCGATGGCGACGTAGGTGCCGTCACGCTCCACTCGCATCACGGGGTTCTTGCGGAGGTTGCCGGACTGGGCGCCGCGCGAGGTGACCACGACGATCTGGTCGTCGGTGCCGGGGAGGGTGTTGGCCTCGGCGCCGTCCGTGCCCTCGTAGGTGGCCACCTGGTCGCGCACCCACTGAGCACTACTTGGTACGTATCTGCCTTCAAGGGTCATGCTGTACACAAGACCACGCAACCGGCGAGGATTCCAGCGTCACTAGTGTTCGGACCATGAGCGCCATTGAGGGAGTCAGCGAGATCTTCGACCCGACCGACTGGGCCGAGGTCCCCGGCTTCGAGGACCTGACCGACCTGACCTACCACCGGGCCGTCGCGCACGGCACCGTTCGGATCGCCTTCGACCGGCCCGACGTCCTCAACGCCTTCCGACCGCACACGGTCGACGAGCTGCTGCGGGTCCTCGAGCACGCGCGTACTTCGAGCGACGTCGGCTGTGTCCTCCTCACCGGCAACGGACCCAGCGACAAGCACGGCAAGTGGGCCTTCTGCACCGGCGGCGACCAGCGGATCCGCGGGAAGGCCGGCTACCAGTACGCGCAGGGCGAGACCGCGGAGACCGTCGACAGGGCGAAGCTCGGCCGCCTGCACATCCTGGAGTGCCAGCGGCTGATCCGGTTCATGCCCAAGATCGTCATCTGCCTGGTCAACGGCTGGGCGGCCGGAGGGGGTCACTCCCTGCACGTCGTCTCCGACCTCACCCTGGCCAGTGCAGAGCATGGCCGGTTCAAGCAGACCGACGCCGACGTGGGCAGCTTCGACGGCGGCTTCGGGTCGGCGTACCTCGCCCGCCAGGTCGGCCAGAAGTTCGCCCGGGAGATCTTCTTCCTCGGCGACGAGTACTCCGCGGAAGAGGCCCACCGCATGGGCGCGGTGAACAAGGTGGTGCCGCACGCCGAGCTGGAGAAGGTAGCGCTGGAGTGGGGCGCGAAGATCAACGGCAAGAGCCCGACGGCACAGCGGATGCTCAAGTACTCCTTCAACCTGATCGACGACGGGCTGGTCGGCCAGCAGCTGTTCGCCGGCGAGACGACGCGGCTGGCGTACATGACGGACGAGGCGCAGGAGGGTCGCGACCAGTTCCTGGAGAAGCGCGAGCCGGACTGGTCGCCCTACCCCTGGTACTACTGAGTCTGCGCGTTTGCGCAGGTCAGAGGGGGTGTAGGACTGAAAAGTCCGCGTTTAGTCCGCAAGAATCCGACGGCGTTCGGCGATGAGAGGTGCCTGTGCTCCCGGAGACCGACCTGCAACGCATCCGCGTATGGGCCCGCGAGCGCGTGCCCGAGCATCTCTGGGACGAGCTGAAGGTCGAGGCCGATGTCTTCGACCGCTACGTCGACGTCGTCGAGGTGCGGCCGCCGTGGGATGGCGTCGGCGAGCACATCCGGTTTCCGATCGCCCGGCTGCGCTACACGAAGACGACCGGGCTGTGGGCGATCTACTGGCGCGACCGGCACCTGAAGTTCCACGAGTACAAGCGGACGCGGCCGACCGAGAACATCCAGGCACTGCTCGACCACGTCGAGCACTCCGGCGACCCGATCTTCTGGGGTTGATCAACCCGCGGGTATCGCCGGGGCCGGCTACGGCAGTGCCCGTCGGATCTCACCGAGGAGAGTCGGATACGGGTCCTCGAGCTGCTTCCTCTCTGCGCGAAGCTGTTCCTGGATCTGTCGAAGTGGCTCGCCGGCGACGTAGTGGCGTCCCCGCCGCTCGCCGCGGGCGTCCAGGAGCCCGAGCTCGGCCGCGTTCACGAGGTCCCGGGTGGCAGTGCGCTCGTCCAGCTCGGTGAGCTTCACGTAGGACGGTCGGGTCACTCGGATCCCGAGCAGAGCGTCGAAGAGGGCAGCGCCGATCCGGTCGTTCAGCTGGTGCTCGCTGATCAGCTCGTCGATGCTTCGCCACTGGGTCTCGGCTTCGTCGAAGCGACGGCGCATCGTCTGAGCCTGCATGTGGTGCGCCCTCAGGTTGAACTTCACCCAGAGCGTCGCGTCGTTGTCCGGGTGCCACGCCCCGCGGCCGGTGGCTGCGAGGACGTCGTAGTAGTCCTGCGTGTTGTTGCCGAGCCACTCCTCGATGCTGGAGAAGGCTGGCTCGACGACCTCGTCCTGGGCCAGCACCATGGTTTGCAAGGCGCGAGCCATGCGCCCGTTGCCGTCGCGGAACGGGTGGATCATGACGAGGTTCAGGTGGGCCATAGCCCCTCGCACCAGCGGGTCGTCGGAGCTCGGTAGGGCGAGCGACTGCGACAGATCGCGCATCAGCTGAGACACCTGCTCGCCGTCGGGGCCCTCGTACACGTTGACTCCACGCTTGTCGTCGCGCACGAAGATCTCCTTGCTGCGGTACCGCCCCGGCGTCTTCGAGAGGTCGTGGTCAAGCAACATGAAGTGCATCGACCGAAGGACCGCCTCGTCGATCACGAAGCCCGGTTCAGTCGCCACATGGAGCACATAGGTCAGCACCCGCCGGTAGGCAAGGATCTCCATCCAGGTGGCCTCGTCGGTGCTGAGCGGCGGAGCATCATCGACCGCGGCGACGGCGTCCGCGTCGCTGACCGTGTAGCCCTCGATGGTGTTGGATCCCTGAATTGCTCGGGCAGTCGTAGTGCGGCGCAGCAGGCCGTTCCATCGTGTGGGCACGCGAAGGAAGTCCGCGAGCGACGCGCGGAAGACGTGGATCTCGGCGATGAACTGCTGGTCCTCGAGATCCGGGTCTGGCGTGGTGAAGAGCGTCGGCATGTCCGTATGTCCTTTGCTAAGTGCCAAGGGTACGGGCCATGCGGTCCGTATGTCACTTATTAAGCGACATATGGTCGGCCTGTTGCAGCAGATCTGCAGCCGCAGCAGGCGTCCGATCCTCCGCGGTCGGCGACAGGTGGCTGTAGGTGTTCAGCGTGGTTGTCGACCGGGTCGCGCGCCAGCGCCAGTCGATGTCGTTGTCGTACATGGGGCCGTCGCCGACCGTACGACTGCCGACGTGCGGCCCGGATAGCCTGCGGGACGTGAAGGTCGTCGTACTCACCGGAGCAGGCATCTCGGCCGAGAGCGGGCTGCCGACCTTCCGCGACGCCGACGGCCTGTGGGAGGGTCACGACCCGATGACGGTCGCGACCCCCGAGGCGTTCGCGGACGACCCCGACCTCGTGCACCGCTTCTACGACGAGCGCCGGGCGATGCTGGATCAGGTCGAGCCCAACGCCGCCCATGTCGCGCTCGCCCGGCTCGAGGAGCACCTCGGCGACGACCTCCACCTGGTCACCCAGAACATCGACGACCTGCACGAGCGCGGCGGCTCGCGACGGGTCCACCACATGCACGGTCGGCTCCGCGCCGCCTGGTGCCAGAGCTGCGGACGGCGCCACGACTGGACCGGCGCCCTGGTCCACCGTCCCGCCTGTCCGGCGTGCGGGGTGCCGGCGCTGCGCCCGGACGTCGTCTGGTTCGGCGAGATGCCCTACGGCATGGATGCGGTGCACCAGGCGGTCTTCGACTGTGACCTGTTCGTCGCGATCGGCACCTCAGGGCTCGTCCATCCAGCGGCTGCCTTCGTGCACTACGCCATCGGCAACGGGGCGGACACGCTCGAGCTCAACCTGGTCCCCAGCCCAGCCAGCGACTTCGCGCAGGTTCGTCAGGGCCTGGCGACCGAGACCGTGAGCGCCTGGGTGGAGGAGATGCTGCGTTGACGTCGTCGGACCCCGGGTCGCCACGCCGACGCGGACCGGGCGACCGACTGAGCCGAGCCTTTCCTTCGTTGCGGGCGTGCGTACGACGCAGCACGATTGAGGCATGTCCTCCCCCTCGACGCAGAACTTCCCGCCGATGGGCGAGCACGCCCACGAGCCGCACTCCCCGTCGGTGAGCGGCCGGCTCAACTCGCTGCGCGCCGGAGTCCTCGGAGCCAATGACGGCATCGTCTCGGTCGCCGGTCTCGTCATGGGTGTCGCGGGCGCCACCACCGACCGCCAGACGATCTTCGTGGCCGGGCTGGCCGGCCTCGTGGCGGGTGCCCTGAGCATGGGTACGGGGGAGTACGTCTCGGTCAGCACCCAGCGGGACACCGAGCGGGCGCTGATCGAGAAGGAGACCCGGGAGCTGGCGGAGCAACCTGAGGACGAGCTGGCCGAGCTGGCCGAGCTCTACCGGCAACGAGGACTCTCCGGAGAGCTGGCCCACCAGGTCGCCGTCGAGCTCACCGAGAAGGACGCGCTCCGGGCGCACCTCGACATCGAGCTCGGGATCGACCCCGACGACCTGACGAACCCGTGGCACGCCGCGCTGGCCTCGATGATCGCCTTCACCCTGGGCGCGCTGCTCCCGGTGCTCACCGTCCTGCTGTTCCCTCCCGGCGTGCGCGTGGTCGTCACGGTCGCAGCAGTGGCCGTCGCCCTGGCGTGCACCGGGCTGGCGAGCTCTCACATCGGCGGCGCCCAGCCTCGCCCTGCGGTGATGCGCAACGTGCTCGGCGGGTTGCTGGCCATGGCGGTCACCTATGCGATCGGTTCGCTGGCCGGCGCCGGCCTGTCCTGAGCCGCCTCGCTCCCGATCGTCGCGTCCGCTTTCGGGGGAAACGGGTGAGACGGTGATCTCAAAGTCCGGAAGCAGCCGCCCCGTCCACTAGGTTCTGACGCGTGAAGATCGCAGTAGCAAGGGAAACCCGCGAGGGCGAGTCCCGGGTAGCGATGGTGCCCGAGCTCGTCGGCAAGCTCACCGATCTCGGGTACGAAGTCCTGGTCGAACCCGATGCCGGGAGGCGGGCGGAGTACGACGACGACCTCTACGCCGATGCCGGGGCCGTCATCTCCGAGGACGCGCTCACCGAGGCCGATGTCGTCCTCGGGGTCAACGCGCTGAGCGCCGACCGGGCACGACAGCTGCGTGACGGCGCGGCCGTTCTCTCCTTCCTGCCGGTCAGCTCCTCGCACGATCTCGTGGCCGACCTCCGTGACCTCGGAGTCACCGCGTTCGCCATGGAGCTCGTCCCGCGCATCTCGCGCGCCCAGTCGATGGACGCACTCTCCTCACAGTCGCTCGTCTCCGGCTACCGGTGCGCGATCGTGGCCGCCGGTCTGCTGCGCCGCTTCTTCCCCCTCAACATGACCGCTGCCGGCACCGTGCAGCCGGCGCAGGTCGTCGTTCTCGGAGCCGGAGTCGCCGGCCTCCAGGCGATCGCCACCGCCAGGCGGCTCGGCGCCGTCGTGCAGGCGTACGACGTCCGCGCGGCCGCCGCCGAGGAGATCCGCTCGATGGGCGCCAAGGCGATCGAGCTCGACCTCGAGACTCTCGAGGGAGCCGGCGGGTATGCCCGCGAGATGACTGACGACCGCGCCGCCCGGCAGCGAGAGCTGCTGGCGCCGTACATCGCCGGCGCCGACGCGCTCATCACCACCGCCGCCGTTCCCGGTCGGACGGCGCCGATGCTGGTCACCCGCGAGATGGTCGAGCAGATGAGGCCCGGCTCCGTGGTGGTCGACCTCGCCGCCGAGACCGGTGGCAACGTCGAGGGCTCGGTGGCCGGCAAGGTCGTCCGCATCGGCCACGCGCAGGTGTGGGGCGGCGACAACGTCCCCTCGCAGATGCCCGGCCCGGCGTCCAAGCTCTACGCGCAGAATCTGGTCAGCCTGCTCACGCTCATGACGAGGGAGGGGGAGTTCGCCCCCGACTTCGAGGACGAGGTCGTCGCGGGCGCCGCCGTCACCCGTGCGGGCCGCATCGTGCACGAGCCCACCCGCGAGGCGATCGAGGGCACCGAGGACCGGCCGGAGGACCCCCCGGACGAACGGCTGCTGCTCCAGCCGGGCCCCGAGCCCGAGCCCCAGGCCGTCGTCCCCGAACCTCCCCTCGTCTGGCCCGGCACCCGCGAGCGCGACCGCGAGGTCGACGGACAGCTCGATCTCCCCTTCGACCAGGAGGACGACAAGTGAACGACGCCGTTGTCTGGCTCACGATCTTCATCCTGAGCGTCTTCGTGGGCATCGAGGTGATCTCCAAGGTCTCCTCGACCCTGCACACGCCTTTGATGTCGGGCGCGAACGCGATCCACGGGATCATCCTGCTCGGCGCGATCCTCGTCACCGGCACGACCGACAACACCGTCGCGCTGGTGGTCGGCCTGGTGGCGATCGTGCTCGCCGCGGTGAACATGGTCGGAGGCTTCGTGGTGACCGACCGGATGCTGCAGATGTTCGTGCGCAGGAAGAAGAAGCCAGTCGTGAGCGAGGGAGCAGCCAAGTGACCGCCACCCCCACCTGGGTCCAGCTGGTCTACCTGGCCTGTGCCGTCTGCTTCATCCTCGCCCTCAAGGGCCTCTCCGGTCCGAGGACCGCCCGCACGGGCAACCTGGTCGGAGCCGGGGCCGCCGTGGTCGCCTGCGCCGTCCCCTTCTTCTACAGGCCGAACGGTGTCGAGCACCTCCACCACGTCCCGCTGATCCTCGGCGCGATCGTCATCGGCACCGTGGGCGGCGTGGTCGGTGCCCGGCGCGTGCAGATGACCCAGATGCCGCAGATGGTCGCGCTGTTCAACGGTGTCGGTGGTGGGGCCGCTGCCCTGGTAGCGCTCCTGGAACTGCACGAGAAGGTCGGTCTCGTCGCGGCCGGCAGCGAGGTGAGCTGGTTCGTGCTCGCCGCGACGGCGTTCACGATCTTCGTCGGCTCCGTCTCCTTCGCCGGCTCGGTCGTCACGTTCGCCAAGCTGCAGGAGCTGATGACCTCCGCCCCGGTGACCTTCCCGGGTCTGGCGCTGGGCTTCGGCGTCGGGTTGGTGGCCGGCGTCGGCCTGGGCACCCAGCTGGTGCTGGACCCCAGCGTGGGGGTCGGGGTCGTGCTCTGCCTGGTCGGACTGGTCTTCGGCCTGCTCCTGGTGCTGCCGGTGGGCGGCGCCGACGTGCCGATCGTGATCTCGCTGCTCAACGCGTTCACGGGCCTGACGGTCGCCGCAGGCGGCTACGTCCTGGAGAACGTCGTCCTGCTGGTCGCGGGCACGCTCGTGGGTGCCTCGGGAACGTTCCTGACGATGCTGATGGCCCGAGCCATGGGCCGCTCGGTGGCCAACATCCTCTTCGGGGCCCTCAAGGGCGGATCCACCCTGGGCGCCGGAGTGGCCTCCGACCGGCCGGTGAAGTCGGCCAACCCCGAGGACGTCGCCATCATGCTCGGGTACGCCGACCGCGTGATCATCGTCCCGGGCTACGGGCTGGCGGTCGCTCAGGCCCAGCACGCGCTACGTGAGCTCGTCGACGTGCTCAGCGAGCGTGGCACCGAGGTGGACTACGCGATCCACCCGGTCGCCGGTCGCATGCCGGGCCACATGAACGTGCTGCTCGCCGAGGCCCAGGTGCCCTACGAGCAGCTCAAGGAGATGGACGACATCAACGGCGAGTTCAAGGACGCCGACGTGGTCCTGGTCGTCGGTGCCAACGACGTGGTCAACCCCGCGGCGAAGACCACCCCCGGCGCTCCGATCTACGGGATGCCGATCCTCAACGCTGACGAGGCCAGGCAGGTCGTGTTCATGAAGCGCTCGATGAGGCCGGGCTTCGCGGGCATCGAGAACGAGCTGCTCTTCGAGGAGAACACCACGCTGCTCTTCGGCGACGCCAAGGACTCCATGTCCAAGCTGCTCAACGCCGTCAAGGCTCTCTGAGGACGCACCCGCCGCAGCCGGAGGATCTCGCCAAACCGCCCCCACCCGGTGTCCGGTCGCACATACTGAACATTGGCGTCAGGGTGTCGTCACATTTCTCGAGGGGGCCGGGCTGGTGCGCATGTCGTCGTCCACGGCGGTCCAGGAGGCCCCCATGGAGCGCACGACGGACACCGACGAGGCCTCCCGGTTCTCGGGACCGACCCTCCCCGGCCGCTCGTCGCGGCGCCTCCGTCGCACCGGCCACGCCGCCCGCCGGGTCAGGGTCTCGCTGCTGCTCGCTGCGGTGCTCGCGGCGGCGTGGGCCTCGATCGCCGTCATCAACTCACCGAGCGCCGCGCCCACCATCTGGCCCGCGGGCGGTCTGGTCGCAGGCCTCCTGCTCACCTCACCCCGGCACCTGCGACGGGGGTTGCTCGCCTCCAGCCTGCTGCTGGTCCTGGGCGCCTACCTCGCCCAGGGCTACGACGTCGTGCCGTCGCTCGGGTACAGCGCCAGCTTCGTCGGAGCCGCCTGGCTCGTGCGCAGGCGACTCGTGGACGGTCTCGACGGACGTCGCGTCGCCCTGCGCGACTCCGGTGACGTCTCGCAGTTCGTGGGGTCCATCGCCGCCGGCTCGCTGCTGGCGGGTGTCGGCTACGGGCTGACCGACTGGGCCGCGGGTGCGGGCAACCCGCTGCTGGGAGCCATGGGAGCCTTCGGCGCGAACGCCGCGGCGATGATGGTGCTGCTGCCGCTGTTCGTCGAGACGGTCAGCTTCGAGGCCCTCGCCGGTCCGCGCGAGCGCACTCTCCAGGCAGTGCTCACCGTGGGTACGACGCTGGCGGTGTTCCTGGCCACCGACATCCCACCCGTCGTCTTCGCCGTGATGCCGATGTTCGCCTGGCACGCCTTCCGCGGGACCCTGCGCGAGGCCACCGTGCTGCTCACCGTCGTCGCGGTGATCGGGTCCGCAGCGAGCATGCTGCAGATCGGGCCCATCTGGGGACTCGGTGAGCGCTACGGCCTGCCACCCGAGCTCGTGGCGGGCATCCTCCAGCTCTTCCTCCTCGACTGCGGTCTCATTCTGCTGCCGCTCTCGGTGATGGTCACCCAGCAGCGCATCTCCGCGGGGAGGGCGGACGCCGAGCGCGAGACCCTGCAGCGCCTGGTTGCCTCGGCCACCGGCATCGCCATCGTCGCCACCGGTCCCGACGGCACCATCACGCTGTTCAACCCCGGCGCCGAGGCGATCCTGGGGTACCCCGCCGAGGAGGTCCTGGGGCAGCGTCCGGACGTGTTCCACCCCCAGGACGAGCTCCGGCACCAGGCCGCACGGCTCGGTGCGCTGCCGACCTTCGCTGACATCTGCCGCGCCTCGATCGCCGCCGAGGACTCCCACCGCCTGTGGCGCTTCCGTCGCAAGGACGGCGAGGAGCGCATCATGCGGACGACCCTGACCGCCGTGCCGGGGCCGACTGGTGAGCTGGCGGGCTACCTCGCCACCGCCGAGGACGTCACCGAGCGCGAGGCGGCCCACCAGGCGATGCTGCTCACCGTCGAGCACCAGCGGACGGCGGTGGAGCGGCTCCAGGAGCTGGAGCGGGTCAAGGGCGACTTCGTGGCGACCGTCAGCCACGAGCTGCGGACCCCGATCACCAGCATCATCGGCTACACCGAGATGCTCGACGACGGGCTGGTCGGCGAGCTGACCGCGTCGCAGAGGGAGATCATCGACCGGGTGGACCGGAACGGGCGGCGGCTCCTGCTCCTCGTCGAGGACCTGCTGACCCTGTCGCAGATCGAGGCCTCGTCGCTGAAGATCGAGCCGGTCGCCACCGACCTCGGCTCGGTGGTCCGCAAGGCCCACGAATCGCTCGGCGTCCTGCTCGGCGGCCGGGACCTCGCGGTGGAGGTCGCGACCCCTGCCGCGCCGGTGGTGCACCACGGCGACCCCGTGCAGCTCGAGCGCATGGTGGCCAACCTGATGACGAACGCGGTCAAGTTCACCCCGGACGGCGGCACGGTCCAGGTGGTCCTGCAGCCCGACGGCGAGACGAGCCGGATCGTGGTGCGCGACAGCGGCGTCGGCATCGCGGAGAGCGACCAGGCCAAGCTGTTCACCAAGTTCTTCCGCTCGTCGTCGTCCTTCGACCAGGCGGTCCAGGGCACGGGACTCGGCCTGACCATCGTCCAGGCGATCGTCGCGCTGCACGGCGGCCGCATCGGCGTCACCTCGGCGCACGGGGAGGGGACCACGGTCACCGTCACGCTGCCGCGGGTCGCGGTGGTCACGCCGATGAGCAGCACCTCCTCCGCCGGCTACGTCCTCGGCTGACGGCGGTGCCGGACGGTCGCCTACTGGGCGAGTCCGTAGAGGCGGTCGCCGGCGTCACCCAGCCCTGGCACGATGTAGCCCTTCTCGTTGAGGTGGTCGTCGAGCGCCGCGGTGACGACGGTGACCGGCACGTCGATCCCGGCCAGGCCCCGTTCGAGGTTCTCCACGCCCTCGGGGGCGACCAGCAGGCAGATGCACGTGATGTGGTCGGCGCCGCGGTCGGTCAGGAACCGGATCGCGGCCGCGAGGGTGCCACCGGTCGCGAGCATCGGGTCGAGGACGTAGCACTGCCTCCCCGACAGGTCGACGGGCAGCCGTTCGGCGTACGTCGACGCCTCGAGGGTCTCCTCGTTGCGGACCATCCCGAGGAAGCCGACCTCCGCGGTCGGCACCAGCCGCATCATTCCCTCGAGCATGCCCAGGCCCGCCCGGAGAATGGGTACGACGAGGGGCCGCGGCCGGCGCAGGACGACACCCTCGGCGGATGAGACCGGAGTCGTGATGCTGACCGGCTCCACCCGGACGTCACGGGTCGCCTCGTAGGCGAGCAGTGTGACGAGCTCCTCGGTGAGCCGCCTGAACTCCGGCGAGGCCGTGGTCCGGTCACGCAGCGTGGTCAGCTTGTGGGAGATCAGTGGGTGGTCGACGACCTGCAGGCGCATGGCGTACACCGTAGTGGGCGCAGATCTCGGTGGTTCTTGCTCCTGAGTTCTGCGACGATCAGGATGAGTATCGAGAAGGCGGTGCGCGATGGCGGAGATCACTGACGCCGAGGTCGGCGAGATCGACCTCGCTGTTGTCGCCTACCGTGACGAGGGCGACTGGAACGTGGCCGAGCTGCCCCCCCGTTCGCTCGACACGGTGGAGACGATCGCCAAGGAGCTGCGGCGCTATCCCGGGGAGAATGGTGCGATGGCCCTGATCTCCGTGGCCGAGGACTTCGTGCTGCTCGTGAGAGCGCAGGGATCGCTCGTGCGGGTGCTGCTCTCCGACGCGACGGCAGCCACCGACTGGAGCCTTGCCAGGTCGGCGATCGACCACATCGGCGTCCATGTCGACGACGAGGACGACCAGGCCCCCGCCGGCGACCTCGCCATCTTCGAGGACGTCGGGATGTCGGCCAGGGACATGGGAGCACTGCTTGACGACTACGAGCTCTACCCCGAGGAGATCCTGAGCGACGTCGCTGACAACGTGGGGTTCGGGACGAAGTTCGACGAGCTCGTCGGCATCTCGGGGTGACGCCCACCCACGTCTGGGAGCCCGCGATGCGAGCTGCCCTCCTCCAGGCCGGGTTGGCGGC
>NZ_JAOPXP010000149.1 GCF_025965085.1 Marmoricola sp.
TGCTGGAGACCGAGGCGATGGTCACTGGCTGGTCCGGCACCCGAAGACTGCAGGTGACCTCCCCCCTGGGTCGCCGGGTCGTGGAGGCCGACGCGGTCGTTCTGGCCACAGGCGCTCGCGAGCGCCCCCGCCCCGCGCGGCTCATCCCCGGTGACCGGCCCGAGGGCGTCTACACCACCGGCCAGCTGCAGAACCTCGTCCACCTCCACCACGCCGGGGTCGGCACCCGCGCGGTCGTGATCGGAGCCGAGCTGGTCAGCTGGTCCGCCGTACTGACCCTGCGCGAGGCCGGTTGCGCCACCGTCGCGATGACGACCGCCTACCCGCGCTCCGAGGCGTACGCCGCCTTCCGGCTGCCGGGGCGCGCGCTGCTGAAGGAAAGCGTCCTGACGCGCAGCCGGGTCGTGCGGATCAACGGCAAGCATCGGGTCACCTCGGTGGTCGTGGAGCACCTCGACACCGGCGTCAGGCGCACCATCGAGTGCGACACCGTGGTCACGACCGGTGAGTGGGTCCCCGACCACGAACTCGCGCGCGCTGGTGGCCTGGTGCTCGATGAGGGAACCCGCGGGCCGCTCGTGGACGCCGGCCTGCGCACCAGCTCTCCCGGCGTCTTCGCCGTCGGCAACCTGCTGCACCCGGTGGACACCGCCGACGGGGCTGCCCTCGATGGTCGCCACGTCGCCCGCGCCGTCCGGCACTGGCTCGAGGTCCCGCGCGAGCCGGCAGGTGCTGTCCGGGTCCGCGCTGAGGCACCCTTCCGATGGGTGGCACCACAGCTGGTCTCCGCCGAAGCCCCGGAGGCGCCACGGGGTGACCTCGTGCTGTGGGTCGACGAGTACCGACGCTTCCCCAAGGTCCGGGCCACCCAGGACGGCCGGGTGATCGGCGAGAAACGGGTCCCGTGGCCGGCAGCCCCGGGCCGTGTGTTCCGGGCCCCCTGGTCCCTGGTGGCGGACGCGAACCCCAACGGGGGCGATGTCACGATCGGACTCGCGTGAGCCGACCCCGGACGAGCCGGCCTCGCCCTGAGCCGAGGGGAGGACACGCGTGGCCACGGTCGTCTTCGACTTCGACGGGGTCCTGATCCGGCGCGACTCCACCGTCGAGCTGCTGCGGCGCCGCCTCGCCGTACGCCCGGCGCTGGGGCCGCTGCTCCTGCCCAGCATCACGGCGTTCGCCACCGCAGGGGGGCGGGAGGAGCTCCGGACAAGGGCTGCGCGGCGGATCTTCTCGGTGGCCTTCGCAGGAATGCCGCGAGGCGAGGCCGCTCGTTGGGTCCGGGCCACCGGTGCGGCCCTGGGGCGCAACCCGGCCCTCGTCGTCGCCGACGCGATCTCTGCGATGCACGTCCACCAGGAGGCCGGGGACACGCTGCTCGTCGCATCCGCTGGGCTCGAGCCCTTCATCGAGGGCTTCCTGTGCGCCGCAGGTGTGGACGGCGCGGTGGTCCTCGGGTCCACCCTCCGGGACGGCCCGCGAGGTGCCGCCCTCGATCGGCACAACTTCGGCCGGGCCAAGGTGGCGCTGGCGAACGAAGCTGGACATCCGCCCCCGTGGGCGCGCGTCTACAGCGACTCCCTCGCGGACCTGCCGCTCCTGCGCCATGCCGAAGTCCCCGTCCTGGTCAACGGGTCGCCGCGCAGGGCAGCCCAGGTGAGAGCTGCCCTGGGTCACGGCCCGCTGTCGGTGTCGTGGACCTGAGGTCCGGTCCTCTCGACACTGAGGATCGCTCGCGCCCAGCCCCACCGGCTCGGCGCAGTTCCTCGATCTCGGCGGCGCGCTCCCGTCCGACCCTGCTCGAGCCGGGAGCTTCGTCGAAGAGGGGCCCGCGCCGCCCAGTGACAGCCATGCCCTGCCCTCCGTAGCGCCACCTGCCGACGTCGCAGCACACCCGGCGGTCGATCGGACCTCCGGTGGGCTGGTGGTGTCTTTCGCCGCCGATGGGATGGTGGGAAACACACAGGAATGGAGACCTCATGACGACCGCACTCTTCACCGACCCAAGACGTCCGCTGGTCCTTCTGGACACCGCGCCGCAGCCGGTCGAACGCATCTTCACCCCAGGTGCGCTGGACCGTCTACGTCGCGACTTCGAGGTGCGCGACGTCTCCGGTGACCCGGTCGCTCTCGACGAACTGCTGCCCGAGGCGTTCGCCGTCGTGGGCCAGTCCGACCTCCCCGCAGAGCGGCTCGGGCGCGCCGCCAAGCTGCGGGCCATCATGAATGTGGAAGGCAACTTCTACCCCAACATCGACTACCCCACCGCGTTCGCCCGCGGAGTGCGCGTCCTGGGGTGCGGCCCGGCCTACGCACAACCGGTCGCAGAGTACGCCCTCGGACTGGCCCTCGACCTCGCCCGCGGCATCTCGCGGGAGGACCGAGCCTTCCGAGAAGGACGAGAGAGGTACCTCGGCGACGGCAACGCCGACGCCGTCGTCATGCGCCACGCTGAGATCGGTCTGATCGGCTACGGCAATCTCGGCCGGGCGCTGCACACGCTGCTGCGCGGGTTCAGCCCACGCATCCGCGTCTTCGACCCCTGGCTCCCCGAGGCGAGCCTGCGCCAAGCCGACCTCGAGCCCGCGACCCTCGAGGAGATCCTGGCCACCAGCCAGTTCCTCTTCGTCCTCGCCGCCGTCACTGACGCCAACCGGAAGCTGCTCGACGCCGAAAGGCTGGCGTCCATTCGCGAGGGCGCCCGCGTCGTTCTCGTCAGCCGCGCCGCCATTGTCGACTACGACGCCCTCGTGCGACACGTGGAGAAGGGACAGTTCCTGGCAGCTGTCGACGTGTGGCCCGAAGAGCCGGTGGCCGAGCACCATCCCGCGCGCACCACGGAGGGGTTCGTCCTCTCCGCCCACCGCGCAGGAGGCATCCCCTCCGCATTCACCGAGATCGGCGACATGGTCATCGACGACCTGACCCTGCTGGCGCGGGGGTTGCCACCCGTGCGGATGCAAGCCGCCGCCCCCGAGCTGGTCGGCCGCTACCGCAACAAGCCGGCCGGATGAGCCCGGTGCCCTGCGAGCCGGCAGCCGTCCGAGTGGCCTCGGTGAGGGCGCTCCTCTTCGACAGCGACGGCGTGCTCGTCGACTCTGATGCCAGTGCCCTGGAGGCATGGAGCACATGGGCCACGGAGTTCGGCCTCCGCCCCGACGAGGTCGTCCAGCAGGTCCACGGCCGACGTGCCGCCGACACCGTCGAGGCACTCGTCGCAGCCCCCGAGCGAGCGGGGGCGCTGCGCCGGATCAATGAGCTCGAGCTGGTCGCGTCCTCCGGCGTCCGGGCACTGCCGGGCGCCTACGACCTCCTCACCAGCCTCGGGACCATTCCGTGGGCCGTGGTCACCTCGGCAACATCTGCTCTTGCGGCCGGGCGGCTGCAGGCAGCCGGGCTTCCGCTGCCGACGGTGCTCATCACCGCAGACGACGTCCACTCGGGCAAACCGTCGCCGGAGGGCTACCAGACTGCTGCTCGTCGTCTCGGCTACGAACCCGCGCGCTGCGCCGTCTTCGAGGACAGCCACGCGGGCGTCCTTGCGGCCCAGGCGGCCGGCGCCGGCGTCGTGGTCGGCGTGCAGCTGCGCGACCCGGACAGCCCGACCTGGGCGAGCGTCCCAGACCTTCGCGCTGTCACCTGCCGAACAGGGACAACAGGGGACGTAGAGCTGGCCGTCCACATGTCAGTTTGAGGCGGAACACGTCGAGATCGAGGGCCGGTCTGCGCCCCATCCGCCTCCCACCGGGCGTGTCCAGATCACCTGCCTCGTCACGACCCTTGAGGCACCTGTCGCGCGCCCGCACCCAGCCACCCTTCTGATGGCGGCCCAGGCCGAGCGCCGACGACGCGACCGGTTGGCGAAAGCGGCCTGGAAGATCGGGGTCCCGGAGCCCGCGACCTGGAAGGCGTCGTAGAGCTCCTGGTCCTCTTCCTCGCTGACAGCGTTGGCGAACCCCTACCGGCACTGGTCGAAGGTCAGCGTCACGGCCCTGTGCCGGGTTGCCGGGTTGCCGGGTTGGCGGCTTGGCGAGCAGAGCCGAAGACGACTTCAGCGCTGCGGGCGGCAGCGGGAGCACGTCACGTGAGGACGCCGGGACGATCGCGACCGTTGCCACCGACAGGCCGCAGCCAGCCAGGATGGGGGTCGTCCGGCCATCGGGGGGACGGCCGCGTAGCCCGCCGCCTCGAAGTACGCCGCACAGCGGTCCCTGCTGCTGTCAGGAGTCGATGAACTCGAGGAGGTCGGCCTGGAGCCGGTCCTTGTCGGTGTCGGGCAGCCCGTGCGCGCCGCCTTCGTAGACCTTGAGAACGGCACCGTCGATCATTTCGGCGGAGCGGTGGCCGCCCACCTCGAAGGGGACGATCTGGTCGTCGTCACCGTGGATGACGAGGGTGGGGACATCGATCTTGGCGAGGTCGGGCCGGAAGTCGGTCGCCGAGAAGGCCGCGATGCACTCGTAGGCCGCGCGGTGTCCGCACGCCATGCCCTGCAACCAGAAGGCGTCCCGGACCCCCTGCGAGACGTTGTTGGTGCGGTTGTGGCCGAAGAACGGACCGTCGGCGAGGTCGCGGTACAGCTGAGACCGGT
>NZ_JAOPXP010000107.1 GCF_025965085.1 Marmoricola sp.
CAGGCCACGCCGACTTCGGCGGTGAGGTGGAGCGGGCACTGTCGATGGCCGACGGCGTCGCGCTGCTGGTCGACGCGTCCGAGGGTCCGCTGCCGCAGACCCGGTTCGTGCTGCGCAAGGCCCTGGCGCTGAACCTCCCGGTCATCCTCGTCATCAACAAGGTCGACCGCTCCGACGCCCGGATCGCGGAGGTCGTCGACGAGACCTACGAGCTGTTCATGGACCTCCTGGACGAGTCCCACAGCCAGGACGCCCTCGACTTCCCCGTCGTCTTCGCCAGCGCCAAGGCCGGCAAGGCCTCGCTGGAGATGCCGGCGAACGGCGAGGTGCCCGACTCCCCTGACCTCGAGCCGCTGTTCAAGACGATCCTCGAGACGATCCCCGCGCCCGTCTACACCGAGGGCGCGCCGCTCCAGGCCCACGTGACCAACCTCGACGCCTCGCCGTTCCTGGGCCGGCTCGCCCTGGTCCGCGTGCACGAGGGCACGCTGCGCAAGAACCAGACCGTGGCCTGGATGCGGACCGACGGCATCGTGAAGAACGTCAAGATCACCGAGCTGCTCGTCACCGAGGCGCTCGAGCGCAAGCCCGGCGAGGAGGCCGGCCCCGGCGACATCGTCGCGATCGCCGGCATCCCCGACATCATGATCGGCGAGACCCTGGCCGACGCGGAGAACCCCGTGGCGCTGCCGCTCATCAAGGTCGACGAGCCGGCGATCTCCATGACGATCGGCATCAACACCTCGCCGCTCGCCGGTCGCGGCCCGACCAAGGGCACCAAGGTCACCGCCCGCCTGGTCAAGGACCGGCTGGACAGCGAGCTGGTCGGCAACGTCTCCCTGAAGATCCTGGACACCGAGCGGCCCGACGCGTGGGAGGTCCAGGGCCGCGGCGAGCTGGCGCTGGCGATCCTCGTCGAGCAGATGCGGCGCGAGGGCTTCGAGCTGACCGTCGGCAAGCCGCAGGTGGTCACCAAGGAGATCGACGGCAAGCTGCACGAGCCGGTCGAGCGCCTGACGATCGACGCGCCGGAGGAGTACCTCGGCGCGATCACCCAGCTCCTGGCCGTCCGCAAGGGCCGGATGGAGCAGATGACCAACCACGGCACCGGCTGGGTACGGATGGAGTTCCTGGTCCCCGCCCGCGGGCTGATCGGCTTCCGCACCGAGTTCCTCACCGACACCCGTGGCACCGGGATCGCCCACCAGGTCTTCGAGGGCTACGAGCCGTGGGCCGGCGAGATCAAGTCCCGCTCACAGGGCTCGCTCGTCGCGGACCGCAGCGGCGCGGTCACGGCGTACGCCATGACCAACCTCCAGGAGCGCGGCGTGCTCTTCGTCGAGCCGACCACGGACGTCTACGAGGGCATGATCGTCGGTGAGAACTCACGCGCCGACGACATGGACGTGAACATCACCCGCGAGAAGAAGCAGACCAACGTCCGCTCGGCCACCTCGGACAACTTCGAGAAGCTGATCCCGCCGAAGAAGCTCAGCCTCGAGCAGTCGCTGGAGTTCTGCCGCGAGGACGAGTGCGTCGAGGTCACCCCCGACGCGGTCCGCATCCGCAAGGTCCACCTGATGGCCCAGGACCGTGCCAAGACGGCCTCCAAGGCCCGACGCAACTGACCGCCCGACGGGACGACGCTCACTCCTCGAGCACGATGCGTGCCAGCCGCCGCAGCTCGGGTGTGAGGGCGGTCTCGCTCACCTGGGCCTCGTCCGAGGCGTGGCGGAACCGGTAGACGAAACGGTCCGGACGCCCGGAGTCCGGGGTCAGGGACCTGAGGTCGATGCGGCGCACGAGGTCGCGGACCTCCGGGACGCGCGGGTCGTCCGACTCGAGGTCGACGACTCCCTCCTTGGTGAGCCCGGCGATGCCGCCGGTGCGGGCCACGGACACCACGGTGCCGGCAGCAGGCGAGGGCGTCGCGGGGGCCGCAGTCCCTCCCCCCGTCACACCGACCTGGGCCCAGGCGTCCCCGACCGCGGCCGAGTGCTCCCCCGCGGCGGCGGCGGTCGCCGCCGCGAACGTGGCGAAGTCGGAGTCCTTGTCCAGCCCGGAGGTGAGGGCGGCGTACCAGATCCGGCCGGCGCCGCTCCAGGACTCGCCTCCGACCGCCCGGGCAGCGATCGCGAAGGCGCGGTTGGGAATCCCGCTGTTGACGTGCACCCCGCCGTCGTCGTCGGTGGTGACCACGAAGTCGGCCATGGAGCCGACCTGCGGATCCTTGCCGATCCGGGCGTCGTCGTACGCGGTTCCGGGCTCCGACATCGACCGCAGCGCCCGGCCATTGACCCCGGGCAGGAAGATCCCCTCCCCGACCAGCCAGTCAGCAGCCTCGGCGTTCTGGTGGAGGCGGCGCTGCTTGAGGCAGGCCCCGAAGACGTCGGACAGCGACTCGTTCAGCGCCCCTGACTGGCCCTGGTAGGTCAAGTCGGCGGTGAACTGGGTGACGGCGTGGGAGAGCTCGTGACCGACCACGTCGATCGGCTTGGTGAACCGGTCGAACACGATGCCGTCACCGTCGCCGAACACGAGCTGGCTGCCGTCCCAGAAGGCGTTGTCGTAACCCTGCTCGTAGTGGACGGTCGCCAGCACCAGGGCTCCTCGGTCGTCGAAGGAGTCGCGCCCGAAGTCGCGGAACAGCGCCAGCGTCTCGGTGATCCCGGTGGCCGCCTCGTTGACTGCGGCGTCACCGACCTCGGGGTCACCGGCCGACCGCACGAGCTTCCCGGGAAGCGCGGTGCCGTTCTGGGCGTCGTGGATCTGCCAGGCGCCGCCCTTCGCGGGGCTCGGAGCGGTCGCCCGCTGCGACCTGATCCGCTCGTCGAGAAGGACGGTTCGTCGCGCACAGGCAGCCAGGGTGTCGTCGCCCGCCTCGACCAGCCGTTCGAGCAGGTAGCCGGGGATGAAGTGGCACGTCATCGTCCCAACCTGTCCCAGCCAAGGCCTGCCCACAAGGTCGCGGGACTCAGATGGACTGGCAGTTCACCTGATCCACCTGCACGGAGGCCACCGCGCGCAGTCGACGACGGCGGCGGAGGCGGTCGTCCACAGCCCGTTTTCTCTGCTACTCGGCCAGCAGCTTCGCGAACAGGCCCACCGCGTCGTCCACCGCTGCCTGGGCGGCGGAGGAGAAGGAGCCCATGTCCATGAAGCCGTGGATCATCCCGTCGTAGCGCCGGCAGACCACGGAGACTCCGGCCTCGGCGAGCGCCGCGGCGTAGGCCTCGCCCTCGTCGCGGAGGGGGTCGAACTCGGCAGTGACGATGACGGCCGGGGGCAGTGCGGCCAGGGAGCCCCGCAACGGTGAGAGACGGGGGTCGAGGTAGTCGCCGCCGGGGGCGTAGTTCTCGGAGAACCACACCATCGTCGGCAGCTCGAGGAAGTAGCCGGTGCCGTTCTCGATGCGGGAGGCGTACTCCCCGCCGCCGTCGGTCGTCGGGTAGACGAGGAACTGCGCGGCGATGCCGGCCACCTCCTGGGCGACCACGGCCGAGAGGTTGCCGCCGGCGCTGTCGCCGGCCACCGCCAGCCGCCCGTCGCCGCCGAGCGAGTCGAGCCGGCCGAGCAGCGCCCGGGTCGCCGCGATGCAGTCGTCCAGCCCGGCTGGGAAGGGGTGCTCCGGCGCCAGTCGGTAGTCCACCGAGACCACGACCGCTCCCGCGTCGCGGCAGATCGCGCGGGCCATGTTGTCGTGGGTGTCGAGGTCGCCGATGACGAAGCCGCCGCCGTGGAAGAGGGCGACGGTCGGGAACGGTCCCGAGCCCTCGGGCCGGTAGACGCGTGCCGCGAGGTCGCCGTCGGCGCCGGGGACCGTCGTGGCCTCGACCGACCGGACGGGCACGATGCTCTCCGGTTTGCGGAAGTCGACGGCCAGGGTGCGGAAGGCGGCGCGGGCCTGCTCGGGGGTCTGTTGCGACATCGGCGTGCCGGCGTTGACGATGGCGATGAGTCCGGCGAGCTCGGGATCCAGGGGCATGCGGGACAGTGTGCCGGATCGCTGCCCAGGACCGACCCCGGGATTGAGCCACCGCGGGCACCAACCGGACCGCCGCCGCCACCGCGGCCCACCCTCGCGAAGCCGCTCCGGGCGGAGCCCTACCCCTGGAGCTGAAGCCAGGCGTCGAGGGAGACGTCAGTCAGGTCGTGTGCAGGTGCGCCGCCCCAGACTCCCGTCATGACGGCGCAGACACCCGGGCACCGGCTGCTCCTGGAGCCGGCCAGCCTGCGCGGGAGCGACCCGTGGACGCGGATCCTGCTGAACAAGGTCCCCGAGGTGACGCTCCTGTTCTGGGTCGTCAACATCCTCTCGACCACGGTGGGCGAGACGACGTCGGACTACCTCGCCGTGAGCCTCGGCCTCCGGCTGTTCGCGACGACAGCGGTCATGAGCGTGGTGTTCGTTGCCGCGCTGATCTGCCAGTTCTCCATCCGCCGCCATGTGCCGGCCGTCTACTGGCTGACCGTCGTGCTGGCGAGCGCTGTCGGCGCTCTGGTCTCCGGCAACCTCTCCGACAACCTCGGGATCAGCCTGTGGGCGTCCACGGCCGTCTTCGCCCTGTGCCTCGCCGTCGCCCTCGCGGTCTGGTACCGCAGCGAGCGCACCCTGTCGATCCACACCGTCGTGACGAGGCGACGCGAGGCGTTCTACTGGGCCTCGACCCTGTGCACCTTCGCCCTCGGTAGGTCGCTCGTCGACCTGATCTCCGATGGGCTCCCGCTGGGCTACGGGGCCGTCGCGTTGATCTTCGGCGGGGTCATCGTGCTGCTCTGCGTCGCCTTCTACAGTTTCAAGATCAGTGCGGTGCTGGCGTTCTGGGCGGCGTACGTCATGACGCGGCCGTTCGGTGGCTCGGTGGGCGACTTCTTCATGGCGGCTCAGAAGCACGGGGGCCTTGGCCTGGGGACCGGGACGAGCAACCTCTTCCTGGCGGTGATCGTCGCCGTGGTCGTGTGGTTCTCCTTCCGCTCCGGCGCCGATCGGGCGCCCGGGCTGCCTGGCGTGACCAGGTCAGCGCAGGGCGCCCGACACCTCGGCTAGGAGGCGACCGACTGCCCCGGCTTGAACACCACCTTGACCGTGCCGTCGGTCTTCTTCTGGAACTTCTCGTACGCCTCGGGTGCATCCTCGAGCCGCACCTGGTGGGTCGCGAACTCCTCGGTGCCGAGCGGGTCGCTGTCGTCGACCAGCAGCGGCATGATGTCGTCCACCCAGCGCTTGATGTTCGCCTGCCCCATGCGGAACTGGAGCTGCTTGTCGAACATCGTGAGCATCGGCATGGGGTCGCTCTGGCCGCCGTACACGCCGATCAACGAGACTGTGCCGCCGCGCCGTACGGCGTCGATGGCGGTGTAGATCGCCGACATGCGGTCGATGCCGACCTTGTTCATCAGCGGCGCGACGATGCGCTTGGGCAGTGCGTTGAAGATCCGCTGACCCACCTCGGCGACCGGCGAACCGTGGGCCTCCATGCCGACGGCGTCCACCACGGCGTCGGCGCCGCGGCCGTTGGTCCGCGAGCGGACCTCCTCGCCGACGTCGTCGACCTCGTCGAGGTTGATGACCTCGGCACCGCGTGCTCGGGCCCGCTCGAGGCGCTCCGGCACGCGGTCCACCCCGATGACGCGCTTGCCCTGGTGCAGGGCGATGCGGGACGCCATGTCGCCGATCGGGCCCAGACCGAGGACGAGCAGCGAGCCGCCCTCGGGGACGTCGGCGTACATCACCGACTGCCACGCGGTGGGGAGCACGTCGGAGAGGAACAGGAACCGCTCGTCGACCGGACCCTCGGGCACCTTGATGGGCATGAACTGCGCCTGGGGAACGCGCAGGAACTCCGCCTGCGCCCCGGGGACCTCGCCGTAGAGCTTGCTGAAGCCGAAGAGCGCGGCGCCCATGCCCTGGTCGCGGACCTGGGTGGTCTCGCACTGCGTGTGCAACCCCTGGGTGCACATCCAGCAGTGGCCGCAGCAGATCTGGAAGGGCAGCACCACGCGGTCACCGACCTTGAGGTCACCGACCTCGGTGCCCACCTCCTCGACGATCCCCATCGGCTCGTGGCCCAGGATGTCGCCCTCGCCCATGAACGGGCCCAGCGTCTCGTAGAGGTGCAGGTCGGACCCGCACAGGCCGCTGGAGGTGATCCGGACGATCGCGTCGTTCGGCTGCTGCAGGACCGGGTCGGGGACCTCTTCCACCCGTACGTCTCGCCTGCCATGCCACGTGACTGCCTTCATGTCTCTCCTCGCCTCACGAAGGGGAAGGTCTCCCCGTCTCGAATGGGGGAGTACCCGAAGCCCCCGTCCACAACCCGATGAGCAACATCACGGGCGCGGCACGTGGAGGACCAGCGGGGAGCCTCGCTGCTAGCCTCGACGACTGGAGAAGGCGGGAGACGACCGATGACCGGTCCCCGAACGATTGCCGTCGCCTTTGGCGACGCCGCTGCAGCCATGGTCGGTGAGCACTCGGCGGCCGATGTGCTCGCGCGGCTGCTGCAGGACTGTGCCGAGCTTCTCTCGGCCGACGCGGTCGCAGTCATGATGCTCGACGAGGGCGGCGAGCTGTCGTTGGTCAGCTCCTCCTCGCACCGGGCAGGGGAGCTCGAAATGCTCCAGATCCAGCGGTCGGCCGGACCGTGCGTGAGTGCGATCCGGTCCGGCCGTCGAGTGACTTCGTTCGGGGCGGAAGCACTGACCAGGCGGTGGGGGACGGTGGGACGAGGCATCGTCGAGGCGGGCTTCGAGAGCGTCGATGCCCACCCGATGTGGTGGCAGGGACAGCTCCTCGGCGGCCTGAACGTCTTCCGAAGGCACGCCGTGGAGATCCCCGAGCAGGCAGCGACGCTGTCCCGGGCGTTCGCCGACGTGGCCACCCTGGTCGTGGTGCAGTCGACGGACCTCCCCGCCGACGAGGTCCAGGCGAGGGTGCACGCAGCGATCAGTGACCGCGCCCAGGTCGAGCAGGCGAAGGGCGTGCTGGCCTACGTCCTGGGGGTCGACATGACCCACGCGTACGACCATCTGCGACGTCTGGCCGCGGAGCAGGGCGCCAGCCTCGTGGAGACGGCGCTTCGCGTCGTGCGCGACCAGAACGACGGGGGCGACACCTGATCCGGAGCGGGCCTCGAGGAGGCACCCCACCGGATCGGCGCAGCGCTCAGCGACGCCGGGTGACCGACGCCAGCGCCGGCTTGGCGTCCAGCAGGTAGACGAAGGCCGCGACCGTTCCCACGATCGAGAAGATCGAGAGTGGGCTGCTCCACACCAGCGAGCTGGCGACGGTCAGCCCGAGGATCAGCAGCCAGGCCTGCTTGGTCAGCTTCCCGGCGGCGACGTAGGCCTCCGCGGGACGGCTGAGCGCGTCGACGAACGCCCAGATCTTCACCGCCAGGAGCGCCAAGGACGCCACCAGCAGGATCATCGACTCGAGTGCGAACACGTTCACCCTCCCAGCGTATCCGCTCATTGGCTGACCCCTGGGCCGTGATCGTCCGGAGGTGGGGCGCCCCGGCGGACGCGCCCGGAGGCAGCGACAGACCCCCGGATCGGATCCGGGGGCCTGTCGGCTCGCCTCTGGCGAAGGGAGGGATCACCAGTGGCGAGCTCCTCGTCACCCGTCGGTGACGAGTGCCTGGGTCAGGCGGTAGCCGAGGAGGTGGAGGCCTTCTTGGCGGTCGACGCAGCGGTCTTCGTGGCGGCCGTCTTGGTGGCCGACGCCTTCTTCGCGGTGGTCTTGGCCGGGGTCTTCTTGGCCACGGCCTTCTTGGTGGCCGACTTCTTCACCGGGCGGCTGCTGTTGGACGGCTTGTCAGCCGCGACCTTGGCGCGCTCACGACGAACGACGGTCGACTTGGCGGGGGCCTTGCGCACAGCGGTGGCGGCCTTGACGCCGTCCTTGCGGATGGCGGCGACGATCTTCTCGCCGCGGTCGACCAGGTCGGCGTACGTCTTGGCGAGCTCGGTGACGGTGTCGTCGATCTCGTTCTGGACCTTCTTGGGAAGCGCGCGCGCCTCCTTCTGGAGCTCGGCCACGCGGGCCTCGAACCTGGCCTGGGCGTCCTTGGCGTCCTTCTGCAGCTCGGCGACGCGGGCGTTGACCAGCGACACGGCCTGGTTCTGCAGGGCCTTGGGCTCACGCTCGATCCTGCTGACGCGGGACTGCACGTCGTTGAGGCGCTCCGTGGCGTTCTTCTGCGCCTCGGAGGCGTAGCCGCGGGCGAGCTCGTAGGCAACCTCGGTGGCGCCGGCGACGGCGTACAGGGGCTTCACGGTCTCGGTGATGATCTTGGACTGGGTCTTGGCCATGTCAATCTCCTTGCTTCGTTGTGTCGAGGTCGATGACGTCTGTCACCGGTTCGGACTTGAGCGCTTGCACGGGTAGGGCGTTCTCGGCGACCGCCCTGAAGGACTGGTAGACATCCAGCAGGGACTGCTTCTGCCGCTCCGAGAGCACCGGATCCCCGAGGATCGCCAGCTCCACGGAGCGGACCTGACCGTCGTCGGGGCTCAAGATCCCGGCCTGCACGTAGAGCTGTTCGGCAGAGATCCGTAGTGCCTTGGCCAGCTGCTGCAGAACTTCGGCCGATGGCCGGCGCAGACCACGTTCGATCTGGCTCAGGTAGGGGTTGGACACGCCGGTCTGCTCCGCCAGTTGCCTCAGCGAGAGCTTGGCTGCGACCCGCTGCTCGTGGAGGTACTCCCCGAGCGACGAGACGGTCTTCCCGACCTTGATCTTGGCCATGCCCCCATAGTGCTAACTCCTGCAAGCAAAAGCAAACAACGAGGCGGTGAACAGGGTCACAACAGCCCCGTCTCACGATGGAAGATCGCAGGTTTGCGGTGCTAGCCGCCAGACAGCAACCGTCTAGACCGCGATCACTGCGCGCACCTCGCCCACCGGCTTCCCGCCGCCGAGCAGCACTGCTTCGCCCGTACGACGAACCGCGTCGCCGTCGACTCCCGGCTCCGACGTGACGCCCAGCCTCTCGAGCAGGGCCGCCATCAGGACGGGACGCGCGCGGGCTCCCCCGTCGTCGGTCTTGGTGGCGAACGCGCGGCCGTCCGGAAGAGCCACGACGTAGCACGACTCGGCCCCTGCCTTGCCGATCGCTCCGGGGACGGCCCGGAGCAGGGTCAGCT
>NZ_JAOPXP010000124.1 GCF_025965085.1 Marmoricola sp.
TGGGCGAGTTGGTCGAGCCGGGTGCCGTCGGGCAGGCGCACCCACAGGTTCAGCCCCCCTGTCGGCACGTGGTCGATGTGCACCTGCGGTGCGTGCTCTCGCACGGCGGTGACGAGCAGATCCCGGCGACCTTGCAGCTGTTGGCGCACAGAGCGTAGGTGCGTGCGCCACGCGGGCTGGGTGACGACGTCGAGTGCTGCGGCTTGGAGCAGGCTGCTGACGTACATCGACTCCGCGCCCCGGTCGGCGAGGATCCGCTCACGGGCTGGGCCACGCGCTATGACCGCGGCGACGCGGATGGCCGGGGACACGCTCTTGGTCAGCGAGCGCAGGTAGATGACGTGACCGGCGTCGTCGTTGGCCGCGACGGGAGTCGCGGTGGTGGTGATGCCGAAGTCGTGGGCCCAGTCGTCCTCGACGAGGAACGCGCCATAGGCGCGCACGACGTCGAGGACCTGTTCGTGCAGGACGGATGGCCACTGCGCCCCGGTGGGGTTGGCGTAGTTGGGTTGGGCATAGAGGAGCCGGGCACCGGTCTCCTCGAACGCGCGTGCCAGTCCGACCGGGTCGGGGCCTTGCGGGCCGATGGGCACGGGCACGATGCGGACACCTGCTTGCTGGGCGGCCAGGATGGCTCCCCAGTACGTCGGGGACTCCATCAGCAGCGGCTGCCCGGGCGCGACCAGGGCGCGGAAGATGGAGCTGAGCCCGCTCTGGCTTCCGGGAAGGACGATGACGTCGCTGGGCGTGGGGGGCGTGAGACCACTGGGCGTGGCGGAGCCCAGCTCGTGGGCGAACCACGACTGCAGCTCCGGGAGGCCGGCGGCCGGGGAGCGTCCCAGGGCTGCGTCCCCACGCGCGGCCCGCGTGAGTGCCGCGCGGACGAGGCGTTCGGGGAGGAGCTCGCGGTCGGGGTAGCCGGCATGCAGAGCAATGACGTCGTTGGGGGTGCTGCGCAGAGCCGAGGACAGCGGCTGGATGCGCGTCTGAGGCGAGCGCAGCGCCGCCGTCTGCCAGCCGTAGTCGGCCGGCCGGGCCGTCCGCACAGCCCGGACGAACGTGCCGACCCCCGGCCGACTCTCGATCAGGCCCTGGCCGGTCAGCGTGCGCAACGCACGCTGCACGGTCACCGGGCTCGCCTGGTACTGGGCTACCAGGTCACGTGTGGAAGGCAGCCGGGCGCCAGGGGCCGCCGTGGCGATCCACGTGAGAAGGCCCGCGGCGATCCGCGAACTGCTATCGTCGTTCATGACAGGCAACAGTAGCGCTATCGTGCTCATACGCCCATCGATATCGTCGCCTCGTTCGACCGGCGTGTGGTGGGGGCTTCTCGCAGTAGCGGCGTTCTCGCTCACCGTCCCGTTCACGAGGGTCGCGGTCGGCGGGCTCTCGCCCCTGTTCATCGGGTCCGCCCGCGCCGTTGTCGCCGCGGCGCTGGCCATCTTGGCCCTGTCCATCACCAGGCAGCGCCTGCCTCAGGGTGCACAGTGGGCCAGACTCGCCGTGGTCGGGGCCGGCACCGTTGTCGGGTTCCCGCTCCTGACCTCCTTCGCACTCACCACCGCTCCTGCCACCCACGGCGCCGTCGTCATCGCGGTGCTGCCCGCCGCGACCGCGGTGATGGCGGTCGTGCGCGGGCACGAGCACCCACCACTCGCGTTCTGGGTCGCGGCCGGTGTCGGCGCCGTCGCTGCGATGGCCTTCGCCTGGGCCCAGTCCGGTGGTCCGGGACAGCTGCACCGGGTGGACCTGCTTCTGTTCGGCGCGGTCGTCGCTGCGGCTGTCGGCTACGCCGAGGGAGGTCTGCTCGCGCGCGAGCTGGGTGCCTGGCAGACGGTGTCCTGGGCTCTGGTCGTGTGCGCTCCGTGGATGGCTGTCCTGACTGGGCTCTCCGCCATCCAGCGGACGCCCGAAGGGACAGCCGTCGAGTGGGCGGCGTTCGCCTACCTGGGGGTGGTCAGCATGTTTCTCGGCTTCTTCGCCTGGTACCGGGGGCTTGCCATCGGGCCGATGGCGCGGGTCAGCCAGGTCCAGCTCGTCCAGCCGGTCATGAGCATCGGGTGGGCCGTCCTGATCGTGGGCGAGCAGATCACCTGGACCACGGCCCTGGGTGGTGTCGTCGTCATCCTGTGCGCCGGAAGCGCTGTTCGCGCGCGCTTGGGATCGCCGCGATGAGGCGGACAACGCGGCCTCGGGACGTCGAGGCGCAAGGAGACCCCACGCCCACCTGCGCGGGCACCCCCCACGGAAGTCACCGGATCGTCCATCTCCCGGATGTCGAGTGGCGCCTCCAGCGTCGCCCTCATACGCTCCGCGCATGGTTGTCCACATGAGTCCGAGCGAGGACCTCAGCAGCGACGAGCCTGTGATCACCGCCTACGACATCGAAGTCGTCCTGGAGGGCCCCGTGCCCGCGCTGGTCGAGACACTCGCCACAGCGCACGACCTGGGGCTGGACGCAGAGTTCGCAGGGACCGACGGGCGGGGGAAGTTGATCGTCCGCGCCCGGGAGCGGTTCGACGACCGTGACCCACGTGCTGACCTGGAACGGATGACCGACCTGCTCCAGGCAGGCGGATTCAGCCGCCGACCCGCGATCGGCACCGAGTCCACGGACGTCGGGTTCTGCGGCTAGGTCCGCGACCTCTCGCGAAGGGGGACCGCTGGCGCCTCAAGGGGACAGATAGTCACCTGCGGAGCCTGTCGGTCGGATGGTCTCGAATCGCCGGTCCGGTTCGCGCCCCCATGGAGTTCTCAGGCAAGCCGGTTACGGTGGCTGCTGCCTCGCTTCGAGGCCTTATCCCCCTGGAGGTATTCATCCCCGTGCGTCGCAAGCTCCCCGTAGTCCTTGCCCTGACAGCGCTCCTGCTCACGTCCGCGTGCGGCAGCGGCTCCGACGACTCCTCGGCCAAGAGCGACAGCTCGACCAGCGCGAGCCAGGCGGTCAAGGTCACCGGGGCCATCGGGACCAAGCCCACGGTGACGTTCAGCACTCCGCTGAAGGTCTCCAAGACCAGCACCGAGGTGGTGACCGAGGGCGCGGGGGCGAAGCTGACCGCCGGGCGGCAGGCACTCGTGCACCTGTTCCTCGAGAACGGCACCACGGGCAAGCCCATCGGCAGCACCTACGACCAGGGCACCCCGACCCCCCTCACGCTGGACGCGTCCAACCTGCCGCAACCGCTGGTCACGGCGCTCGAGGGGAAGACGCAGGGCAGCAGGGTCGAGGTCACCTCCACCGCGGGGGACGTCTACGGGAAGAGCGGCAACTCCTCGCTCAACCTCAAACCCACCGACAGCCTGGTGATCGTGTTCGACATCCTCGCCGTGCAGCCGAGCGACGTACTGACTGGCCCCAAGGGGAGCGCGAAGTCCGTGCCCTCCGGCCTGCCCAGCCTCGTCACGAAGAACGGCAAGGTCACGACCCTCGACTTCTCCCGGGCCGCCAAGAACCCGCCGAAGAAGCTGCAGGTGATCCCGCTCGTCACGGGCACCGGCCAGAAGGCGACGAAGCAGAGCCTGGTCACGATGGACTACCTCGGCCAGGTCTACGGAACGAAGAAGCCGTTCAACAACACCTACGCGGACGGCAAGCCGGCCACGTTCCCGCTGGGCGTCGGCGGGCTCATCAAGGCCTGGGACGAGGCGCTGGTCGGCATGCCGGTCGGCAGCCGCGTGATGCTGGTCGCCCCTCCGGGAGTCGCCTACGGCAAGGAGGGAAGCAAGGACGGCGGCATCCCGAAGAACGCCACCCTCGTCTTCGTCATCGACATCCTCGGCTCGAGCAGCCAGTAGGCGCGCGGGCAACCTAGGATCCAACGGGTGGACGCCGACAGCGACCGAGATCAGGACCGAGATCGCGACCGGGATCGCGACCGGGATCGCGACCCGGCCGGCCGCGCCCGGCAGGCGCGACCGCGCGACGAGCTCGGGCGTCCGCTGCCGTACGGCGCCGTCGGGGTGGAGCCGGTCTCGGAAGAGCCGCTCCCTCCCGAGCAGACCCTCGTGTCCGCCCGCCGCCTCCTCGGCGAGGGGCGACCGTTCTCGGCCCACGAAGTCCTCGAGGCGCGGTGGAAGTCCTGTCCGCACTCGGAACGTGACCTCTGGCAGGGGCTGGCTCAGCTCTGCGTCGGGCTGACCCACCGGTTGCGCGGCAACCAGGTGGGCGCGCTTCGCCTCGTCGAGCGAGCGGCCGGCCACCTGCAGCGGTACGACGCCACGGGCGGCCCGACGTACGGGCTGGTCCTGGCCGACGTCATCGAGTGCGCGCGGCAGCGGGTGGGACCCGACCAGGCCTGAAGTCCACCAGGACGCCTTCAAGAAGCAGGACCCGTCCACACCCTTCTCTGCCCAGGAGCGAGGTCACGGCCGGTGCCGACAATGGGCACCGGCCTAGACAGGTGCGACGACCAAACGTGGAGGATCGTGTTGGCAGACCGCCTCGGCCCTAGCCTCCAGTCATGGATGACACGCAAGCCCCCACTCTGGCCGCGACCGGGATCGGGATCACCGCCCTGGGGAGGCTGCAGATGCGTGTCCCGGAGGAGGACGGGTTCGAGGACGTCATGGTCGAGCGTCGCTGGCCCGACATGGCCTCAGCACGGGCCTGGTGCGAGCGCTCGGTCGAGCGCGCCCCGCACGGTTCCCTCATCCTCGAGATCCAGGTCTTCGAGGAGAGCTGGCGGCATGCCCGGTCCTGGGAGACGACCAAGTCCCGCCCGATCGCCGAGGCTCTCCAGCTCGGCGTGGTGAACGACCACGGCGACGTCCGCTGGTCGGCACTTCGCCCGATGACCCCTCGTGCCGGTTCCCGTCACCTGCTCTGAGCTGCCCGCCCCTGGGGCACTATGTGGGGCATGAGTGTGCCTGCCGACTACGACCCCGCAGCCGAGGTCACCGAGATCTGCCGTGACCTGATCCGCATCGACACGACCAACTTCGGCGACCAGCCGGGGCCGGGGGAGCGCAAGGCGGCCGAGCACGTCGCCATGCTGCTCGACGAGGTCGGTATCGAGAGCGAGCTCTGGGAGGCGGAGCCCGGTCGCACGAACGTGCTCGCTCGTTGGGGCGGTGCCAAGGGCGACCCGGTGCTGATCCACGGTCACCTCGACGTCGTTCCCGCGGATGCCGCCGACTGGCAGCTGCACCCCTTCAGCGGCGAGATCCAGGACGGCCAGATCTGGGGTCGGGGCGCCGTCGACATGAAGGACTTCGACGCGATGCTGCTCTCCACGGTGCGCGCGCGGGCGCGCGCCGGCATCGTCCCCGACCGTCCGCTGGTGCTCTGCTTCACCGCGGACGAGGAGGCCGGGGGCCACCGGGGCGCCGGTCAGCTGGTCAGGACCCACCGCGAGTGGTTCGAGGACTGCACGTACGCCGTGGGGGAGGTGGGCGGCTTCTCCACCACGGTTCGCGGCCGCCGGATGTACCTCATCGAGGCGGCCGAGAAGGGCATGGCCTGGATGCGCCTGACCGCCCGCGGCAACGCCGGCCACGGGTCGATGCGACACCCCGACAACGCGGTCACGAGGCTCGCCGAGGCGGTCGCGCGCATCGGGCGTCACGAGTGGCCGGTGCAGCTGACCCCCACCATGCAGGTGCTGCTGGGCGCCGTCGGTGAGCTTGCCGGCACCGAGGCGACCCCCGCGAACGCCGAGGCGCTGATCGAGGAGTTCGGGCCGGCCTCACGGATGCTGGGCGCCGTCATCAGGCACACCACCAACCCGACGATGCTCGAGGCCGGCTACAAGGTGAACGTGGTGCCGGGCACCGCGAGCGCCCAGGTGGACGGCCGCTTCCTGCCCGGCCACGAGGACGACTTCGTCGCCACCCTGCACGAGCTCGCCGGGCCCGACGTCGACATCGAGTGGATCAGCAAGCAGTCCGGCCTCGAGACGCCGTACGACGGTGAGATGGCCTCCGCGATGACCTCCTCGCTGCTCGAGGAGGACCCGGACGCCCTCGTCGTGCCCTACCTGATGAGCGGCGGCACCGACGCGAAGCACTTCACCAGCCTGGGCATGCGCGCCTTCGGGTTCGCGCCGCTGCGGCTGCCCGCCGACCTCGACTTCACCGGGCTCTTCCACGGCGTGGACGAGCGCGTGCCGGTGGACGCCCTGGAGTTCGGCGCCCGGGTGTTCGACAGGTTCCTGGGCAAGCTCTGAGGCCGCAAGCCCTGAACGGCAGGTCAGACCTCAGAGCGTGTAGGCGAACCGCTGCCGGATGATCCGGCGCCGGAGCTGGACGCGACGCGTGCCGTCGGGGCCGAGCCGCAGGCGGTCGAGCTCCCAGCCGTGCTGCTCGGCGAGCTCCACCAGCATCCGCGTCACTGCTCCGCGCGAGACCTCCCGCGAGATCAGCAGCTTGTCGAACTCGTACTCGACCCCGGGACGCAGCGCCCGGTGGTCGATCCTGCGTTGCTTCGCACTGCTCACGCGTGTACCTCCAGGTGGGCGGAGACATCCTCCAGTGCCTGCACGATCTCGGGCGGGAGGTCACATTCTTCCACTGCGAGCGACTCGCGGAGCTGGGCCGCCGTTCGCGCGCCGATGATGGGAGCCGTCACACCGGGGCGGTCGCGCACCCAGGCCAGCGACACCTCGAGCAGCGACCACCCGAGGCCGTCTGCCGCGCGGGCCACCGCCTCGACGACACGCTGCGAGGGCTCCCCCAGGTGGCGGCCCACGAAGGTCGCGAAGTGCGGCGATGCGGCCCGGGAGTCGGCCGGGGTGCCGTTGCGGTACTTGCCCGTCAGCACCCCACGCCCCAGCGGGGACCACGGGAGGATGCCGAGGCCGAGTGCCCGTGCGGCCGGCACGACCTCGGCCTCGACGGCACGGTTGAGCAGGGAGTACTCCACCTGGTTGGAGGCGAGGGGCGCCCGCCCGGGCACGGCCCGTTGCCAGGTGGCCGCCCGCGCGGACTGCCAACCGTTGTAGTTGCTGACCCCGACGTACGCCGCCCGCCCGGTGCTGACGGCGTAGTCGAGGGCGGAGAGCGTCTCCTCGAGGGGTGCGTCGTCCACCCAGGTGTGCACCTGCCAGAGGTCGACGTGGTCGACCCCCAGCCGCGCGAGCGAGGCGTCGAGGGTCCGGATCAGGTGCCCGCGCGAGGCGTTGACCACCCGGTCGTGTCCCCGGCGGCTGATGCCTGCCTTGGTGGCCAGGACGATGTCGTCGCGGTCACACACGTCTCCGATGAGCGAGCCGATCACGCGCTCCGCATCGCCGTCGGTGTAGCCGGCCGCGGTGTCCACCAGCGTCCCGCCGGCCTCGACGAACGCGACGAGCTGCTCGCGGGCCTCGTGCTCGTCGGTGTCACGGCCCCAGGTCATGGTGCCCAGGCCCAGACGGGAGACCGAGAGGCCGGTGGAGCCGAGGAACCGCTGCTGCATGCCCAGACGCTATCGACCGCACCGCATCGATGGGTCCTCGGCTCGCCGTGGGGAGGCGGTCAGGTACAAGTCAGGCCAATCTGCGTACCCTGACTCCTGCCATGGACTACATCGACGCCGTCATCCTCGGGATCGTGGAGGGGCTCACGGAGTTCCTGCCCGTCTCCAGCACCGGTCATCTCACCATCGTCGAGAAGGCCCTGGGCCTCCAGGTCGACGACCCGTCGATCACGGCGTACACCGCAGTGATCCAGATGGGCGCGATCGCGGCGGTGCTCCTCTACTTCCGCACCGACATTGGGCGCATCGCCGCGGCGTGGTTCAGGGGGATCTTCCGACCGGAGTACCGCGGGCACTTCGACCACCGCTTCGGCTGGTACATCATCGTCGGCTCCATCCCGATCGGCATCGTGGGCTTCCTGGGCAAGGACGTCATCTCCGGGCCGCTTCGCTCGCTGTGGTGGGTCGGGGGCGCACTGGTGCTGTGGAGCGCGGTGATGGTGTACGCCGAGCGCGTGGGCTCCCAGAAGCGCGGGGAGAGGGACCTCACGATGACCGACAGCGTCGTCGTCGGCCTGCTCCAGTGCGTGGCGCTCGTGCCCGGTGTCTCCCGCTCGGGAGCGACGATCTCCGGAGGTCTGCTCCGTGGGCTCGACCGCGTCACCGCCACCCGGCTCAGCTTCTTCCTGTCGATCCCGGCCCTGACCGCCGCAGGTCTCTACGAGCTCAAGGACGTCGTCAACAGCGACATCGGCGTCGGTCCGACCGTCGTGGGCACCTTGGTGAGCTTCGTCGTGGCCTACGCGGCCGTCGCGTGGCTGCTCAAGTTCGTGGCCGGGCACCCGATCACCTGGTTCGTGCCCTACCGCATCGTGCTGGGCCTGGCGCTGCTGGGCCTGCTGGCCACCAACGTGATCAGCGCGACCTGACCCTCACAGCCAGCCGGCGCGCTTGCTGATGACGAAGACGACCAGCGAGCTGAGCGCCATCAGCCCCAGCGCCATGGGGTAGCCGTAGAGCCAGTGCAGCTCGGGCATGTGGTCGAAGTTCATGCCGTAGATGCTGCCGACCAGGGTGGGGGCGGCCACGAGTCCGACGGCGGCGGAGATGCGACGCATGTCGTCGTTCTGCTGGATCGAGATCTGCGCGGTGTGCGCCTCGAACGCCGCGGAGAGCAGCGTGTCGAGGGTCTCGATCGTCTCCGTGACCCGGGCCAGGTGGTCCGCGACGTCGCGGAAGTAGGGGCCGGCGTCGCTGTGGATTCCCTGCACCGCGCCGTCCGCGAACGTGTTCATGGGGTCGCGCAGGGGATGCACCGCGCGTCGCATCTCGGCCAGCTCGCGCTTGAGGATGTAGATGCGCGCGGAGTCGTTGGTGCGCTCGGTGGAGAACACCGACTCCTCGACCTCGTCCACGTCCTCCTGGAGTGAGCCGGCCACCTCCTCGTAGCGGTCCACGACCTGGTCGCACACGGCGTACACCACCGCGGAGGGGCCGTGCTTGAGGACGGAGCTCTTCCCCTCGAGCCGGTGCCGGGCGTCGCTCAACGCCCCGCCGCTGCCGCCCCGGACGGTGATCACGAACTTGTGCCCGACGAACAGGCTGATCTCGCCGGTCTCCACCGCGTCCTGCTCGTCGACGTACCAGAGCGTCTTGAGCACGATGAAAAGGAAGTCGCCGTAGTCGTCGACCTTGGGCCGCTGGTGGGCGTTGATCGCGTCCTCGACCGCCAGCTCGTGCAGGTCGTAGAGGTCGGCGACGGCCTCCAGCTCCTCGCTGCTGGGGTCGTGCAGGCCCACCCAGACGAAGTCGCGCGGCTCGGTCGCCTTGGCGCGTACGCCGGCCAGGTCGTGGGTCTCCAGGCCGAGGTCAACTCGTTCCCCGTTGCGGTACAGCGCGTTGTCCACGATCACGGGGGCAGGCTAGCCCGCTGCGGCCCCGGCTACGCTCCGGGCATGGCAACGGTGATCCTGGCGCGGCACGGCCGCACGGCCGCCAACGCGAGCGGCGTGCTGGCCGGACGCAGCAAGGGCGTGCATCTCGACGACACCGGCACGGGACAGGCGCGAGACGCCGCCGAGCGCCTCGCCGACCTCGAGCTGGCCGCAGTGGTCACCAGCCCGCTCGAACGGTGCCGGGAGACCGCGAAGATCCTGGCGCCCGGCCACCGGGTGGTGACCGACCGACGCCTGCTCGAGTGCGACTACGGCGAATGGACCGGGCAGGAGCTCAAGCAGCTCGCCAAGGAGAAGCTCTGGCGCACGGTGCAGGCCCAGCCGTCCGGTGCCCGGTTCCCCGGGGGCGAGTCGCTGCCGGAGATGTCGGCGCGAGCGGTGAACGCCATCCGTGACCGCGACGCCGCGGTGCAGGCCGAGACCGGTGACCACGCCGTCTGGCTGGCTGTCTCGCACGGCGACGTCATCAAGGCGATCTTGGCGGACGCCCTCGGCATGCACCTCGACGCGTTCCAGCGGATCATGGTCGACCCGGCCAGCCTCTCGGTGGTCCGCTACACCCCCCATCGCGCGTTCGTGCTGACCATGAACTCCCGGTGTGGCTCGCTGCGGCATCTGGCGTCCAAGCCGTCGCGGCGCCGGTCCCGTTCCAGCGACGCCGTGGTCGGGGGAGGATCCGGTCCCTCGGACGCCCCCGTTTCCGGGAAGCCCTAGGCTCGCTCCATGCCTGTAGTCCACCGCTTCGACCCGCCCGAACGCTTCGTGCCGGGCACCGTCGGCGAGCCCGGAGCGCGCACGTTCTACCTGCAGGCCCGCGCCGGCAACCAGGTCACGTCGGTGTCCCTGGAGAAGCAGCAGGTGCAGATCCTCGGCGAGCGGGTCGCAGAGCTGCTCGACGAGCTGATCCAGAACGACGACTCCTCGACCACCGTCCCTGCCATGACGCCCGTGGCGATGATCGACAACGACCCGCTCGACCAGCCGATCGAGGAGGAGTTCCGGGCCGGCACGATCACGCTGTCCTGGGACGCCGGGGACGAGCGCGTGGTCATCGAGGTCTTCCCGGTGGCCGAGGTCGAGGTGGAGCTGCCCGTCGAGGCCGAGGAGCAGGAGCTGCTCGAGCTGCCCATCGTGGAGCCGGAGCCCGACGAGGTCCTCCTGGTGCGCATGCCGGCCGCGATGGCGCGGCTGTTCGCTGCCCGTGCCGAGTCCGTGGTGGCTGCCGGACGGGCGGCGTGCCCCTTCTGCGGCGGGCCGATGGACGCCGGGGGCCACCTGTGTCCACGTGCCAACGGCTACCGGCGTACCCGAAGCTGATCGTCGTGCCCGCCGCCGAACCCTGCGAGCTGCTCGAACCCCAGCTGGTCGTGCTCGGCCGGATCATGCCGGCCTCCAACCACACGTTCCTCACCCAGCTCGGCGACTCGGCCTTCCAGTGCGTCTACAAGCCCAGCTCGGGGGAGCGCCCCCTGTGGGACTTCACCGACGGGACCCTCGCGGACCGGGAGTACGCCGCGTGGGTGGTCTCGGACCACCTGGGGTGGGACATCGTCCCGCCGACGGTGCTGCGCGACGGTCCGGCCGGCCGCGGGATGGTGCAGCTGTGGATGGAGTCGGAGGAGTCACCCCCGGGCCGACTGGACGCCGTCGATGTGGTGCCCCAGGGGCCGGTCCCTCCGGGCTTCCTGCACGTCCTCGACGCCAGCGGCGCCGACGACGAGCCGGTGATGCTCGTCCACGAGGACTCCGCGCCGCTGCGGCGGATGGCGGTCTTCGACATCATCACGAACAACACCGACCGCAAGGGCGGCCACGTGCTGGCGATGCCGGGCGGGCACCGCCATGGTGTCGACCACGGTGTCTGCTTCCACACCGAGGACAAGCTGCGCACGGTGCTCTGGGGGTGGGCCGGTCAGGCCCTCACCACCCAGGAGCTGGACGGCGTCGAGTCGCTGCTGAGCGGGCTGGACGCCGGCCTGCGCGAGAGGCTCGAGGACCTGCTGACCGTGCGCGAGGTCGACGCCGTCGCCCGGCGCTGCGAGCGGCTGCTGGCGGTGCGCTCTTTCCCGGTGCCCCGGGGCGGCTGGCCCGCCATCCCGTGGCCGCCCTTCTGAGGACGGCCGATAGGCTCGACGGCATGCGTGCGTGGACCTCACCCGGGGGCGTGACCGGGACACCTGCCCTTCCCGAGGGGGTGCGTGGACCCGCCGTTCGCGTCTTCGACAGCTCGACCAGGGCGCTGCGCGAGGTGTCCCCGGCGGACGGCCCCGCCCGGATGTACGTCTGCGGCATCACGCCGTACGACGCGACGCACATGGGCCACGCCGCGACCTACGTGGCCTTCGACCTGCTCAACCGCGCCTGGCGCTCGGCAGGGCACGACGTGCAGTACGTCCAGAACGTCACGGACGTCGACGACCCTCTGCTCGAGCGCGCGACCGCGACCGGTGAGGACTGGGTGGCCCTGGCCGAACGAGAGACGGAGCTCTTCCGCACCGACATGACGGCGTTGCGCGTGCTGCCCCCGGACGCCTACGTGGGTGCCGTGGAGTCGATCCCGCTCGTGGTTGAGATGGTCGAGCAGCTCCACTCGGTCGGCAGCGTGTACGACGTCGACAGCGACCTCTACTTCTCGGTGACCCGCGACCCGGCCTTCGGCGAGGTGTCCGGCTGGACGCGCGAGGAGATGCTCCGCGTCTTCGCCGACCGTGGTGGGGACCCGGACCGTCCCGGCAAGAAGGACCCGCTCGACTGCCTGCTGTGGCAGGCCGAGCGCCCCGGTGAGCCCGCCTGGGACTCGGCACTCGGACGTGGCCGTCCCGGCTGGCACGTCGAGTGCTCCGCCATCGCACGGCACCACCTCGGCGCCGCGATCGACGTGCAGGGGGGCGGCAGCGACCTCGTCTTCCCGCACCACGAGATGAGCGCCTCCGAGGCGCAGGTGGCCGACCCCGGCTCCCGCTTCGCTCAGGCCTACGTCCACGCCGGCATGGTCGGCCTCGACGGCGAGAAGATGTCGAAGTCCAAGGGCAACCTCGTGCTGGTCTCCCGGCTTCGCGAGAGCGGCCTCGACCCGATGGTCATCCGGCTCGTCCTGCTCGGCCACCACTACCGGGGCGACTGGCAGTGGGACGAGGCCGACGTCCCTGCCGCCGAAGCCCGCCTCGAGAAGTGGCGCAGCGCCGTGGCGAAACCAGCCGGGGCCCCCACGCAGCACCTTGTCACCGACGTCCTCACGGCGCTGGCCACCGACCTCGACGCACCGTTCGCCCTGCGCCTGCTCGACCACTGGGCCAACACAACGGACTTCGGCGACGACTCCGAACCGGGGGCTGGCGACGTCGTCCGAGCGCTGGTGGACTCGGCACTCGGGGTTCAGCTGTAGGTCCGGCGTCTGCTGCCGTTCCGCTTCCAGACATCCGGCTCGGTTCGGCTGCTCACCTGCCGGTCTTCCTCGAGATCGCCGAGGCGTCGCAGATTGCGTCGGTCTCGCGGCGCTCGGGGCGGCACTCTGCGACGCCTCGGCTGATGCCTCGGCTGAGCCGTGCCTCATTTCTGTCAGTCGTCGGGCCTGTTGCGGCGCTTGAGGTAGCGCTCGAACTCCCGGGCGATCGCCTCCCCGCTGGCCTCGGGCAGCTCGGCGGTGTCCTGGCTCTCCTCGAGGTTGCGGACGTACTCCGCGACGTCCTCGTCCTCCTCGGCGAGCTCGGCGACCCCACGCTCCCAGGCGCGCGCGTCCTCGGGGAGGTCACCCAGCGGGATGCTGGTCTCGAGCAGGTCCTCCACCTGCCCGAGCAGTGCCAGCGTTGCCTTGGGGCACGGGGGCTGCGGGAGGTAGTGGGGGACCGCGGCCCAGAACGAGACGGCAGGGATGTCGAGCCGGTCACACGCGTCCTGCAGCACGCCGACGATGCCGGTGGGTCCCTCGTAGGTGGCCGGCTCCAGCTTCAGCCGGTCCTCGAGGTCGAGCTCCGTGGCGGTGCCGCTGACCTGGATGGGTCGGGTGTGCGGGGTCTCGGCGAGCAGCGCCCCCAGGGTCACGACCAGCTCGACCCCCAGCTCTTCGGCGCAGGCCAGCAGCTCGGCGCAGAACTGGCGCCACTTCATGTTGGGCTCGATGCCACGCAGGAGCACGACGTCACGGTCGGCTCCGGGCGGCCGGGCGACGTACACCTGGGTCGAGGGCCAGGTGATCCGGCGCATTCCCTCGTCGCTGGTGCCGATCATCGGGCGGTTGACCTGGTAGTCGTAGAAGTCCTCGGGATCGACCACGGCGACCACCTCGGCGTCCCACACCTCGATCATGTGGTCGACCACGCCGGTGGCAGCATTGGCCGCGTCGTTCCAGCCCTCGAACGCCGCCACCATCACCGGGTTGACGAGCTCGGGCACGTCGTCGATCTCGATCACACGACAACCCTAGGACGTGAGACCCAGTTCCCTGCTGTCTCCCGCCCCGGGCGTGCGGGCCGTCATGCGGGCCCACCATGCGAAAATGGAGCTTCCCGGGTCAGGCGGCTGCCTGGGCTCGAGGTCCGTCGACGCACCGGAGTACTTCTGTGAGCACTGCCAGCAAGACCGAGCGGCCGTCCTTGGTGCGCCCCGACGCCACCGAGGCACTGACGGCCCTGCTGGGTGAGCGCATCCTCGTCATCGACGGGGCGATGGGCACGATGATCCAGGGGCACGGCCTCGACGAGACGGGTTACCGCGGCGAGCGATTCGCCGACTGGGACAGCGACGTACGCGGGAACAGCGACCTGCTGAGCCTCACCCAGCCCGACATCATCCGCTCCATCCACCGTGAGTACCTCGAGTCCGGCGCAGACATCGTCGCGACGAACACCTTCAACGCCCAGCGGATCTCACAGGCGGACTACGGCATGGAGGACCTCGCCTACGAGCTCAACTACGAGTCGTCCCGACTCGCCCGCGACGCCGCCGACGCCGTCACCGAGGCCGACCCCTCGCGCCCCCGCTACGTCGCCGGAGGACTGGGGCCCACCAACCGCACGGCCTCGATCTCCCCGGACGTCAACGACCCGGGCTTCCGCAACACCAGCTTCGAGCTGCTCGTGGAGGCGTACGCCGAACAGGCCGCCGGGCTCGTCGACGGCGGAGCCGACCTGCTGCTCGTCGAGACCATCTTCGACACCCTCAACGCCAAGGCCGCGATCTTCGCCCTCGAGACCCTCTTCGAGGAGCGCGGCCGCCGCTGGCCGGTCATCGTCTCCGGCACCATCACCGACGCCTCGGGGCGCACCCTCTCGGGCCAGGTGACCGAGGCCTTCTGGAACTCGGTCCGCCACGCGCGCCCCCTGGCCATCGGGCTCAACTGTGCCCTCGGCGCGGCCGAGATCCGCCCCTACCTGGCCGAGCTGTCCCGGGTGGCCGACTGCTTCGTCTCCTGCTACCCCAACGCGGGACTGCCCAACGCCTTCGGGGAGTACGACGAGACCCCGGACCAGATGTCGGCGGTGCTCGGGGAGTTCACCAGCGCGGGCCTGATCAACCTCGTCGGCGGCTGCTGCGGCACGACGCCCGCCCACATCGCCCGCATCGCCGCCGTCATCGACGGTGCCCAGCCGCGCCGGCCGGCGACTCCGGAGCGGGCGATGCGCCTGTCGGGCCTCGAGCCGCTCAACCTCACCGAGGACTCCCTGTTCGTCAACATCGGCGAGCGCACGAACATCACCGGCTCCGCGAGGTTCCGCAACCTGATCAAGGCCGGCGACTACGACGCCGCGCTGTCGGTCGCCGCCCAGCAGGTCGAGGCCGGCGCTCAGGTCATCGACGTCAACATGGACGAAGGCATGATCGACGGCGTCGCGGCGATGGACCGCTTCACCAAGCTGATCGCCGGTGAGCCCGACATCAGCCGCGTGCCGGTGATGGTCGACTCCTCCAAGTGGGAGGTCATCGAGGCCGGCCTGCGGTGCATCCAGGGCAAGCCGATCGTGAACTCGATCTCCCTGAAGGAGGGCGAGGACACGTTCCGGGAGCACGCCCGCCTCTGCCGCAAGTACGGCGCCGCGGCGGTCGTGATGGCCTTCGACGAGCAGGGTCAGGCCGACAACCTCGAGCGACGCAAGCAGATCTGCGAGCGGGCCTACCGGATCCTGGTGGACGAGGTGGGGTTCCCCGCCGAGGACATCATCTTCGACCCCAACTGCTTCGCCCTGGCGACGGGCATCGAGGAGCACGCCAACTACGGCGTGGACTTCATCGAGGCGACCCGCTGGATCAAGCAGAACCTGCCCGGTGCGCTGGTCTCCGGTGGCATCTCCAACGTCTCCTTCTCCTTCCGCGGCAACAACCCGGTGCGCGAGGCCATCCACTCGGTGTTCCTGTTCCACGCGATCCAGGCCGGTCTCGACATGGGCATCGTCAACGCCGGCGCCCTGGTGGTCTACGACGAGATCGAGCCCGAGCTCCGCGCGCGCATCGAGGACGTCGTGCTCAACCGCAGGCCGGACGCGGCCGAGCGCCTCCTGGAGATCGCCGAGCAGCACCGTGGCAGCGGCGAGCAGCAGGAGGTGGCGACGCGGGAGTGGCGCTCGCTGCCCATCGGCGAGCGCATCACCCACGCCCTGGTCAAGGGGCTCGACGCCCACGTCGAGGACGACACGGAGGAGCTCCGCGCCGAGATCGAGGCCCGCGGCGGCCGGCCCATCGAGGTGATCGAGGGTCCGCTGATGGACGGCATGAACGTCGTCGGCGACCTGTTCGGCGCCGGCAAGATGTTCCTCCCGCAGGTCGTGAAGTCTGCTCGGGTCATGAAGAAGGCCGTCGCCTACCTCATCCCCTTCATCGAAGAGGGCAAGCACCCCGACGACGCCGGCCGCAGCAACGGCACCGTCGTCATGGCGACCGTGAAGGGCGACGTCCACGACATCGGCAAGAACATCGTCGGGGTCGTGCTGCAGTGCAACAACTACGAGGTCATCGACCTCGGCGTGATGGTCCCGGCGCAGAAGATCCTCGACAAGGCCAAGGAGGTCGGTGCCGACCTGATCGGCCTGTCCGGGCTGATCACCCCGTCGCTCGACGAGATGGTCCACTTCGCCAGCGAGATGGAGCGCCAGGGGTTCACGATCCCGCTCCTGATCGGCGGTGCCACGACCTCGCGCGCCCACACGGCCGTCAAGGTCACGCCGCGCTACAAGGGGCCGGTCCTCTGGGTCAAGGACGCCTCGCGCTCGGTCCCGGTGGCCGCGGCCCTGCTCTCGGAGGAGCAGCGCGGCAACCTGCTGGCGGAGACCGAGGCCGACTACGACTCGCTGCGCCGGCGTCACGCGGCCAAGAACGACCGGCCGATGCTCTCCCTCGAGGAGGCTCGTGCCAACCGGACGCCGATCGACTGGTCGTCGTACACCCCTCCGGTGCCGGCCGTGCTCACCGCCGACGCGGGCTCCGACGTCCGGGTCTTCGAGGACTACGACCTCGCCGAGCTGCGGGAGTACATCGACTGGCAGCCGTTCTTCAACGCGTGGGAGATGAAGGGCCGGTTCCCCGACATCCTCAACAACCCGGCGACGGGGGAGGCGGCGCGCAGACTCTACGACGACGCGCAGGCGATGCTGGACGTGATGATCAAGGAGAAGTGGGTCACCGCCAACGGCGTGATGGGCTTCTTCCCGGCGAACGCGGTCGGTGACGACATCGAGGTCTACACCGACACCGACCGGACCGAGGTGCGCACCACGCTGTTCAACCTGCGCCAGCAGGGCGAGCACCGCGTCGGCATCCCCAACCGGTCGCTGGGCGACTTCGTGGCGCCGAAGGAGACCGGCCTGCAGGACCACGTCGGTGCGTTCGCCGTCACGGCGGGCCTGGGTGCCCAGGACAGGGTCAGGCAGTTCAAGGACGACCTCGACGACTACAGCGCCATCCTGCTGGAGTCGCTGGCCGACCGCCTGGCCGAGGCCTTCGCCGAGCGGCTGCACCAGCGCGTGCGCACCGAACTGTGGGGCTACACCGACGACGACGGCCTGGACAACGAGGCACTGATCGCGGAGAGGTACGCCGGCATCCGCCCGGCGCCCGGCTACCCGGCGTGCCCCGAGCACACCGAGAAGCGCACGCTCTGGGAGCTGCTCGACGTCGAGAACACGGCCGGCATCGAGCTCACCGATTCGATGGCGATGTGGCCCGGCGCCTCGGTCAGCGGCTGGTACTTCTCGCACCCGCAGTCGCAGTACTTCGTCGTCGGGCGCGTGGCCCGCGACCAGGTCGCGTCGTACGCCGCACGCAAGGGGTGGACCCTCCAGGAGGCCGAGCGCTGGCTCTCTCCCAACCTCGCCTACGACCCGGAAGACTGATGGACATCTCGGAGGGGATCTCCGGGCGTTCCCTGACGTCTCCGGATGGGGTATCGGTCGAGAACGTCAGGTCTCTTCGGGTGGCCGGGGAGCCCGGCGCCCTCCCCGCCGCCGTCCTCTGGGACATGGACGGCACCCTCGTCGACACCGAGCCCTACTGGATGGAGTGCGAGTTCGAGCTCGCCCGCAAGTATGGCGGGACCTGGACCCACGAGGACGCGTTGGCGCTCGTCGGGGGCGCGCTGATCGACTCCGCGACGTACATCCGCGAGCACATGGGCATCGACCGCACCCCCCTGCAGATCGTCGAGGAGCTCCTCGACGGAGTGGTCGAGCGGATCGAGCATGCGGTTCCCTGGCGTCCGGGAGCCCGGGAGCTCCTCGCTGAGCTGCGGCAGCAGGAGGTCCCGTGTGCGCTCGTGACGATGTCGTGGCGCCGGTTCGTGGAGCCAGTGGTCCGTGCGCTGCCCCCGGGTTCGTTCGAGGTGCTGGTCTGCGGCGACGAGGTCGCCAACGGCAAGCCCCACCCGGAGCCCTACCTGCGGGCAGCCGAGCTGCTGGGACTCGCAGCCCAGGAGACGGTCGCCATCGAGGACTCCCCGACCGGAGCCACCTCGGCCGAGGCCGCCGGCTGCATGGTCCTGTGCGTGCCGAGTCACGTGCCGGTGCCGGAGGGCAGAAGACGCATCATCCGCGAGACCCTCGTCGGCCTCGAGCCGCGCGACCTCGCCACGTTCCGTTTCTGAACCCCAGGCTCGCCCCGGCGTCGTACTACCGACGTCCAATGGCGGTTCACCCTCCCGTGGCCCGAACCTCGATGCACGGACACCCGTCCGACACCTGAGCCGAGGAGCCACCATGAACATCGCCCGAGCACTCGCCCCCGCCGCCGCCGTCACGCTGACCGCCGTCCTCATCGGGAGTGCAGCACCCGCCATGGCCAAGGACGGTCGCATCACCAGGTCCGGGGCCTGCAGCAGCGGTGCCACCTGGAAGATGAAGGCCAGCCCCGAGAACGGGCGCATCGAGGTCGAGACCGAGATCGACAGCAACCGCAACGGGCAGGTCTGGGCCTGGACGTTGACGCACAACGGCGGCGGCGCCCTGCGCGGCACGGGCACGACGAAGGCACCCAGTGGCTCCTTCGAGGTGCGGCGCGTGCTGGGCAACCAGGCCGGCACCGACACGTTCGCTCTCACGGCGACGCGCAAGGGCACCAGCCAGGTGTGCCGCGCCCAGATCCGGTTCTGAGGCGACGCCCTCCGGTCCTCGCCCCCTTCGACGGGGCGAGGCCGACCGTGCGGTCGGATTCGACGCCCGAGACACGGAAACCGCGGGGGAACATCTCGGGTTTGCGGGCATTGCGGCACCTGATCCGCGAGGCTGGTGGCACTCTTCAGGTCGTCCCGACCGTAGGGGCGGGCTACGCGAGTGCAGCTGGAGGTCGGAACGTGAAGGTGCAGGTGCTGGTGGTGGACGACCACGCGATGGTGCGGATGGGGCTGGTCCAGCTGCTCAGCGCCGCCGAGGGGATCGAGGTCGTCGGGGAGGCGGCCAACGGTCGGGAGGCGGTCCAGCTGGTCGAGACACTCTCGCCGGACGTGGTGCTGATGGACCTGCAGATGCCCGAGATGGACGGTGCCACCGCCACGCGTGAGATCACGGCCCGGGGTGGGGCACAGGTCCTGGTCCTGACGTCGTTCTCCGACGCCGAGCGCATCGTCGACGCCCTGGACGCCGGGGCGGTCGGCTACATGCTCAAGGACTCCGAGCCGGACGACCTCATCGAGGCGGTGCGATCGGTCGCCCGGGGCGACTCCCCGCTCCACCCGCGGGTCGCGAGGCAGCTGCTGACCTCACGCACCCGCCGTCCCGCCGGCACCACGCTGACGACGCGCGAGCGCCAGGTCCTCGAGCTGGTCCGCGACGGCCTCGCCAACAAGCAGATCGGGCGCCGTCTGGGCATCAGCGAGCGGACGGTCAAGGCCCATCTCACCTCGGTGTTCAGCGCCATCGGGGTCAACGACCGCACGGCAGCCGCCCTGTGGGCCGAACGACACCCGCTCGACCGCCCCGGCACCTGAGCCCATGGCGCCAGGCCCC
>NZ_JAOPXP010000131.1 GCF_025965085.1 Marmoricola sp.
GGTCGGGTCGTCGTTCGCGGAGCTCCTTCAGCGCCGCCTGCTCGAGTGACTCGGCCACCTCGTAGCGCGGGGCGTTGAGCTCGCGCGCCGTACGACGCAGCACGCGCGCACGGGGGTCCTCGGCGCGGTAGACCCGGTGGCCGAAGCCCATCAGCCGCTCACCGTTGTCGAGCAGACTCTTCACGTACGCCGTGGCGTCGCCCGACTTCTCGACTGCCTCGATCATCCCGAGCACCCGCGACGGGGCGCCGCCGTGCAGCGGGCCGCTCATCGCGCCGATGGCGCCGGAGAACGCCGCCGCCACGTCGGCACCGGTGGAGGTGATCACGCGGGCGGTGAACGTTGAGGCGTTCATGCCGTGCTCCGCGGCGGAGCTCCAGTAGGCGTCGATCGCCTTGACGTGCTTGGGGTCGGGCTCGCCCTTCCAGCGGATCAGGAACTTCTCCGCCAGCGTCGCGCCCTTGTCGACGTCGCGCTGCGGGATGATCGGCTGGCCCAGCCCGCGCGCGGACTGCGCGGCGTACGACAGGACCATGACGGCGACCCGGCTGAGGTCCTCGCGGGCCTCCTCGTCGGTGCTGTCGTAGGTCTGCTTCATGCCGAGCATCGGGGCGAGCATCGCGACGCTCGCCTGGACGTCCGCCCGTACGTCGCCGGTGTGGATCGCGATGTTGTACGGCTCGGCCGGCGGCAGGCCGGGGTCGTAGGTGCCGTCGATGAGCAGACCCCAGACCTTCTCGAACGGGACGCGCCCGACGATCTCCTCGATGTCGACGCCGCGGTAGCGCAGCGCGGACCCTTCCTTGTCAGGCTCCGCGATCTGGGTCTCGAACGCAACGACACCCTCGAGCCCGTGATGTACCTCAGTCATGGAGGGCATTCTGCACGGTCGGGTCCCATCCTGGTACAGGGGCCGGACCGGGGCCGGACACGAGGCCGCGGAACCCGGCGCCCCGGGCGCGGGCAGGGGCCGGAATTCGGCCCGGCCTCTACGTTGGTCCCATGGCCTCCTCCGCTGACCCCGCTTTCTTGGCGGCCCTGCGTCGTGAGTACGGCGACGCCGGCCTCGACACCCCCGACCTGGAGCCCGACCCGGTGGCCATGTTCCGCCGCTGGATGCACCACACGATCGTGTCGGGCCTGCACGAGCCGAACGGGATGGTGGTCTCGACGGTGTCCCCCGAGGGCCGCCCGTCCGCCCGCATGGTGCTGCTCAAGGGTGTCGACGAGCGTGGCTTCGTGTTCTACACCAACTACGACTCCCGCAAGGGGCATGACCTCGAGGCGAACCCCGCCGCGTCCCTGCTCTTCCCGTGGCACGACCTGCAGCGCCAGGTGCGGGTTGAGGGGACCGCGACCAAGGTGTCCCGTGCGGAGAGCGAGGCCTACTTCGCCGCCCGGCCGCGCGGCTCCCAGCTCGGCGCCTGGGCCTCGCCGCAGTCGCGCGACGTGTCCTCCCGTGACGAGCTCGACCGGCTCTATGCGGACGCCGAGGCGCGTTTCGCAGCCGACGCCGAGGTGCCGCTGCCGCCCCAGTGGGGTGGCTACCGCGTGCGGCCCGACCTCATGGAGTTCTGGCAGGGCCGCAAGGGGCGCATGCACGACCGGATGGTCTACCAGCGGGACGCCGGGGACGGCTGGAGCATCGTGCGCCTGGCGCCGTAGGGCCGGCAGGTGCGCCTCTCCGGCCAGGGTGGACGAGCTCTCTGTAGAGCTCGGCGTCGACGAGGCGCGGGTGCACCCGTGAGTCAGCCGGCGCGGCCTCCCACGCGCCTTGTGAGTGAGCGCTCACTCACTTAATGTGAACGTGTGTCTCCGCGAGCCGCTGCCATGCCGCCCGAGGATCGCCGCAGGGCGATCGTCTCCGTCCTGGTGCCCCTGATCGCCCAGCGCGGGGGAGAGGTCAGCACGAGGGAGATCGCCCGGGCCGCCGGCATCGCCGAGGGCACGATCTTCCGGGTCTTCCCGGACAAGCGCAGCCTGCTGATGGCCGCCGCGGAGGAGGCCGTCAACCCCGCGGACGGACAGGCGCTCTTCGACGAGTCGCTGCGCGGCGTCGAGGACCTGCGCGACAAGGTCGTGGTCGCGGTCGGCCGGGTCCAGGAGCGGATGCTGCTCTCGAGCGCGGTGATGGTCGCCGTGCGCCCCCACCTGCTCGCCGCCTTCCACGAGGCGCGGGCGAGCGGCCGCGAGCCGATGACGGGACCACCGGAGTTCGTGCTGAAGGCGCAGGAGGACCTGCACCGGCGCCTGACCGGTCTCTTCGAGCCGCACCGTGACGAGCTGGCCACCAAGCCCGACGTCGCGGCGACCGCCCTGCGCAGCCTCGTCCTCGGCTCCAGCCGTCCCGAGCTGGGGATGACGGCGGCGCTGACCCCCGAGGACATCGCGGACCTGTTGCTCGACGGGGTCCTGCGGAGGGAGAGCTGAGATGCTGATCCGACTCGTGCGGGAGTACCTCCGCCCCTACCGGACGTGGCTGACCGTCATCGTGCTCCTGCAGTTCACCGGCACGGTGGCCGCGCTCTACCTCCCGAGTCTCAACGCCGACATCATCGACCGGGGGGTCGCGACCGGCGACACGGCGTACATCCTGCGCACGGGCGGGCTGATGCTCGCGGTCGCGCTGCTGCAGATCGGCTGCTCCGTCGCCGCCGTGTGGTTCTCGGCGCGCACCGCGATGGGCTTCGGCCGGGACGTGCGATCGGCGATCTTCCACCGCGTGGGCTCCTTCTCCCAACGGGAGGTGCAGCACTTCGGCGCGCCCTCGCTCATCACCCGCGAGACCAACGACGTGCAGCAGGTGCAGATGCTCGTGCTGATGAGCTGCACGCTGATGGTGGCGGCCCCGATCATGATGGTCGGCGGCGTCGTCATGGCGATGCGCGAGGACTTCGGGCTGTCGTGGCTGCTGGCGGTGTGCATCCCCGCGCTGATGGTCTCGGTGGCCTTCATCGTCTCCCGGATGGTGCCCAGCTTCCGCCTCATGCAGCAACGCATCGACGAGGTGAACCGGCTGTTGCGCGAGCAGATCACGGGCGTCCGGGTGGTGCGAGCGTTCGTGCGCGAGCCCCACGAGACGGCGCGCTTCGCGCAGGCCAACGAGGAACTGACGACGGTGGCCGTGCGTGCCGGACGCTGGCTGGCCACGATGTTCCCGACGGTGATGCTGATCCTCAACGTCTCGTCGGTCGCGGTGCTCTGGTTCGGTGGTCACCGGGTGGAGAGCGGGCAGATGCAGATCGGTGCGCTGACTGCCTTCCTCGCCTACCTGGTGCAGATTCTGATGTCGGTGATGATGGCCACCTTCATGTTGATGATGGTGCCCCGCTCGGCCGTGTGCGCGGACCGGATCACCGAGGTGCTCGACACCCGCTCCTCCGTGGAGCCCCCCGCGGAGCCGGTCACCGAGGTCGCCCAGCGCGGCACCCTGGTCTTCGACCACGTGGAGTTCTCCTACCCGGGAGCCGACGTGCCCGTGGTGCGCGACGTCTCCTTCGAGGCGGGCCCGGGCCAGACGGTGGCGATCGTCGGCTCGACCGGCGCGGGCAAGAGCACGATGGTCAACCTGGTGCCGCGCCTCTTCGACGTCACGGGCGGCCGGGTGCTGGTCGACGGGGTCGACGTACGACGGCTCGAGCCGGACCTGCTCTGGAGCACCATCGGGCTGGTGCCCCAGCGGGCGTGGCTGTTCTCCGGGACCGTGCGCTCGAACCTCCGGTACGGCCGGCCCGACGCGACCGACGAGGAGATGTGGCAGGCCCTGGAGGTCGCGCAGGGGCGGGACTTCGTCGAGGCGATGCCCGAGCAGCTCGACGCACCGATCGCGCAGGGCGGCACGAACGTGAGCGGCGGCCAGCGCCAGCGGCTGGCGATCGCCCGGGCGCTGATCCGGAACCCGGAGATCTACCTGTTCGACGACTCCTTCAGCGCGCTCGACCTCGCCACCGACGCGCGGCTGCGGGCCGCGCTGCGACCGGTCACCCGGCAGGCGACGGTCCTGGTCGTGGCGCAGCGGATCTCCACGATCCGCGACGCCGACCTGATCCTGGTGGTCGAGGACGGTGAGGTGGTCGGACGGGGTCGGCACGACGAGCTGGTCGCGACCTGCGCCACCTACCGGGAGATCGTCGAGTCCCAGCTGAGCGCTGAGGACGCGGCATGAGTCAGGACGCTCCCCCCAGGGCGGGACAGCTCAAGGAGACCGAGCGCATCCAGGCCGGTCCCGGTGGCCCGGGTCGTGGTCCCTTCGGTGGCGGCATGGTCGGGCAGAAGGCCTCCACCTTCGGCGCGTCGGCCAGGCGACTGGTCCGCCGGATGGCACCCGACCGCTTCCGGGCCGTGGCGGTCGTCGTGCTGGCCGTGCTCAGCGTGCTGCTCACCGCCACTGGTCCCAAGATCCTCGGGCGCGCCACCGACCTCATCTTCTCCGGCCTGATCGGTGGAGAGCTCCCGTCCGGCCTGACGAAGGCGCAGGCCGTCGCCGAGCTGCGGGCCGGCGGCCAGGACCGTTTCGCCGACATGGTCTCCTCGATGGACATCGTCCCGGGCCGGCACGTGGACTTCGCTGCGGTGGGCGACGTCCTGCTGCTCGTCCTGGCGGTGTACGTCGCAGCCTCCCTGCTCGCCTGGGTGCAGGGCTACCTGCTCAACGACGTGGTTCAGGGCACCGTGCTGCGGATGCGTGCCGAGGTCGAGGACAAGGTCAACAGGCTCCCGCTGAGCTACTTCGACAAGCAGCCGCGCGGGGAGCTGCTGAGCCGCGTCACCAACGACATCGACAACGTCAGCCAGACCCTCCAGCAGACGATGAGCCAGCTGCTCACCTCCCTGCTCACAGTGGGCGCCGTGCTCGCGATGATGTTCTGGATCTCGCCCCTGCTCGCCCTGGTCGCGGTGGTGTCGGTGCCGCTCTCGATGGTCGTGACCAAGGCCGTCATGAGCCGGTCGCAGGGCATGTTCGTCGACCAGTGGCGCCGTACGGGCACGCTCAACGCCCACATCGAGGAGACGTTCTCCGGGCACGCGCTGGTCAAGGTGTTCGGTCGCCGGCGCGAGGTCGAGGAGGTCTTCGCCCGCGAGAACGAGGAGCTCTACCGGGCCAGCTTCGGTGCACAGTTCGTGAGCGGACTGATCATGCCCGTGATGATGTTCATCGGGAACCTGAACTACGTCGTCATCGCCGTGCTGGGTGGCGTCCGGGTCGCCAGCGGGGCGATCTCACTGGGCGACGTGCAGGCCTTCATCCAGTACTCCCGCCAGTTCACCCAGCCGCTGACCCAGGTCGCGTCGATGACCAACCTGATGCAGTCCGGGGTCGCCTCCGCCGAGCGGGTCTTCGAGCTGCTCGACGCCGAGGAGGAGCAGCCGGAGCTGGACGGCCTCCCTGCGGCCGTCGACGCCCGGCACGGCCAGGTACGTTTCGAGGACGTGTCCTTCTCCTACGACCCCGAGACCCCGCTGATCGAAGGCCTGTCCCTGCTCGCGGAGCCCGGGCAGACGGTGGCGATCGTCGGACCCACCGGAGCGGGCAAGACGACGCTGGTGAACCTGGTGATGCGGTTCTACGAGGTGACCGGCGGGCGCATCACCCTCGACGACGTGGACATCGCCTCGATGCCGCGTCGTGCCCTGCGCAGCCAGATCGGCATGGTGCTCCAGGACACCTGGCTGTTCGAGGGGACGATCCGCGACAACATCGCCTACGGTCGGCCCGGAGCGAGCCAGGAGCAGATCCTCGAGGCGGCGCGGGCCACGTTCGTGGACCGCTTCGTGCACTCCCTCCCGGACGGCTACGACACCGTGATCGACGAGGAGGGATCCAACCTGTCGGCGGGGGAGCGCCAGCTGGTGACGATCGCCCGCGCGTTCCTCTCGGACCCGGCCCTGCTGATCCTCGACGAGGCCACCTCGTCGGTCGACACCCGCACCGAGCTCCTCCTGCAGCACGCGATGACGGCGCTGCGCAGCGACCGTACGTCGTTCGTGATCGCCCACCGGCTCTCCACGATCCGCGACGCGGACCTGATCCTGGTGATGGAGCGTGGGTCCATCGTCGAGCAGGGGACCCACGAGGAGCTGCTGGCGGCCGATGGAGCCTACGCACGGCTCTACAACGCGCAGTTCGCCGCGGCCGGCACGCTTCTGTGAGCGGACCGGTCAGCCGGCTCCGCCGCCGCCGTTCTCGAGCGTGGACGAGCCGTCGTCCTCCTCGGCGTCGGGCGTGTCCTCGACGTCGTTGTCGTCGGGGCCGCTGCCGTAGGTGATGTTGGTCGACGGGTTGTGCGCGTCGCCGCCCTCGGTGTCGCTGCCGATCATGTCGTCGTCTTCTCCGGTCTGTGCGGGGTGGCGGGCCAGGGGGTTGTCCTCGGTGGGCTGCAGGTCCTCGGGGAGCTGGTCGTCGCCGATGTCGCCCGGCGCGCTCTCCGGCAGCTGCGAGGAGCCGGAGTCGTCGGGCGCGGTCTCCTCGGAGGAGTCCGGTGAGGCACTGGCGCCGGCGGGGTGCTGTTCGCTCATGCGGGCGTCGTACCCGAAAAACCGTTGAGTCACGCCTGCGCCCGGCCTACCGTGGTGGGACACGGGAAAGGAGGTGGTCCGAAGGATGAGTTCTTCTAGGACGCGTGAGGTGGCTGCTCGCTAGCAGCTCGCCGGCCAGCCGTGTGAGCGCGCTGGTGAATTCAACAGCAGTCACCCGACCCGCAGGTGGATCCGGGAACGTCCCCCGGAGTGGCTCTCCCGAGCCGCACCTGCGGGTCGCTGCTGGGCAAGGGCCGCCACCTCGACGAGGATTTGTAGGCTGACCCCGTGGCCGACGACGAGACCCTGCGCGCACTCGAGCACGAGATGAGCATTCTCGTGCGCCGGATCAGGCGCGTGATCGCCGAGCGAGCGCGCATGCTGCACCCCGAACTGTCGCCGGTGGCCTACTCGATGCTGCTGGCGCTCAACGACTCCGGGCCGCGCCGGGCCAGCGATCTGGTGGACATGTTCTCCATCGACAAGGGGGCCGTCAGCCGACAGGTGCAGGCTCTCTTGGAGCTCGACCTGATCGACCGCACCCCCGACCCGGAGGACCGGCGCGCCATGATCCTGGCGATCAGCGAGGAGGGACACCGCCGGCTCGCCAACATCTCGACCGTGCGCAGGTCGGAGCTGGGCGAGAAGCTCGGCGACTGGAGCGAGTCGGACCTGTCCGGGTTCGTGCGGTCGCTGTCGCGCTACAACTCCGCGCTGGAGTGACGGCCCGGCGCCCCCTCAGCCGTTGAAGGTCGCCGGGTCGACGGCGACCCACACGTGCTCGGCCCGGCCGACGATGCGGCCGTCGGAGTCGTGCAGCGTCGAGGCGGTGAAGGTCTTGCGACCCTCCGACCCCCGGTGCTCGCCGGTGACCACGTGCTGCTCGCCCTGCACCGGGAGGTCGTCGACGATCGCGGTCATCCGTCCCAGCACCATCAGCCGCTCGGTGAGGTCGCCGGCCCAGCCACCGATGCAGTCCAGGGCCGACCAGGTCGCGGCCAGGCAGGTACGCCGGGCGGGGTCGTCGTACTCGTGGTGGTCGGCCGCCACCGTCTCGTCGGGCACCCAGGTCGCGGCCACCCGGGTCATCCCTTCGCGCGCCGAGGGCACCTGGCCGGGGAAGATGCGCAGACCGTCGGGCCGCTCGGTGCCACAGGCGAAGCAGGTGGGGAAGGGGTGCGAGACGTGGCCCGGGTACGACGCACTCGCGGCGACCGCCTCGTCCCAGGAAACCGCCTCGACCGGCTCGAGGGATGCCTGCGACGTCGAGGCCTGGGCGACCACCGCGCCTCCGAAGGTGAGCACCAGTCCGCTGCCGACCCGGGCGACGCGCATCGTCGACTCGAGGGGCGGCGGCTGTCGCAATGTGACGGTCACCGGGCTGGTGCCGGTGTCGCCGAGCTCTGCCGCGAGGGCGCCGGCGACGTAGCCGCCGTTGCCGGACTTCGCGGGGCCCCGGTAGCGGGCAGGCACGAGGAGGGTGTCCTTCACGCTGCACACCCTGCTACCCGCAGGGCGCGATGGGCAACAATGGCCCGGTGAGCGACCTGATCGACACCACCGAGATGTACCTCCGCACCATCTACGAGCTCGTGGAGGAGGGCATCGTTCCGCTGCGCGCCCGGATCGCCGAGCGCCTGCACCAGAGCGGGCCCACGGTGAGCCAGACCGTGGCCCGGATGGAGCGCGACGGCCTGCTCACCGTCGAGGGCGACCGCCACCTCCAGCTCACCGAGGAGGGCAGGAGCCTGGCCACGCGGGTGATGCGGAAGCACCGGCTGGCCGAGCGCCTGCTGACCGACGTCATCGGGCTCGACTGGGAGCTCGTGCACGAGGAGGCGTGCCGCTGGGAGCACGTGATGAGCGAGACCGTGGAACGGCGGCTGCTCGAGCTGCTCGACCACCCCACGGAGTCGCCCTACGGCAACCCGATCCCCGGGCTGGGCGAGCTCGGCGAGGTCAGCGCGCCCGAGGAGTTCCGCGCCGGGGTGGAGACCCTGATCACCGCAGTCGGCCTCGAGTCCCGCCGCGTGCGTGTGCGCCGCATCAGCGAGGAGATGCAGAAGGACGAGATCCTGATGGGGGCGCTGCGGCGGGCCGGAGCGATCCCCGGAGCCGTGATCGCCGCCGTGTCGACGCCCGAGGGAGTGCTCCTGGGCAGCTCAGGCGAGACGGCCGAGATCGTGCCCGAGGCCGCTGAGCACATCTTCGTGACGCGCGCCTGACCAGGCGCTGAGCCACTCGCTGCACCCCGCCTCGATCTTCACCGTGGCCAGTGGGTCGCCGCGGGTCGCGCCCCGGTTGACGATGACGACGGGCAGGCCGGCCTTCGCGGCGTACCTGACGAAGCGCAGGCCCGACATGACGGTCAGTGAGGAGCCGGCGACGAGCAGCGCGTCGGCCTGGTCGAGCGCTGCGTAGCACCGTTCCACCCGATGCTTGGGGACGTTCTCGCCGAAGAAGACCACATCGGGCTTGAGCCGTCCGCCACACGCTTCGCAGCTCGGTACGACGAACCCGACCGTCTCGTCGAGCTCCACGTCGCCGTCGGGGCGGGAGGCCACGCTCGCGTGCTGCTGCAGCCAGCCGGGGTTGGCGTCGCTGAGGAGGCGCTGCATCGTCGTGCGCTGCGTGCGGCCTCCGCAGTCGAGGCAGACGACCTCGCTGACCCGGCCGTGCAGCGCGACCATCCGCTGGTGGCCGGCTCGCTCGTGCAGCCCGTCGACGTTCTGGGTGATCAGGAACGCGACCCCGCCCGTGGCCTCGAGCCGGGCAAGGGCCCGGTGGCCGTCGTTGGGCTCGGCCGACCCCATCCGCGACCACCCGACGTGCGCCCGCGCCCAGTGGCGACGCTGGCTGTCCCTAGTGGCGACGAACTCCTGGAAGGTCATCGGCATCCGCACCGGGGCGCCGGGTCCCCGGTAGTCGGGGATGCCCGAGTCGGTGCTCAGGCCGGCCCCGGTCAGGACGACCACGCGCCCCTCCAGGCATTGGTCCAGCAGGTCAGGCACGTGCGTAGCGCTGCTCGGCCCGGGCGCGTGCCTTCGCGGCCTCCTCGTCGCGGTTCTTCGGCGGGGCGTTGGTGCTCAGCCCCTCCAGGAGGCGACGGGTGGAGGCCTCGACCTCGGCGACCGCCTGGTCGAAGGCGGCCTGGTTGGCCTGGGAGGGCTTGGTGGTCCCGCTGACCTTGCGGACGTACTGCACGGCAGCGGCGTGCACCTCGTCCAGGGTGGCGGGAGGCTCGAAGTTGTGCAGGGTGCGGATGTTTCGGCACATGGATGGAGAATAGTCCGCGCGGGTCAGAGCGCGACCTCCACGATTCTGACCGCCGAGCCGACCAGCGCCACCCTGCCGTCCGGCAGCGGGAGCGCCCGCAACTGCCAGCCGCCGGGCGAGGGGAGGTCCTCCGCGGAGATCCCGCCTGACGGTGCGACCCGGAGCAGGACGAGGGCGGGGCCGCCGCCGAGGGCGTCCCGGCGCTCCAGCGTGGTGATCGCCGCCTGTGCGCCCGGCAGCCAGGTGAAGGCATGGGGGTCCTCAGCGGCGCCGAGCAGGCTGTGCTCGCCGAACGTCACCTTGCCGACCTGCCGGGCACGGGTCAGGTTGCTCGTGTCGAAGATCCCCGCCTGGGCCCCCAGCCCGCGCCCCTGGCGGGTCGCGTCCGTGCCGATGCCCAGCAGCCGGTCACCGCCGATCGGGTGCAGGTAGGAGGAGAAGCCCGGGACCTCGAGCGACCCGAGCTCTCGCGGGTGGGTCGGCTCGGTGAGGTCGACCGTGTACAGCGGGTCCGTCTGGCGGAAGGTCACCAGCACGGCGAGGTCGTCGAACCACCGCACCGACTGGATCTGCTCGTCGACCCCGAGGCCGCGCAGCTCCCCGACCGGCTCCAGGACCCCGTCCTTCTCGTCCAGCACGACGATGCCGTTCTCGCGGGCGTTGCCGTCCCGGTCGGGCCACGAGACCGCGACGCGCAGGTGGCCGTCGTGCTCGTCGAGGGACCAGCGGTCCCGGATGGTGCCGTCGATCGTGCCGGAGGCGACGTACCGCGTCGCTGCGCCGTCGAGCGAGAACGCGTGGAGGTTCGTGCGGGCCGGCGTCAGCGGGCGGATGGGCGAGTCCGACCCGGCGGTGGTCATGGGCCGGTCCAGCACGAGCCGGTCGCCCCAGTCGGTGGACGTCACGTAGAGCCGGTCCGTGGAGGAGTAGACCTCCTCGCCCGCCCCGGTGACGGCGACGGCCGTCGCGGAGCTGACCGCCCCGGGGCGGAAGGACGCCACTGTCACGGTGTCCGGGCCCGACCACTTCGTCGGGTGGTAGACCTCGTCGCACCCCACCAGGGGTGCCGATCCTGACGTCGAGGTGAGTCGCGGCAGCCAGGCGTCGACGGTCGAGGCGCGCACGATCTCGCGGTTGCGCTGCGTGGCCTGGTCCTCGGTCAGCCGGCCGGCGCGTGCCTGCACGAACGGCAGCGCGGGCAGGCCGGTCGAGGAGACCAGGCGCACCGTGTCGCCGTGCTGCCGCAGGGAGAGTGGGCGTCCTGAGAAGCTCGTACGGCTCGTCTCCAGCGGCCGGGAGGGGTCGGAGATGTTCAGGTCGATCAGCTCGACGTCGGGGGAGCCGACGACCTTGCTGCTCGGGTCCACCCGGTCCTCGACCGCCGTCGGGCCGCTGCTCGTGAGCAGGACGTGGTGACCGACGAGGAGCAGGCCGTCGAGGTGGCTGGTGGGCGGGGAGCGCCACATGCCGACGTCTCGCGGGGTGGAGCCGCTGACGTCGGTGACGACCAGCCGCCGGCCGTTCTCGAGGCGTACGACGACCCGCCCGTCGGTCTTCGCGACGTCGGGCTCGTCGATCCCCGTCTCCTGCGTGTTCGTCCCCGTGGTCGCGTTGCCGACCGCGTCCTCCGGGGAGCTTGCCGTGCGGGTGGAACCGGCCGTGGCCGCCGCGGCGCCGGAGCCGGGGGAGGGCTCGCGCATCATCAGCGGCCACAGCCGGCCGTCCCACCCGTAGGGACCGACACGGTCGATCGTGTGGTCGACGTACCAGGCCAGGAGTGCGTTGCAGTTCTCGAAGCCGACCAGGGCCGTCCCTGCTCGCACGGGAGGCGCGCCCGGGTCGGTGACGACGCCGGCCGTCACGCCCGCCGCGACCATTCCCCCGATCGCGAGGGCGGAGATCAGGGCCCCTCCCAGGGCCGTCTTCGCCGGCGTCTCCATGGTGCTGTGACGCAGCGTGGGACGGCACGGTTCCCCTGCCCCGGCATGCGCGAGGATGGGGCCGCCCGATCGACGTGACCAGGAGACGACCTTGCCCGCTGACAGTGCCCCACGCGACTTCGACCTCGTCGTACTCGGAGCCACCGGCTTCACCGGTGAGCTCACCGCGGCGTACCTCGCCGAGCACGCGCCCGCGGGTCTGCGGTGGGCGCTGGCCGGGCGCAACCCAGACAAGCTCCAGGCGGTCCGCGACCGGCTGGCGAAGATCGACCCGTCGCTCGGCGAGCTGCCGCTGCTCGAGGCCGACAGCTCGGACGCCGCGTCCCTGCGGGCGTTGGCCGAGGCGACCAAGGTCGTGGTGACGACCGTTGGCCCCTACCTGGAGCACGGCGAGCCGCTGGTCGCGGCCTGTGCGGCCGCAGGAACCGACTACGTCGACCTCACCGGGGAGCCCGAGTTCGTCGACCGGATGTACGTCGCGCACCATGACGCGGCGGTCGCGTCCGGGGCCCGGATCGTGCACGCCTGCGGCTTCGACTCCATCCCGCACGATCTCGGCGCCTGGTTCACCGTGCAGCAGCTGCGGTCCGGCGACCCGATCACGCTGCGAGGGGTCGTGCGCGCAGGGGCGATGGCTTCGGGCGGCACCTTCCACTCCGCGATGGGGGCGATGAGCCGGGCCAGGCAGATGCGCGAGGCGATGGTGGCTCGGCGCAAGAAGGAGGGCCGGCCGGCTGGGCGCAGGTCCCGCGCAGTCGCCGGCAAGCCGCACCGCGACCGCACGCTCGGCCTGTGGCTGCTGCCGATGCCGACCATCGACCCGTTCGTGGTGGCGCGCTCCGGCGCGGCCCTGGAGTCCTACGGTCCCGACTTCCGCTACAGCCACTACGCAGGTCTGAAGACCCTGCGCTACACGATCGGCGGAGCCGTCGCCGTCTCCGGGCTGCTCGTGGCCGCGCAGGTCAAGCCGATCCGCAACCTGCTCAAGAGCAGGGTCCCCCAGGGTGAGGGCCCCTCGGAGCAGCGACGGGCCACGTCGTGGTTCACCGTCGACTTCGTCGGGGAGAGCGCCGGCAGGACCGTCCACACCCGCGTCTCCGGCGGCGACCCCGGCTACACGGAGACCGCCAAGATGCTCGCCGAGTCGGCGATGTGCCTGGTCCTCGACGACAACCCCACGACCTCCGGGCAGGTCACCACGGCCACGGCGATGGCGGAGAACCTGCTGGCGCGCCTGCAGAGGGCCGGGATGAGGTTCGAGGTCGTCTGAGCGAGGCGCCTACGCGAACAGGCCCTCGCCGATGAAGCCGCTGGTCGACGTCACTCCGGGAGGTACGGCGAACAGCCCCGAGCCGGTGTGCTGGAGGTACTCCATCAACGCGTCCTGGGAGGACAGGCGGGTCTGCATGGGGATGTAGTGCACGTCGGGGTCGCGGACGAAGGCGATGAAGAACAGGCCGGCGTCGAGCCGTCCCAGCACGTCGCTGCCGTCGGTGAAGTTGTAGCCGCGGCGCAGCATGTGCACGCCCTTGTTCCGCGTGGGGTGGGCCAGACGCACGTGCGCGTCGGTCGCGATGAGGGGTCCGTCCCGACCCTGGAGGTCGAAGTCGGGCTCGGTGAACTCGGTGCCGCCGGAGAGCGGCGCGCCCTCGCCACGGTCACGGCCGATGAGCGCCTCCTGCTCGCGCAGGCTGGCGCGGTCCCACGGCTCGACGTGCATGTTGATGCGGCGGGCGACGAGGTAGGACCCCCCCGTGAGCCAGGTGGCGTCGGCGTCGTCGGCCTCCTGCACCCACACGAACTCCTCGAGGCTCTTCGGGTCCTCGGCCTTGAGGTTGGCGGTGCCGTCCTTGAAGCCGAGCAGGTTGCGGGGCGTGGCCTGCCGGGTGGAGGTGGACGACGTACGGCCGAAACCGAGCTGGGCCCACCGCATGGCGACCGTGCCGAAACCGATGCGCGCCAGGTTGCGGATCGCGTGCACGGCCACCTGGGGGTCGTGCGCGCACGCCTGGACGCACAGGTCGCCGTTGCTCCGGCGCGGGTCGAGCTTGTCGGCAGGGAAGTGCGGCAGCTCGCGCAGGGCCGCAGGCTGCTTGTCCCTGAGCCCGAAGCGGTCCGTGCCGTCCTTCGCGAAGAGGCTCGGGCCGAAGCCGAAGGTCAGCGTGAGCCCCGAGGCGTCCAGGCCGAGCGCCTCCCCGGTGTCGGTCGGTGGGGCGTCGTACGACGTGGGGGCGTCGCCGCCCACGGGAGCCCCGGCGGTCATCTGGCGTGCGGCGGCGGTCCACTCCCGCAGCAGCGCGACGAGCTGCTGGCGGGAGTCGGTGGTGACGTCGAAGGAGGCGAAGTGCAGACGATCCTGGGCAGGGGTGGTGATCCCGGCTTGGTGCCTGCCGTGGAAGGGGTACGTCGCCCGGTCGACCCCGTGCGCGGGTTCCTCGGAGTCGTTCCCGTAGGCGAAGCCGCCCACGCCGGCAGCGCCGACAGCGAGCGCACCCGCGCCAGCGGCGCCCAGGAGTCGACGGCGGGAGAGTGCGCCCGTGGCAGTGCCGCGAGGCCGCCCTGTCACAGGGTGATCGCTCCGGTCATCTTCGAGAGCGGCTCGGCGAGCGCGTTGACCGCGTCGGAGAGCTCCTTGCGCTGCGGCTCGGTGACCTTGTCGTAGGAGACGAAGCCGTCGCCCCGGCGGTAGCTGTCGAGCAGCCGCTGCAGCTTGTGGAAGGCCGTCGCGATCTGCTCGGCCAACGCGGGGTCCTTGACCTCGAGGAGCGGCTTGAGACCTTCGAAGCCCACGCGTGCGCCGTCCACGTTGCCCTGGAAGTCATGGAGATCGGTGTGCGACCAGATGTCCTCCTCGCCGGTGATCTTGCCCTTGGCGACCTCGTCGAGCAGGCCCTTCGAGCCGTTGCCGATCTGGTCCACCGTGTAGTCGAGGCTCTGGACGCGCTCGTGCAGGACCATGGTGTTGGCCAGCAGGTCGTCGGCGAACCTCGCGCGCTCGGCCGTGCCCAGCTGCCGGTAGCCCGACGCGGGAGGCCACAGGTCCTTCTCGATCCGGTGCCAGCCGGTCCACTTCTGGCCCGGCTCGAGGTCGGCCTCGCGCAGGTCCATCTTCGGGTCGAGGTCCCCGAAGGACTCGGCGACGGTCTCGATGCGCTCCCAGAAGATGCGCGCCCGCGGGAACAGCGTGCGGGCCTCGTCGTCGTTCCCGGCCTTGTAGGCGTCGGTGAACTTCGTCGTCCCGGCCACCAGCTGCTGTGACTGGTCGCGGACGTACTCGGCGTACTGGCTGGTGGCCGCGTCGATCCCCGCCTGGTCCACCCCCTCGATCGCGGGGGTCTTGCCGGAGCCCGTGACCGTGAACTTCGAACGGATGCCCTGGCCGGTCATGCCCGGCTTGCAGGTCGCGAGATAGGTCCCGGGAGCGGCGTGGACCACGAGGTCGCGGGAGAGGCCTGGGCCGACGTTCTCGATCTCACCGACGATGCGCAGGCCGTCCGCGGCGTAGAGGTAGAACTCGGTGACCTTCGACCCGGTGTTCTTGACCTTGAACACGACGTTGCCCGAGGGGGCCTGGGACGCGCTCAGGTCACAGGCCTTGTCGGAGGACTCGACGGTGATCGTGCCGGCGCCCTTGGCCGCCGGGGTGCTGTTCGACTCGGTCAGGCTGCAGGCCGAGGAGGTCGCGAGCACGGCAGCGGCGCAGGCAGCAGTGAGGACTCGGTTCACGGAGGCGGAGCCTTTCGGTCAGGATGCCCGCGCCGGGCGCGGTGCGGGAGAGACGGGCCGGCGGGGGGTGCGGACCCGGGTGAGGAAGAGGGCCATCGTCGGGATCACGTAGGCGAGCCAGACGCCGGCCTCGAGCCACGTGGTGGCGGGGGAGAAGTTGAGGGTTCCCTTGAGCAGGGTTCCTCGCCAGGAGTCGGGCGGGATCTGCCGGCTGACGTCGAAGGCGAGGCTGTTGAGCCCGGGCAGGATGCCGGCTTCCTGCAGATCGTGGATCCCGTAGGCAAGCACGCCCGCCGCCACGACGATCAGGATCACGCCGGTCCACTTGAAGAACTTGCCGAGGTTGATCTTCAGCACGCCCTTGTAGAAGGCGAAGCCCATCGCCACCGCGGTGAGGATGCCCAGCAGGGCGCCCACGAGGGGGGTCGCAGTCGAGCCGTCTGAGTTGGTCGCGGCCTGCGTCGCGGCCCACAGGAAGAGTGCGGTCTCCAGTCCCTCCCGGCCGACGGCGAGCAGGGCGACGAAGGCCAGGCTGGCGCGGCCGGCCTCGGCTGCGGTGTCGAGCCTGCCACGAAGCTCGCCGGAGAGGCCCCGAGCGTGCCGGGCCATCCAGAAGACCATCCAGGTGACGAAGCCGACCGCCACGATGGACAGGACACCGCCGATGGCTTCCTTCGCCTCGAAGGTGAGGCGCTGCGGACCATAGGTGAGGAGGGCACCGAACGCGAGGGAGATGACGACGGCGACAGCGACCCCGGCCCAGATGCGGGGGAGGAGGTGGCGCCGCTGGGTCTTGACGAGGTAGGCGATGAGGATCACCACGACGAGGCTGGCCTCCAGCCCCTCGCGCAACCCGATCAGGTAGTTCCCCAGGGGAAATGAGGTCATCGTCCACTCCGAAGTAAGTAAGGCTTGCCTAGGTAAGGTAAACCTCACCCACCCGGTGCGCAAAAGAAGGGGGTGGCGACTCGGCAGGTCTGCCGATTGCGCGGCGTCCTCCATCGGTGTTGCGTGGTGAGCCACCGAGGTGAAGGGATGCGTGATGGACGAGGTGCGGATGGTCGCGGCGGTGCGGGGGCCGGCATGCATCCACACGCGCGCGAAGGGCGGCTCCGAGCGGTTCGGTGTGGAGGAGATCCACTGCCGGGCCGCAGACCTGCCGGGCACCGACCCCGTCGTGCACTTCTAGAGGCGGCCCGACATGGCACTGGGACGCAAGGCGTTCGTCCATGCCGTCGGCAAGCGCATCGGTCGAGATGACCTGGAGCGCATCGAGCGGGAGGCCGAGAGCGTCCTGTTAGGCGTGGCCCGCAGGGTCGGCGACGACGGCCGCGCCCGGCTGGCCGAGGCCCTGCCCCTCGGCCTCGCCAAGGTCGTGGCCGAGTCGACGACGCCGGTGGAGGACCCCGGTCTCGCGTCGTTCCTGGCGACCGTGTCCTCGGTGCCCGACGACGAGCCGGAGCGGGCGCGGTACGTCGCGCAGGCGGTGCTGTCGCTCATCGCCGAGGAGTACCCCGAGGCCGCCGGGACGCTGCGTGCGGAGCTTCCCGACGAGTTCGGCGACCTGTTCACGCCGCCTCCGAGCCCCCCACCCGGGGAGCGCGCCGCGTCACCCCCGTCATCGGCCCCGCCGGTGCCGGCCGGGCTGACTCGTGAGGAGGTCGAGGGAGCGCTCGAGGAGCTACCCGGGTGGACCGGTGACGAGTATCGGATCCGCCGCACGGTCAGCCTGCCGGCCGAGGTCGTGGACGACATCCAGGACCGGATCGCCCGCGTCGAGGAGCAGATGGATCACCATGCCGTGGTGGAGGAGGATCTGGACGGCACGACCTACCTGCTCTGGACTCACTCCCGTGGCGGCGTCACCGAGCTCGACATCGAGCTTGCGGCCCGGATCAGCGACATCATCGACGACGTCTGACGCGGTCTCGTCGCCTGAGCGCGGACGGTCTCCGAGTCGAGTCGTGCCCCAGGCCAGAGTCGAACTGGCGACCTTTCGCTTAGGAGGCGGCTGCTCTATCCACTGAGCTACTGGGGCGGGACGTGCGTCAATACTTGCGGAAAACCTGCACGGCCGATCGGAAGTCTAGTGACCAGCCGCCTCCACCGGTCACGGGACCGTTCTCCCTGGTCATTCCGGCTCCAGAACGACGAGACTGGTGAAACGGGCGCCTGACGGAGATCGGTCCTCGCTCCGCGTTGCGAGAGGCTCAGCAGTCGACGCTGCCGAGCCGCGCGAGGCCCTCGCGGTCACCCGGGCCGTACGTCGTCCGTCCGAGGGCGTGCGCGTTCATCAGCTCCCCGGGGTCCTCGATGTGGCCGAGCCCGACCACATGTCCGAGCTCGTGGTCGACGATGGCCTGGGCGGACGCAGCCTCGCCGGCGCCGAACGACGCGAAGAGGTCGCGGTCGAGCATCACCCGTCCGGTCACGTACCGCATCCGGCCGGGTGGGCCGTCGGCGACGCTGCCGCCGATGCCGGCCACCTCGCCAGCCAGCTCCGGCACCTCTTCGGGGGTCGCCCAGGCGATCAGGACCGGCCGGCGCCGGGCCAGGCCGCCGGTGATGACATCGCGGTCGTCGGTGAGGCCCACCCGCTTGAACTGCAACCCGGTTGCGGCACCGGTGTGCGCGAGACCAGTGTCCACGAGCTCGTCGTAGTCGTCGGGCGCGCCCTCCGGGTTGACCACGACCTCGACCGGCCGGCACGGGTCGTACGCAACCGGTTGGTCGCTGCCGCGCTGGATGTGCAGGAACTCGTAGCTCCCGATGCACTGTGGGACGTGAGGGGCGGCGGCGGGACGGTCGTCGTCGAAGCCGACCAGGCGCCGGATCGACCGCATGTTCTCGGCCGGGGAGAGAGCGACGATCGCGGCGAGAAGTACGGCGGTGACCAGCAGTCCAGGCAGCACCGGCCCGTGCGATCCAGGGCCGCGACGCGACCTGCGTGTGGACGCGGCGGGCATCGTGCCCAGCCCGTACTCGCGGTCGAGTCGGTCGAGCTCGGCCATCCGACGCTCAAGGGCGCGGGCGGCCGTGCGACGGCGTGCGCGCGCCGAGATCCGA
>NZ_JAOPXP010000145.1 GCF_025965085.1 Marmoricola sp.
GCCCGCATCGAGGACGTGTAGTGCAGCTGGAAGCTGGAGAGCTCGACGGCGAGGACGTCGTACGGCTCGGGGTCCATCACGGCCTCGACGATCGGCAGGCCGACGTTGCCGCAGGCCACGGTCCGCAGGCCGGCCGCCCGGAGCATCGCCTCGAGCATCTGCACGGTCGTGGTCTTGCCGTTGGTGCCGGTCACCGCCAGCCAGGGCGCGGGATGCTCGGGGTCGCGCAGCCGCCAGGCCAGCTCGACCTCGCCCCAGATTGGGATGCCGCGCTCCCGCGCCTGCGCGAGCAGCGGCGAGGACGGGGCCCACCCCGGGGAGGTGACGACCAGGTCGACGTCCTCGGGCAGCCGGTCGGTGGACCCCGGACCGAGCAGGACGGTGGCGCCGAGGATCTGCAGAAGCGTCCGCTGCTCGCGGCGGTCACCGGCGGCGGACTCGTCCAGCACGGTGACCTGGGCGCCGAGGTGGGTCAGGTTGTCGGCCGCGGCGAAGCCGGAGACACCCATGCCCGCCACGACGACCCGGACCCGGCTCCAGTCGCTGGTCCGCCCGAGGGTGTCGATCTGCTCGCTCATACCCCGGCGACCCACTCGGCGTAGAAGGCCCCGAGGCCAGCGGCGACGAAGATGCCGGCGATCAGCCAGAACCTGATGACCACGGTGATCTCCTCCCAGCCCAGCATCTCGAAGTGGTGGTGCAGCGGCGCCATCCGGAAGAGCCGTTTGCCCTTGGTGGCCTTGAAGAACCCGACCTGCAGGATGACCGAGAGCGTCTGGATCACGAACAGGCCGCCGAGGAGGGCGAGCAGGATCTCGGTGCGCGTGAGTACGGCGAAGCCCGCGAGCGCGCCACCGAGGGCCAGCGAGCCGGTGTCGCCCATGAAGATCTTGGCGGGCGAGGCGTTCCACCACAGGAAGCCGAAGCACGCGCCGGTGATCGCGGCGGCCATGACGGCAAGGTCCAGGGGGTCGCGCACGTCGTAGCACTTGGGACCGGAGGCCCGTCCGCACCACTGGTTGTTCTGCCAGATGTTCACGATCGTGTAGGCGCCGAACGTCATCACCGAGGCGCCCGCTGCCAGCCCGTCCAGGCCGTCGGTGAGGTTCACCGCGTTGCTGGCGCCGGCGATCATCACCCAGATGAAGATCACCAGGACGAACGAGGGCAGCACGAGGTCGCGCGGCTCCCGGATGAACGAGATCGCGTGGCCCGCAGGCGTCCGGAACCGGTCGTCCTCCATCCACGGCGAGATCGCCAGCGAACCGAAGACCAGCGCGACGAAGGTCTGGCCGATGAACTTCGCCCGGCTGCGCAGGCCGAGGCTGCGCTGGCGCGAGATCTTGATGTAGTCGTCGAGGAAGCCGACCGTGCCCAGCCCCACGAACAAGAAGATGAGCAGCATGACCGAGGCACTGGGACGGTTGCCGGTGACGAAGGTCGCGATGAAGTAGGCGAGCACCGAGGACAGCACGATCACCAGGCCGCCCATGGTGGGCGTTCCCCGCTTCGTGTGGTGGGTGGTCGGTCCGTCGTCGCGGATCAACTGGCCGTAGCCGTGCTTGGCGAGCACGATGATGGCGTACCTGGTCCCGACGAGCGTCAGGACCAACGACAGGCCACCGGCCAGCAGGATCGCTTTCAACTCACAGGCTCCTCTCTGTCGCTGTGTTCGTCCGGTCCGTCGAGGAGCATGTCGGCGACCCGTTCGAGCCGCCCGCCACGCGACGCCTTGATGAGCACGACGTCGGAGCCGGCCACATTCTCGCGCAGCCACTCACCGGCCTGTGTGGTGGTGTCGACGTGGCGTGTCCTCTCGTCCTGCCCGCGCATCTCCACGAGCGCGTCGTACACCCCGCGGGCGTCGGCTCCGACCACCACGACGACGTCGATGGCCAGCCGGTCGGCCAGCAGCCCGACCTGTCGGTGCTCCTCGCCTGCGTCGTCCCCGAGCTCGCGCATCTCCCCCAGCACCGCGACCGTCCGGCGCCCGGAGCCGCCCATGCGCGCGAGGGTCTGCAGCGCGGCCCGCATCGAGTCGGGGTTGGCGTTGTAGGCGTCGTTGACGACGACCAGGCCATCGGCTCGCTCGAGCAGCTGCATCCGCCACCTCGAGAGGTGGTCGATCGAGCGGAGGCTGGCCGTGATCTCCGCGAACGGCCTTCCGGCGGCCAGGGCGGTCGCCGTCACCGCGGCTGCGTTGAGCGCCTGGTGCTCCCCCAGGAGGCGCAGGGAGACGTGTTCGACGGCGCCCTCGTGGGTGAGGTCGAAGGACGGCCGCCCGACGTCGTCGAGGTGGACCTCACCGAGGCGCACCCCGGAGGCCCCGGAACGTCCGAACGTCAGCACGTGAGCGGTCGTTCGGTCGGCCATGGCCGCGACGAGCGGGTCGTCGAGGTTGAGCACCGCGCTGCCGTCGGGGCGGAGGGCCTCGACCAGCTCGCCCTTGGCCACCGCGATCTGTGCCTGCGACCCGAACTCCCCGATGTGCGCCTTGCCGACGTTGAGTACCAGGGAGACGTCGGGCGGGGCGATGGCGCACAGCTCGGCCAGGTGGCCGACGCCCCGGGCCCCCATCTCCAGCACCAGGTAGCGCGTGTGCTCGTCGAGACCGAGGACGGTGAGCGGGAGCCCGAGCTCGTTGTTGAAAGACCCTGCGGTCGCCACGGTCGGAGCGCCGTCGGCCAGGACCCTGGCCAGCATGTCCTTGGCGGTGGTCTTGCCCTGCGAGCCGGTGACCGCGACGACGGTCAGCGGGGAACGCCTCTCCCGGCGTCGGGCGAGGACGACGCGTGCGAGCTCCTGCAGCGCCGCGCGGGTGTCGGCCACCAGCACGCTCGGCGCACCGGTCGCACGCGTGCCCAGCACGGCAGCGGCACCGCCCCGGACCGCCGCCGGCGCGAAGTCGTGCCCGTCGACGCGCTCGCCCTCGAAGGCGACGAAGAGGCCGCCCGGCAGGGGGTTGCGGCTGTCCAGGAACGCCGGAGCGGTGACCTCGACCCCACCCGGAGCGTCCACCACGGCGCCGCCCACGATGTCCGCGATCTCCTCGAGCGTCAGGGTGATCACGTGTCGCCACCTCGCTCGGCGAGGGCGGCGCGGAGCTCGTCACGGTCGTCGAACGGGTGCACGGTGCCGGCGACCTCCTGGCCCGTCTCGTGGCCCTTCCCGGCGATGATCACGGTGTCCCCCGGTCCGGCCATCTCCACGGCCCGCCGGATCGCCGTACGCCGGTCGCCGATCTCGAGCACCTCGGCGTCGCCTCCGGGCTCCACCCCGGCCAGCACTGCCGCGCGGATCGTCGCGGGGTCCTCCGTGCGGGGGTTGTCGTCGGTGACGACGAGCACGTCGGCCAGGAGGGCGCCGATCTCGCCCATCAGCGGCCGCTTGCCCCTGTCGCGGTCACCCCCGGCCCCGATGACCAGGACCAGGCGTCCGGTGGTCAGCGGACGGAGGGCGCTCAGCGCAGCCGCCACCGCATCGGGCTTGTGCGCGTAGTCGACGACCGCGAGGAAGTCCTGACCGGAGTCCACCTGCTCGAGCCGACCCGGCACCCCGCCGCTGCGCGCGATGCCGTCGGCGACCATGCGTGGGTCCAGTCCCGCCTCACCGGCCAGGGCGATGGCGCAGAGCGCGTTCGCCACGTTGAAGTCCCCGGTCAGTGACACGCGGGTGGGGATCCGCTCGCCCGACGGGGTGACGACGGTGAACCCCGAGCCTGCGCGCTCCAGCGAGACGTCCTCCGCCCGCCAGTCGGCCTCGGCTCCGGTCGGGGAGAAGGTGGCCATCGGCACGAGCGCCTCGTCGAGCAGGCGACGCCCGAACGCGTCGTCGACGTTGGTGAGTCCGCGGCTGGCGCGCTCGGGGGTGAACAGCGAGGCCTTCGCCGCGAAGTAGTCCTCCACGTCGGTGTGGAAGTCGAGGTGGTCGCGTCCGAGGTTGAGGAACGCGGCGACGTCGAAGACGACACCCGCGACCCGGCCCATCACCAGCGCGTGGCTGGAGACCTCCATGGCGCAGGCAGTGACGCGCTGCTCCACCATGGCCGCGAAGAGCGCATGCAGGTCGGGTGCCTCCGGAGTGGTCAGCGCCGTCTTGACGTCCTTCCCGGCGATGCGGGTGCCGACGGTGCCGACCACGGCTGCCCTCACCCCGGCCACGCTCAGTCCGCCCTCGAGCAGCCGGGTGGTCGTCGTCTTGCCCTGGGTGCCCGTCACGGCCATCAGGGTGAGCGCGCGAGCAGGGTCACCGTAGAGGTGGGCCGCGAGGCTGCCCAGCACCGAGCGCGGACGCTCGAGGACGAGCAGCGGGACGTCCGCGTCACCGATGATCCGCGCGCCCTCCTCGTCGGTCAGGACGGCGACTGCTCCGGCCGCGACCGCATCAGCGGTGTACGCCGCCCCGTGGGCGCGGCTGCCGGGAAGTGCGGCGTAGATGTCCCCCGCCTGGACACGCTGCGAGCTCAGCGACAACCCCGTCACGGTCACCGCCTCGTCCCCTGTCCCGGCCCCTGTCCCGGGCCTGAGGTCGGCGCCGGTCCAGGCGGTCACCTGCGCCAGCGGGGTCCGGGGAGGGGCCGCGGGGCGGGTGGGGTTCAGCTCCGGCACGAGGCGAGGTTATCCATGGTTGCGGGGACGCCACTTGGTGGGAAGGGTCGACGGCGCGGTGCCGGTCGGCGGGACGGCGTACTTCTGGAGGACGTAGCTGAGGACCTTCCGGAACACCGGTCCGGCGGTGCCGCCACCGCTGGCGCCGTCCATGGGGCGCTTGATCACGACGTACACGGTGAAGCGGGGCTTGTCGGCGGGGGCGAATCCGGCGAAGGAGACGGCGAGGCCACCGTCGGCGTAGCAGTTGCACGCGCCGCCGACCTCCTGGGCCGTTCCGGTCTTGCCGGCCACGCGGTAGCCCGGGATGCCGGCGCCCGGCGCCGTGCCGACGTCCTGGGTGGTCACCAGCTCCATCATCTCGGCGGTCTGGCGGGCTGCCTCGGGGCTGACGACCGTACGACGGGTGGTCGTGGCGGTGCCGACCTCGTTGCCGGAGGAGGTGGTCGCCCGACCCTCGACCAGGCTCGGGCTGACGAGCTGTCCCGAGTTGGCGACCGTGTTCACCGCGGTCGCCATCTGGAGGGCGTTGACCGAGACACCCTGGCCGAAGGCGATCTGGGCACGTGTCAGCGACGACCACTGGTCGCGTGGGGGCAGCAGGCCGCGGGTCTCACCGGGCATGCCGATGTCGGTCTTCTGGCCCAGGCCGAACTTGTCGAGGTAGCTCCACAGCTGCTCGGGGGTGAACTCCGTCGCCGCCATGGCGGTGCCGATGTTGGAGGAGCGGGCGATGACGCCCGCCATCGTCAGGTGGATGGTGCCGTGGTTGAACCAGTCGCCGATCTTGCGGTCGAGGACGGGCAGCACCGGGGGTACCGTGAACCGGGTCTGCGGCGTGACCTTGCCGGCGTCGATGAGGGCGGAGGCCGTCAGCACCTTCTCGACCGAGCCGGGCTCGTAGACGTCACTCAGTGCCCGGGTGCCGAGGTCCTTGACGTTGGCCCTGCCCGGCTTGTTGGCATCGAACGTCGGGTAGTCGGCCAGGGCCAGGATCTCCCCGGTGCGGCTGTCCATCACCACCGCGGCCCCCGACTCGGCCTTGGACTGCTCGACGGCGGTGCGCAGGACGCGCGAGCTGTACCACTGGACGTCGCGGTCGATGGTGAGCGTCAGGTCCTGGCCGTCGACCGGCTTGACCTCGCTGTTGTCACCGAGCGGGATCCGGTTGCCACCGCCCACCTCGTAGGTCTCCGAGCCGTCCTTGCCCGCCAGGAGCTTGTTGAAGCTGCGCTCGAGGCCACCGGAGAACTTCGCGGGGTCGTCGGAGAGGTAGCCGATCAGGTTGGCGCCGACATCCCCGGCCGGGTAGGTGCGCAGGGGGTCCGAGCGGGTGTCGAGACCGACGTACTCGTGCTGCCTCAGCTGGTCCATGACGCTGGAGGCGAGCGTCGAGGGGACGCGGCGGGCGACGTAGACGAACCGGACCTGGTCGTTCTTCTTGGTCAGCTTGGAGAGGACGTCGAAGTAGTCGAGGCCCAGGCGCTCGGAGAGGATCTTCGCGATCGCCTCGGCGTTGGGTGTCGTCCGCGTCGGGTCGGCGACGATCATCACTCCGGCGACGGACTCAGCGAGCGGGACGCCGTTGCGGTCGAGGATGCGGCCACGCTTGGCCGGCAGCTCGATGGAGACCAGTCCGGCCTGCGCAGCCCGGGTGGCGTAGGCCTTGGAGTCGATCCCCTGCAGCTGGAACAGTCGTGCGCCGAACAGCGACAGCAGCATCGCGATGACCAGCAGGCCGATCCTGAGCCGCACGTGCGAGGAACCGCGCAGGCTGCCCGATCGCCTGGACTGGGGACGTGTCAACGGGTTGCTCCGGAGTTGGCCTGGGTGCTGGCCTTCTTCCTACCGCCTTCGCGGGTCACGTTGGTGGAGGTGCCGGGGGTGTCGGTGCCCGAAGTCTTCTGGAGCTTCTTCGGAACCTTCGCGATCACGGTCTTCGGCTTGATCGATTCGGGGAGCTCGGAGGGCAGGGGGTTGATGCGGACGGCGTCGGCCGGGGAGGAGGGGGTGGGGTTGCCCAGGACGCGGCCGTCACCGATCCGGATGAACGCGGGCTGTGCGGGAGCCACCATGCCGAGCGCCTTCGCTGCGGACGCGAGCCGCTGGGGCTCCCGGAGCCTGTCCAGCTCCATGTTCAGCGACTGCTCCCTGGCGGTCAGGTCGTTCACCTGGCCCTGGAGGGCCGTGGCCTTGAAGGAGGCCTGCTGCATGTTGGTGTTGAACATCAGCAGGCCGACCACGCCGCCGGCCAGCATCACCAGGACGAGCACCGCGAAGGGCGTGCGCGCGGCCTGGGTGCGGCCGAGCTGGCGCCGCGGCGGGACCACGGTGAGGCGAGCACGCTCGACCGCTGCTTCGGCGAAGCGAGGGACGCGGGTGCGTGCCCCGGCCCTGGCTGAGTTGATCAAGCTGCTCATGCTGCGACCCCTGGGTTGGTGTTGACGCGTTCGACGGCGCGCAGCCGGACGGAGGCTGCGCGCGGGTTCTCTTCGATCTCCGCCGCGGAGGCCTTCTCCGCACCCCTGGTCAGGTTGCGAAGCGGCGGCTCGTGTCCGGCCGGTACGACGGGAAGGTCGTGGGGGACCCGCGTCGTCGTGCCGGCGGCGAAGGCGCCCTTGACGAGGCGGTCCTCGAGCGAGTGGTAGCTCATCACCACGACGCGGCCACCGACGCCGATCGAGGAGATCGCCGCGGGGATCGCACGGCGCAGCGCACCCAGCTCGTCGTTGACCTCGATGCGCAGGGCCTGGAAGGTGCGCTTGGCCGGGTGTCCGCCCGTACGCCGGGCCGGCGCGGGGATCGTGTCCCGCAGGAGCTCGACCAGCCGTGCCGAGTCGGTGAACGGCTCGGTCTCCCTGGCCCTGACGATCGCGCGGGCGATCTGGCGGGAGAACTTCTCCTCCCCGTAGCTGCGCAGGATGCGGGCGAGCTCGGCGGCCGAGTAGGTGTTGAGGACGTCGGCGGCGGTGGGTCCCTCGCTGTCGTCCATCCGCATGTCCAGCGGCGCGTTCTCGGCATAGGCGAAGCCGCGCTCGCGGACGTCGAGCTGCATGGAGGAGACGCCGAGGTCGAAGAGGATGCCGTCCGCGGACTCGATGCCCAGATCGTCGAGCACGGCGGGAATCTCGTCGTACACCGCGTGCACGAGGGTGGTGCGGCCCTCGAAGGGAGCGAGGCGCGCGCCTGCCAGCTCCAGCGCGTGCGGGTCGCGGTCGACGCCGACGACGTGGGCCTGGGGGCACCGGTCGAGGACAGCCTCGGAGTGGCCGCCGAGGCCGAGGGTGGCGTCCACGAAGACCGAGCCCGGGCTCTCGAGGGCAGGCGCCACCAGGGCGACGACCCGGTCGAGAAGCACCGGGACGTGGGTGGGAGTGGTCATGGTCGAGAGGCCCTAGTTCCCGAGCCGGACCATGAGCATGAGAAGGAGTGCCACCACGCAGGACGTGGCCGCCGAGAAGAGCATCACGGCGAGGGAGTCGCGCACCTCGTGCCGGACCCGTCGTGCGGGTGTCACGGTGCTGCCGCTCATCGGTTTCGACCCCTCGAGTTGCTGTGCTGGGCTTGCGAGTTCTGGACGTGCGGTTCGGGCTTGGTGCTGCTGACGGGGATCACAGGGCCAGGTTCTCCGTCCGCTCGGCTCCCGGGTGGAGGTGGAGGGAAGCGACTCATCTGACACCGGGGAAGGTGCGTCAGAGGAATCTGTGGGAGGAGCGGACGCGAGCCTCGCCCTGTGATCACCGTTGTGGAGTTGTGCCGTGCGTGGAGACGTTGCGGTCCTGCGTCAGAAACCGGGGAAGATCTCTTCCTGGAGGTTGGCGAAGGCCTGCTCCTGGTCGGTCGTGTAGGCGTCCCACGAGCGGGGCTCCCAGATCTCGATCCGGTCGTAGATCCCGATGACCACGGCTTCCCGGTCGAGCCCGGCGTACTTCCGCAGCTCGGGGGTGATGGTGACGCGGCCCTGCTTGTCCGGCACCTGCTCCGATGCCAGGGCGAACAACATCCGGCCGTAGGCCCGCATGCGGGCGTCGGTCTGCGACGCGTTCTGGAACTTCTCGCTGAAGACGTGGAAGTCGGCCTTCGTGCGGATGTCGAGGGCACGTTCCTGACCTCTGGTGATCACCAGGCCCTCCTTCATCTCGTCGCGGAACTTGGCCGGGAGGAACAGGCGGCCCTTGTCATCGAGCTTCGGGGTGTAGGTGCCGGAGAACATGCGCTGCTCCCCTCACCCCCAGAACCGCTTGGTTCCTCCACTTCGCACCACTTTACTCCACATCCCTCCACCGTCAACCACATTCGGCCCACTTCCCTCCCCCGTTCACCACGATTTGCCTCCCTCCGCAGCCCTCGCGGGTCCAGACAGGGGCGCACAGCGCACAGGCCGAAACCGGCACGACCTTCCACGCTCACGCCTCATGTGGTCCGATGGGCTTCACTGGACCGAGAGGCAGCGCCACACTCGGCGGGGCAAAGTGGTCGAAGAAGTGGGGTCAGAGGTGGGAGGACCAGGGACTCACGCAGGCAGTCGCTCGCCGGGCGGCGCCGACGTCGGTGAGGTGCGCGCGGTGGCGGAGCGCATCCAGGCCAACATCGCACGCGTCATCGAGGGGAAGCCGGAGGTCGCCCGGTCGGCGCTCGTGGTGCTGCTCGCCGGTGGGCACGTGCTCATCGAGGACGTCCCCGGTGTCGGCAAGACGATGCTGAGCAAGGCCCTCGCCCGCTCCATCGACTGCACCGTCCGCCGGATCCAGTTCACCCCCGACCTGCTGCCCTCCGACGTCACCGGGGTCTCGGTCTTCAACCAGGACACGCGGCAGTTCGAGTTCCGGCCCGGCGGCATCTTCGCCAACGTCGTGGTGGGTGACGAGATCAACCGGGCCAGTCCCAAGACGCAGGCCGCCATGCTCGAGTGCATGGAGGAGGCCCAGGTCACCGTCGACGGGACCACCTACTCCCTCGACTCCCCCTTCATGGTGATCGCCACCCAGAACCCCATCGAGATGGAGGGCACCTACGCACTGCCCGAGGCCCAGCGCGACCGGTTCATGGTGCGGCTCTCGATGGGCTACCCCGTGGAGACGGCGGAGATCGCGATGCTCTCGGCCCGCGACGGCGTCAGCCCCCTCGACGAGCTCGAGCCGGTCACCGATGCCGCCGAGGTGCGCAAGCTCATCGAGATCACCGACGGCGTCCACGTCTCGCCCCTCGTCCAGCAGTACGCCGTGGCGCTGGCGACCGCGACCCGGCGCTCGCCGCATCTCCGACTGGGTGCCTCGCCGCGGGCGACCCTGCACCTCGTGCGGGCCTCCAAGGCGTGGGCGGCGATGCAGGGCCGCGAGTTCGTGCTGCCCGACGACATCCGCGACCTGGCGCCGCAGGTCCTGCCGCACCGGTTGCTACCGACGATGGAGGCCACGATGAGCGGCCGGCGTACGCGCGAGGTGGTGCAGCAGGTGCTCGCCCAGGTGCCGGTCCCGGCCGGTCCCGCCCGGTCCTGACGGCCCTCGGACGAAGGCGGGTGATCGTGTGAAGGACCTGACCGTCCGGGGACGCTGCTTCCTCGCCGCCGGGGTCGCGGCGATCATCTGCGGGATCCAGATGGGCGAGCGCGACTTCGTCCGCATCGGCCTGCTCGCCGCGCTGGTGCCCGTGCTCACCTGGCTGCTGCTCCGTCGTACCGAGCGCGAGGTGTGGGTACGCCGCAACGTCCGCGACCTCCAGGTCGAGGCAGGCGAGACCGCCTCGGTGGAGGTCCAGGTCGGCAACGCCGGTCGCCGCACGGGCCTGCTCCTGATGGAGGAGGAGCTGCCACCGGCGCTCGGGGCGCGCCAGCGGTTCGTCGTCGACCCGCTGGCCCCCGGCGAGGTGACGACCCTGCGCTACCTGGCCCGGGCCGAGAACCGAGGCCGGTACCCCCTCGGCCCCCTGCACGTGCGGGTGGCCGACCCGATCGGCATGGTCGACCTCGGCCAGACCCTGCCCTCGACCGCCTCGGTCCTGGTCACCCCGCGCACCGAGCCGCTCCCCCACATCTCGTTGACCGGCCGCTGGGCGGGCGCCGGGGACAACCGCACCCGCGACCTGCTGGGCGGCGGCAGCCCTGACGTGACGATCCGGGAGTACCGCCTCGGTGACGACCTGCGTCGCATCCACTGGCCCACGAGTGCCCGCGTCAACGAGCTGATGGTGCGTCGCGAGGAGCAGCCGTGGCAGTCCCGCTGCACCCTGCTGATCGACAACCGGCGCCGCTCGCACCGCGGCTACGGCGCCGACTCCTCGATGGAGACGGCGGTCCGCGCCGCCGCCTCCATCATGCGCAACCTGGTGGCGCTCGACTTCGAGGTGCGACTCGTCAGCGCCACGGCCACGTCCTCCTCGCACGGCTGGCACCAGGGTGCGCGCGGCGTCACGCTTCCCGAACAGATGGAACGCCTGGCCCTGATGGGCATGACGCGTGAGGAGCACCTCTCCACCGGCTGGATCGACGAGAACCAGCACGGCGGAATGCTGCTCGCCGTGCTGGGCCACCTCGACGAGGGCGACCGGACCTTCCTCGGCGGCCTGGCCAACGCCGGGGACGCGGCGTACGCCGTGGTGCTGGACGTGGCCGGGTGGGACCGCTCCACCCCTGTGGACGCACCGGCCACCGCGTCGCTGCGCAGTCACGGGTGGAAGGCCAGCACCCTGGCCCGGGACGGTTCGCTGGCCGCCTCCTGGCTGGAGCTGGCCCGATGACCACGACGTCCACCCCTGCGTGGCGCGCGACCGAGGACCGCCGGTGGCGCCCCGGGCCGGCGCTGCTGGGCCTGTTCGCCGGATGGGTGGCGCTCTTCGCGTGGAGCGGGATGGTCGCGGAGCCGCTGGACTTCCTGGTGCCGACGCTGCTGGTCGGCGTACTCATGACCCTGGCCGGAAGCGGTCTGCGCCTCCTCGGCGTCGCGTCGTACGCCGTGGCGGTGGCGCAGCTGCTGGCCGGGCTGCTCTCGCTCAACGTGATCTTCGCGGCCGGTCAGTCGGTGTTCGGGGTGGTCCCCACTCCGGAGTCGGCCAGCCGCGTCCTCTACGCGATCAGCAACGGCGCTGCCACGTTGAACGCCTACTCCTCGCCCGTCGAGGTCAACGCGACCCACACCCGGGCGATGCTGATGGCCTGTGGACTGGCGGTGCTGCTGTCGATCGACGTGCTCGGGATCGGGCTGCGGCGCCCCTCACTCATCGCGCTGCCGCTGCTGGTCGCCCTGAGCGTTCCGGTGAGCATCCTGCGCGACGCGCTGGCGCTCCCGGTCTTCATCGGGACGGCGCTGCTGTTCCTGCGCCTGCTGGCAACCGAGCGCCTCGACATCTTCGGCAGCTGGGGATCCCGGGCGGCCGGGAACCGGGCGAAGGCCTCCACGGACCGCGCGGTGGGCACGATGTGGTTCGTCTCGGTCGCAGCCGTGCTGGCGGCGCTGGTGACCGCGCCCCTCGTCCCGGTCACCGACCTGTTCGACCCCGGCGCAGGTGGTGCCGGTGGCGGGAGCGGCTCGGGCGGCGGCTTCCAGCTGACCGCGGTCAACCCGCTGATCCGGATGCGCCGTGACCTCGTGGAGAAGACCCACACCCCCCTGCTGTACGCCGAGACGCGTTCGCCTTCCACGTCGTACATCCGTACGACCGTGCTCGACGACTTCACCAGCGAGGACTGGCGACCCTCCCCGCGCAACCTGCCCGCCGACAACAAGGCGGACGGGGTCTTCCCCAACCCGCCGGGACTCTCGCCGGGAGTGCGCGGACGCGAGGACGACTGGTCCTTCGAGCTCGCGCGCCAGTTCGCGACCACCTGGCTGCCGTTGCCCTACCCGATCCGCGAGCTCAGCGTCCCGGGCAGCTGGCGCTTCGACTCCCGCACCCTCGACGTCGCCTTCGTCGGCGGCGATGCACCTCGGCAGCTGAGCTACAAGGTGAGGTCGTTCATCCCGGTCATCACCCCGGCGCAGCTGGAATCGTCGGTCAAGGCGACCGACGACGTGCGCACGTCCATGACGCGGGTCCCCCGAGACCTGCCGGCGATCATCCGGCAGCGCGCCGAGGAGGTGACCCGCGGCGCGGACGGCAACTACGCCAAGGCTGTCGCGCTGCAGGACTGGTTCCGTCAGGGAGGTGGCTTCCGCTACTCCCTGGACCAGCGAGCCGGGTCGGGCATGGACCTGCTGGCCTCCTTCGTCACCGATGACCGCGTCGGCTACTGCGAGCAGTTCGCGGCCGCCATGGCCGCGATGGGGCGCACCCTGGGGATCCCCTCACGTGTCGCCGTCGGGTTCCTCGACGGCTCGACCCAGCCGGACGGCCAGATCCTCTACACCAGCGACGACCGGCACGCGTGGCCGGAGATGTACTTCTCCGGTGTCGGGTGGGTGCGCTTCGAACCGACTCCCGGCGAGCGCGCCGGGGTCACGCCGTCGTGGACGCGGCAGTCCGGAGAGGCGCCTGCGCCGGCGGCTGTGCCGAGTGCGTCCGCCAGGACGCGCCCGACGCCCCAGCCCGCTCCGACGCAGACCGACACCACCTCGTCGGGCAACGCGAACATCTCCGTGCCCTGGTGGTCGGTGATCTCTCTGGTCGGGGTGCTCGTGCTCGGGGTCGTGCCGGGACTGCTGCGACGTCTCCAGCGCCGGCGTCGTCTCGCCCCCGCGAGCCCGGTCCACCTCGCCGAGGGAGCCTGGGCGGAGCTGCGCGCCACGGCCGTCGACCTGGGGATGGCGTGGCCCGAGCAACGCTCACCTCGAGAGCAGGCACGCAGCGTGGTGGGCCAGGTGCAGGCGGAGGACGCTGACGTCGTCTCCCTGGAGGGGCTGCTGGTCCGCGTGGAGCAGGGTCGCTACGGCCAGGGTGTCACCGGCGACCCGGGAGCCGTCGACGAGGAGGTGCGTGCGGGCACGGTCAGGACCGTGGAGACCTGGCGCAGGACGATGGTCGAGAGCCTCGACCGGGGACGGGGCTGGCGCGGGACGTGGCGCAGGAACTGGCGCAGCCGGGTGTGGCCGGTGTCGCTGTTGCGGAAGGGTCAGTAACCCTGCTGGCGACGACGCTCCCAGCGCTGCTCCATGCGCTGCATGAACGTGCCGTGCTTGGGTGCCTTGGGGCGCGAGCGGCGGGGCAGCTTGCCACCCTGCTTGTGGGGCTTGTGTGACTTTCCGGCGCGCCCGCCCTCGATCACGTCGAAGCGGTGCGGGTGGTCGTCGAAGTCGAAGAGCTGGTCCTCGCCGCTGCGCGGCGCCTGTGCGGCCGGGGCGTGACGCCCGCGCCAGGCGGCCAGCCCGACGGTCGCGGAGGCCAGCATCACCACGAACCCCAGGATGCCGAGCCAGGTCTGCTGACTGACGGCGCCGCCCATCAGCATCACCACCCCGAGGACGAAGACGACCGCCGCGGCGATCGTGCGCATTCGTGCGACTCGCTCGAGAGTGCTGCCCCTCAACGTCGAAACGAACTTGGGGTCCTCTTGGGCAAGGGCCTGCTCCATCTGCTCCAGCAGACGTAGCTCCTCTTCGGAGAGCGGCACGGCTTCCTCCCGCTTTGACTTGTTCCCTCCAATGAGTCTAGGCAGGCCTCCCACAAGTCGGTAGACGGGTTCAGGAAATCGTGTTCGATATTTATCCGACGGCCCAGCGAACCGCGTCCGGGGTGGGTTCGTGGGGGGCCGGACGGGGGTCAGGGCCGGTCGCCGATGAGCAGGGTGGCGCGTCGAACTGCGCCCCCACCGAAGCGCAGCGCCGCCGCGTCGGCGGCCCGGTCGACCTCGTCCCAGCCGTGCTCACGGGCCCCGATGACGAGCTGCCGCTGCACCTGCTCGCGCGGCATCAACCCCTCGACGCGTACTCCCACCAGGCGGATCCGGGCACGTTGCAGGCCGAGCGCGTCGAAGAGCCCCGCAGCCGTGCCGTGGATCTCCCCGGTGCCGTCGGTCGCGTCCGGCAGCGTCCGGGAGCGGGTGATGGTGGTGAAGTCGGCGAAGCGCACCTTCAACGTGACCGTGCGTCCTGCGACCCCGGCAGCACGCATCCGCCCCGCGACCTTGCTGGAGAGGCGCAGCAGCTCGCGCAGCACCACGGACCGGTCGTCGGTGTCACGGCCGAAGGTCTCGTCGGCCCCCATGCTCTTGTCGGGGTCCTGGGTGACCCGACGCGGGGTGAGGGTGCGGCGGTCGGTGCCCCAGGCCAGGTGGTGGATCTGGGTGCCCGCCGCTGCCCCGATGCCGCGCTGCAAGGTGGCCAGCGGGGTGTGCGCGACGTCGCCGACCGTGCGCAGGCCGAGCCGGTGCAGCTGGTCGCGCGTCTTCTCCCCCACGCCGTAGAGCTCGCCGACGTCGAGGGGGTGCAGGAAGCTGGTCACCTGCCGCGGGGGTACGACGACCACCCCGTCGGGCTTGGCACGTCGGCTGGCCAGCTTGGCCACCGAGACCGACCCGGCCAGCCCCACCGAGCAGGTGACCCGTTGCTCGTCGGCGACCCGGGCCCGGATGTGCTCGGCGATCTGCAGCGGGCTGCCGAGGCGGCGGATCGACCCGGAGACGTCGAGGAACGCCTCGTCCAGCGACACCGCCTCCACCACCGGGGTGACCTGACGGAAGGTCTCCATCACCGAGGAGGAGACGGACTCGAAGTCGGCGTAGTCGGGTGGGAGCACCACCGCGTCGGGGCACATCCGCCTGGCGCGGGTCATCGGCAGCGCCGAGTGGACGCCGTACTTCCTGGCCGGGTAGTTGGCGGCCAGCACCACCCCCCGGTGTCCCCCGCCCACGATCACCGGCACGTCCGCGAGCTCGGGACGGTCGCGGGTCGCGACCGAGGCGTAGAACGCGTCCATGTCGACATGCAGGATGGGGCAGTCGTGCGAGAGGTCATCCATGAGGACGCACCCCGAAGCTGTGCGGGTCGGTGAGACCGAGGAGGCGTGGGTGCCGGCCCGAACGGCCGGGGACGAACCCTGCGGGCCTAGCGGGTGGCGACGAGGTGGAGCTGGCTGGCGATGGTGAGGTACTCGGGCCGCTCGGAGACTGCTCGCTCCAGCTCCAGGAGGGCTGCGCTCGCGCCCGGCTCGAGGTCGAGGAGCGAGGAGGGCACCAGGTCGGTGAAGACGCGGATGCCGTGGCTGCTGCGGATGACGAAGCCGGTCCCCTCGAGCAGGCCAGTGAGCTCGTCGACGGTGAAGCGGTGCTCACTGGAGCGGGAGTCGACGGGACGGGTCGCCTGGCTCCCGGACGGCGAGTCCTCGAGCAGTTGCATCGCCTGGGTGAAGTGGCCGGCCATCGCCCGGGCGAGCACGGCTGCATGGCGCTGGCTGACCACCAGCGAGAGCGCCCCGCCGGGACGCAGTACCGAGGCGATCGCTTCCAGCGCGCCGGCAGGGTGGTCGACCAGGCCGAGCACGCCGTGGCACAGGACCAGGTCGGCACCGCCCTCGGGCGCCAGCTCGCGCACCGTGCCCAGGTCACCCTGGAGGCCGGTGACCCGGTCGGCGACACCCTCCTCGTCGGCGCGACGGGCCAGGGCGGCGAGGGCGTCGGGGCTGGGGTCGATGACGGTGATCCGATGGCCCAGTCCCGCCACCCGGACCGCGAAGCCACCGGTGCCGCCACCGATGTCGAGGACCTGCTGCTCATCCGCGCCCTCGAGGAGGGCGCGTACGGCGTCCCAGACCACCGCTGTGCGGGCGGCCGTGCGTCGTTCGAGGGGGCGTTCCATGGGCGCCACCCTAGTAGTCGGCTCTCCGGTGGTCGGCTCATCCCGCACTCCCCGGGCTGCGGTGCCACAGCTTGCGCGCCACGTCACCGGTGACGGTGCCCGGAGACCCACCGGCGGGCTTGATGTCGGCGTACGGCGACATCCGGAACCCGCTGGTGTGCACCATCACCCTGCTCGGCCCGTCGGCCGGGGAGGCGAAGCCCACGGGCACGCGGTTGATCTCGGCACGGACGGCGTCCATCCCCTCCGAGCGCCACAGGTCGTGCAGCGTCCCGAGGTCCCAGGCGCCGGTCGCCCGCAGCGAGACCCCGCGGCGGCCGGTGCGCCGCAGCTCACCGCGGACGACGAGCAGCCAGGAGCCGAACACCGTGGCGGCGTACGGTCCCTGCGCGTCCTCGAAGAAGGTCGCGTCGACCGGCCCGGTGGCGTCGTCCAGGGTCAAGAAGACGACCCGGCGACCTGACCGGATCGGCGGGGTCTGGGTGGCCACCTTCACCCCGGCCACCAGCAGTTCGCTGCGGCTGCGCGCGGAGAGCAGATCGACCGACCGGGTGGCGCCGAGGCGGTCGAGGAACTCGGCATGGAAGTCGATCACGTGCTTGCTGGCGTCGAGGCCGAGGATGTCCAGCTCCGCACGCACCCGGTCGCCGTCGGTCATCTCCGGCAGGCCGCTGGGGGTGCCGGTCGAGGTGTCCCCCAGGTCGAGGGTGAGCTGGAACGAGGAGTCCCCGGCGCCTGACCCCGAGCCCGAACGGGACAGGCCACGCGCCCTCCTGGCGCTCGTGCGCTCGGAGGCGCGCCGCAACCGGTCGAGGTCGCCGATCTCGAGGAGCAGGTCACGCCTGGTCAGCCGGTTGCGACGGCCGGCACCGTTCATCCCGATGCCGTAGACGCTGTCGAAGGCCCCCGCCTGCACCAGCCGCTCGACCACCGGACGGGAGACCTGGGTGCGCTGCCAGAAGTCGGTCAGCGAGGCGTACGGCGCACCTTCGCGGGCCTCCACGATCCGGTGCACCTCGCCGTCGTTGATGCCGCGCACCTCGCCCAGGGAGAGCCGGATGCCGTAGCCGGTGCCGATCTCCTCCACGAGGTACGTCGCCCCGCTCGCGTTGACGTCGAGCCCCAGCACGGCGATGCCGAGCTGCCGGGCGTCGTCGAGGATCAGCCGCTTGGGGTACATGCCCGGGTCGTGGGTGAGGACGCCCGAGATGAAGTGCGCCGGGTAGTGCGCCTTGAGCCAGGCCGACTGGTAGGTGGGCAGCGCGAACGCGGCCGCGTGGGCCTTGCAGAAGCCGAACGAGGCGAAGGCCTCGATCACCTTCCAGATCTGTTCCACCACCGGCAGCGAGTAGCCCCGGCCGAGCGCGCGCGGGTAGAACCAGGTCTTCGTCTCGGCCATGCCGTCCTTGTCGCCAAGCGTGCGCCGCCACTCGTCGCCCTCGGCGTAGGAGCAGCCGGCGAACCGGGCGATGATCTCGATCACCTGCTCGTGGAAGACCACCACGCCGCGGGTGCCGCTGAGGATCGGGCGCAGGTCGTCGTGCAGGTAGGTCGCGGTCCTCCAGCCGTTCTTGACCTCGAGGTAGGGCGTGATCATGTCGCTCTTGACCGGCCCCGGCCGGAACAGCGAGATGTCGGCGATGATGTCGGCGAAGTCCTCGATCCCGGACTTGCCCACCAGCTCGCGCTGTCCGGGTGACTCGATCTGGAAGATGCCCAGCGTCTTGGCGGAGGAGATCAGCGAGTAGGTGGTGGGGTCGTCGAAGGGCACCTGCACCTCGTCGTCGAGGTCGATGACCCGACCCGAGAGCCGTTGGACCTCCCCGACCGCGTGCGCCATCGCCGACTGCATCCGGATGCCGAGCACGTCGAGCTTGAGCAGGCCGAGGTCCTCGACGTCCTCCTTGTCGAACTGGCTCATCGGGTAGCCCAGGAAGCTCTGCTCCACCGGGGTGCGGTCGAGCAGCGTGCGGTCGGAGAGCAGCACGCCGCACGGGTGCATCGCGATGTGGCGCGGCAGCCCGTCGAGGCTCTCCACCAGCCGGAAGAACAGGTCGAAGGACCCCCACTCCCCAGCGGCCGCCTCGCGGGCCATCCCGGTGGAACGCAGCTCGGGCAGGTCGCGCAGCGCCATCCGGGCGTCACGGGCCCGGATGTGCGGGAACGCCTTGGCGATGGCGTCGATCTCTCCCATCGGCATGCCGAGCGCGGCACCGACGTCGCGGATCGCATGGCGCACCTTGTAGGTGTCCATCATCGAGACCGTCGCACACCGGTCGCTGCCGAAGCGCTCGAGGATCGCGTCGTAGACCTCGAGCCGCCGCGCCGACTCCACGTCGATGTCGATGTCGGGCAGCGAGCGCCGCAGCGGGGAGAGGAACCGCTCCATCAGCAGGCCGTGCCGGAGCGGGTCGACCCCGGAGATGCCGAGCAGGTAGTTGACCAGGCTGCCCGCGCCCGACCCGCGCGCCGCACTGCGGATGCCGAGCTCGCGGATCATCGTGGTGACGTCGCCGACGGTGAGGAAGTACGACGCGAAGCCGAGCTGGGCGATCGTGGAGAGCTCGTCGTCGAGCCGCTTCCAGATCCGCTGGCGTGGACGGTCGCCGAAGCGCCACCCGATCGCGGCCTCACACCTCTTCCGGAGCTCGAGGTCGGCGGTGACGCCGCCTCCCGCCAGGACACTCCCGGGGTCGCCCCCACCCCCAGCGACCTCGAACTCGGGGAAGTGCACCTCTCCGATCCCGAGGTCCTCGCGCGGGTCGAGCACGCACTGGTCGGCGATGGCGCGGGTCTGGGCGAGCAGCTCGGTGGCTCCCCGGGAGCCGTGCTCCCCCAGCCCGGCGTAGCGGCAGATCTCCTCGGCGACCTCGTGCATCTGCTTGCCGGACTTCAAGAAGCCCTCGGCGTTGCTGCGGTCGAGGTGGCGGACGTCCATCGGCACCAGTCGTCGCGCGGCGTCGAGCACGTCGATCGTCGGGGCGTCGAGCCGGTCGGCGTAGCGGACGGCGTTGGAGAGCACGGTCGTCACCTGGCCCGTGCGCGCCAGCCCGGCCATCCGGGCGGCGTGCGGGGAGGAGCCCGGTCCCGAGCCGGCCAGCCGGTGGGAGACGACCTCGACCACGAGCTGACCGGGGTCGAGGAGGTCGAGCCAGCGACGCAGCACGGCGCCGCCGAGGTCCTCGCGTCGCAGCGTGGCGGCACGGCCCAACTCGGAGGCCGGACCGAGCAGCACACGGACGTCGCGGCCCGAGACGTGCTCGGCCACGAGCTCGGGGGTGCACACCGGGGTGCCGCGCTCGCCGGCCGCGTGGGTCGCCGAGACCAGCCGGCACACGGCCGCCCACCCGGCCTTCCCGCTGGCCAGGAAGGTGACCCGGGGCAGCCGGGCGTCCCGGGAGGCACCGCCCCGAGTCGGGGTGCGGGGACGGTTGCCGGTGGTCGAGGAGCCAGCGCCGGCGAGCGTTGGTTCCTGAGGAGCGAGCGTCTCGAAGGGCTTGAGCCCACCGGCCACCGAGGTGGCGAAGGCCAGGTCGACGCCGAGCACCGGGCGGACCCCGTTGGCCATCGCCGCCTTGGCGAACCGGACCGCGCCATAGGTCCCGTCGCGATCGGTCAGCGCGAGGGTGTCCATCTCCTGCTCGGCGGCGCGCTCGACGAGGACGTGCGGGTGCGAGGCGCCGTACTGCAGCGAGTAGCCCGATGCCACGTGCAGGTGCACGAAGGGATCAGCCACCGCTAGGCCACACGGATCGGGGCGTGCTCGGTCAGCCCCAGGGAGGTCTCCACCAGGGCCAGGAAGCGGTCGGCGTCCCGCACGAGGTCGTCGGCCTCCCGCTCGGTGACCGCACGGCGCGACCCCGCCTCGGCGGCCGCCCTCTTGGCGGCCCCCGCGGCGAAGAAGCTCGCCCACTCGCTGAGCTCCGGCGCCACCTCGGCGAGCAGCACCCAGGCGTTCTTCTGGGGCCGGCGCCGGGTCGGCATCACCGGCCGGGCGCGAGCCGCCAGCAGGGCTGCGGTCGCCCGGAGCGCGGAGACGTGGGCGTGGGCGTAGCGCTCCGGGACGCTCGAGCTGGTGATCGCCTCGCGCAACGACTCGGCCGCCCGCTCGAGGTAGGAGTGGGTCGCGGCGGTCAGGAAATGGGGTCCCCCTGTCGTCATCGGCGTGCTCAACGGGGTGGTCAGCTGCTGGGTCATCTCGTGTCCTCCTTCAGTCCGTCAGTCCATGGCCCGGACGAGCTGCCAGCTGCCCTCGGACCAGCTGAACACCAGGTCGAAGACGCCGTAGCCGGGGTCGTGCTCGGGTGAGTGGAGGGCAGCGACCCTTCCCCGGGCTGCTGCCACCCGCCACACCTCGCGCTCCCGCAGGAGGTCGGTGTCGACTCCCCCGCCGGGCTGGTCGGCGGTTCGTCTGGTCCACCAGGCGCCGGTCTCCACCCAGTGCGCGACCACTTCGCGCACCTGCCACAAGCGCCCCCGCCACAGGAACTGCTCGGGATCCTCGTCTGCGCCCTTGCGCACCTCTACGGGGTCGTCGTAACGCCGCACCGTCCTGCTCCTCACCTGATGAACCGCAGCCGTTCGACCCGCTGTCAGCGCCCCGGTGGAGGATGGGGGTCGAGGTCACCCTCCACCGGGACGTGATCGAACATGTGTTCGAACAACTTCAAGGTACACCTCCCCTCCGACAGGACGTCAAGACGTGTCGGCAACTTCCACGGTTCTGGACATTCCTCCTCCGAGGAGCGGCTGGACCGGGCTCGGGACGTGGGGGAACCGGGAGCCGTGGCCCGCCTCGACCGGTACGTTGCCGCCATGAGCGAACGCCCCGACGAGCATTCAGCCATCACCCGTTTCCGCGCCGAGCTCGAACGCCGAGGCGGCACCGGCCGGATCGTCGTGCTCCCCGACTCGGTGCACACCGCCCAGCTCGCCGCCGACGCACTCGGCTGCGAGGTCGGCGCGATCGCCAACAGCCTGCTGTTCATGGTGCCGACCGACGGGGGTGACGCGGCCGACGGCGAGCCGCTCCTGCTGCTGACCAGCGGTTCGCACCGCGTCGACACCGGCAAGGTCGTCGCCACCCTGGGGATCCCGGCCCTCAGGCGCGCCAAGCCGGACTTCGTCCGACGTCACACCGGCCAGGTCATCGGCGGCGTCTCCCCCTTCGACCACCCGGCACCGGTGCGGACCTACCTCGACCCCGTGCTGAGGCACTACGACGAGATCTGGGCTGCGGCCGGCCATCCCGCCGCCGTGTTCAGCAGCACCTATGAAGAGCTCCAGCGGATGACCGGAGCCGACGAGCTCGACGTGGAGTGAGGCCTCAGGGGTGCCCCCTGAAGCCCCCCGTAGGGTGACCGCCATGGCGCGCGTGGTGGTGGTCGGCGGAGGGTACGGCGGCCTCGCCAGTGCTGCGCGCCTGGCCAAGATCGGCCACGAGGTGACCCTGGTCGAGGCCAGGTCGCGGGTCGGTGGTGCGCTCGGGTACGTCGAGCGGGACGGCTACCGCTGGGACGCCGGACCCACCCACACACTTCTCCCCGCCGTGCTGCGCGACCTGTTCCGCAAGTCGGGCCGGGCGCTGGAGAAGGAGATGGAGCTGGTCCCGGTCGAGCCGGTGGCCCGCCACCTGTTCGACGATGACGACGAGACCGTCCTCGACCTGCCGGGGGGCAGCCGCGCGGCCCAGATGGCGGCCGTCGACGCCGCCCTCGGGTCCGGGCTGGGCGCCCAGTGGTCGGCGTACGTCGACGCCTTCGCCGACGACTGGGAGACGCTTCGCCGCGACTGGCTCGAGCGCCCCTTCTCCGCCGAGCTCGCGAGCAGGCACACCAAGGCGCTGCTCTCCACGCGGCTGACCCTGCACAAGCTGGCCCAGAAGGCGTTCAGGGACGAGCGGCTGCGACAGCTGGCCTGCTACCCGATGGTCCTGGAGGGCCACGACCTGCGCAACGTGCCCGCGTGGATGGGGATGTGGACCTACGTCGAGCAGAACTTCGGGGCCTGGACCGTCCCCGGTGGGATGGGCTCGCTGGCCGAGGCGCTGTCCTCCCGCCTGGGGACGCGGGGCGTGACGGTCCTGCTGTCCACCCGAGCCCTCGACCTCGAGCTGTCCGGCGGCCGGGTCGCGGGCGTCCGCACCGAGCAGGGCGTGATCGAGGCCGACCACGTCGTCTGCGCGATCGACCCCCGACGGCTGCCGGCCCTCGCGTCGCTGGTCCAGCGGACGATGCCGGCGCTCCCGCCGGTGACCTGCCACATCGGCGTGGTCGGCGAGGTGCCCGACCTCCCCCACGAGGTGGTCATCCACGGCGACCCGTTGCTGGTGCTGCGCACCGGTGGCCAGGCACCCGACGGCGCCCACGCCTGGACCCTGCTCGGACGTGGTCAGCTGGCGGAGGACATCGTCAACTCCCTGCAACGCGCGGGCATCCGGGTCCGCGACCAGGTCGAGGTCCGCGTCGACCGGTCACCTCGCGAGCTGGTGGAGGAGTGGGGCGGCTCGCCGTACGGCGTGCTGTGGCAGGGCCGCAACACCGTCAGCCGCCGCCTCGGCCCGACCACCCCGGTCCCCGGCGTCCTGATGGCCGGCGCGCACGCGACCCCGGGTGCGGGCCTGCCCTCGGTCGGCCTCTCCGCCGCCCTGGTGGCCCAGTCGATCGGGCCTGCCTGAGCGCGCGCGGCCCGGTCAGGCGTGGACGGACAGGGCGGCGTAGATCTCACGCGTCGCCTTGGACCGGTTGAGGGTGTAGAAGTGCAGGCCCGGGGCGCCGTGCTCGAGCAGGATGTCGCAGAGCTCGGTGGCGATCGCGATGCCCTCGGCACGTACGGCGGCCGGGTCGTCCTTCAACGGCTCCAGCCGGGCCATCACCTCGTCGGGGATCTCACGGCCCGAGAGCTCCACCATCTTCGCCATCGAGTCGAAGTTCAGGATCGGCATGATGCCCGGGACGATCGGGAAGTCGACCCCGACGGCGCTCGCCCGCTCCACGAGGCCGAAGTAGTCGGAGGCGCGGAGCACCATCTCGGTCACCGCGAACTCCGCACCGGCGTCGTACTTCGCCTTGAGCACGGCAACGTCGTCGTCCAGGCTGGCGGCGTCGCGGTGCCCCTCGGGGAACGCGGCGACGCCGACGGAGAGGTCGCTGACCTGCCGGATGAACGCGACCAGGTCGGAGGCGTACTCGACGCCGCCCTCGGTCGAGACCCACTCGGTGCCTGGCCCGCCGGGCGGGTCGCCGCGCAACGCCAGCACGTTGCGCACTCCGGAGTCGATGAGGGACTGCAGGATACGGGCGAGCTCGTCGGTGGTGTGGCCCCCGCAGGTCAGGTGCGCCATCGGCAGCATCGAGGTCTCCCGGGCGATCCGCCCCGTGATCGCGACGGTCCTGTCGCGCGTCGTACCGCCGGCGCCGTAGGTGACCGAGACGAACGTCGGCCGCAGGGGCTCGAGCTCGCTGATCGAGCGCCACAGGACCTCTTCGCCGGCCTCGTCCTTGGGCGGGAAGAACTCGAAGGAGAAGGAGCGACCGCCCAGCCGGAGCAGGTCACCGATGCGCGCAGAACCCTCGGACACGAGAGCAAGATTACGGGTCTACGCTCGCCGGATGACCTGGGAGCACGAAGGATGGGACGCCGCGGGCTTCCGCGCCGACATCGAGTCCGCACTGCAGGACTTCGTCCGCACCCAGGCCGAGTGGCTGGACCGCCTCGGTCCCGACGCCCAGCGGCTCGTCGAGCACGCACGGGTGAGCGTCTCGGGCGGGAAGCGCTTCCGAGCGGCCTTCTGCTGGTGGGGCCACCATGCGGTGGCCGAGCCGGCCGATCCCGGCGCCCTGCTGCGGGCCTGTTCCTCGCTGGAGCTGCTGCACGCGAGCGCCCTGGTGCACGACGACTACATGGATGCCTCCGACGTACGTCGGGGCCGCCCCGCCACCCACCGCGCCTTCGAGCAACTGCACCGCGACAGCGGCTGGGCTGCCAGTCCGGAGCAGTACGGCGCCTCCGCCGCGATCCTGCTCGGCGACCTCCTGCTCAGCTGGTCCGACGAGCTGCTCCGGACGTGCGGCCTGCCCGCCGACCGCGTCCTGGACGCCCTCGGCTACTTCGACCTGACGCGCAGCGAGGTGGTCACCGGCCAGTTCCTCGACGTCTCGGCGCAGGCGCGCGGGGCGGCCGACGTGGACACCGCGATGACGGTGCTGCGCTACAAGTCCGCCAAGTACTCGATCGAGAGGCCGCTCCACATCGGCGCCGCCCTGGCCGGAGCGAGCCCCGGGATGATCACCCAGCTGAGCCGGTTCGGGCTGCCGCTGGGCGAGGCCTTCCAGCTCCGTGACGACCTGCTCGGCGTGTTCGGCGACCCACGGGTGACCGGGAAGCCGGCAGGTGACGACCTGATCGAGGGGAAGCGCACGGTGCTGGTCTCGCTCGCGCTGGACGGCCTGCCCCCGGCCGAGGCGAAGGTCCTCGACTCCGCACTGGGCACCGCTCTGGAACCACCGCAGGTCGAGCACCTGTGCCGCCTCATCGACGAGTCCGGGGCCCGGGCGCAGGTCGAGGAAGTGATCAGCCAGCTCACCGAGCGCTCCCTCACCGCGCTCGGGTCGGCCGACGTCACGGAACGGGCCCGCGGCGTACTCGCCGGGCTGGCGGCCCAGGTGACGCAGCGGGCTGTCTGAACGGCTCGCGGTTTCACCCGTTCACCCGTGAAACCGGCACTTCCCCCGCGTTGCAACAGGGGGGAAGTGCACGTTTCACCAGTGAACGGGTGAAACGTGTGACGCAAGTGACTACAGGGCCAGCGCCTGCGCCCGCCGCTTGACCTCGGAGCCCCGGTTCTCGCGGAGGGCGTCGATCGGGCGTCCGGGGAGCGACTCGTCCTCGGTGAACAGCCAGGTGAGCTTCTCGCGGTCGTCCCAGCCGCCGTCGGCGAAGAGCGTCAGCAGGCCGGGGACGCCCTTGACGATCTCTCCGTCCATGATCAGCTCGGCGGGGACCTGCTGGCCGGCTCCCGGCGACGGGACGGCGGCTGCCAGGTGGTGCTCGCGGATCAGCGTGCGGATCTTGGTCACGCTCACGTGCAGCTCCGTTGCGGCCGCTTTCCAGTCCAGCCAGTCGGTGATCAGGGTCTGCAGGTCGTCCTCGGGGGTGTTCTCGCTCACGCGCACATGTTCCCACCACGCTCATCTGACGCGTTCACCTGCCGGCTCCGACCCCTCGGAGCCTCTAAAGTGGCTGGTCAGTCGGGATCCTTCCCCGCCCGACGCTGGAGGAGATCGTGGACCGCAGTGGCGACGCGCTGACCGGGCGCGTCCTCGACGGCAGATACCGCGTGGGTCCCCGGATCGCCCGCGGCGGGATGGCGACCGTCTACGAGGCGACCGACCTGCGCCTGGACCGCACGGTGGCCGTCAAGGTCATGCACGAGGGGCTGGCCGACGATGAGGAGTTCGTACGCCGCTTCCAGCGCGAGGCCCGCTCCGCCGCCCGGCTCGCCCACCACAACGTGGTCGCCGTCTTCGACACCGGCGACGACGACGGCACGCTGTTCCTGGTCATGGAGTACGTCCCCGGCCTGACGATGCGCGACCTGATCCGCAAGGAAGCCCCGATGTCTCCGGCCAAGGCGCTGTCGGTGATCGAGCCCGTGCTCGCTGCCCTCGCGGCCGCCCACGACGCCGGCATCCTCCACCGCGACGTCAAGCCCGAGAACGTCCTGATGGCCGACGACGGGCGGGTGAAGGTCGCCGACTTCGGGCTGGCCCGCGCCATCAACTCCGAGACCCAGCACACCGCGACCGGTGGCGTGCTGATCGGCACGGTCTCCTACCTCTCCCCCGAGCTCGTGGTCGACGGCCGTGCGGACGCACGCGCCGACGTCTACGCGGCCGGCGTCCTCCTCTACGAGATGCTCACCGGCCACAAGCCGCACCAGGCCGCCAGCCCCATCCAGGTCGCCTACAAGCACGTCCACGAGGACATCCCCGCACCGTCTGCCTCGACCCCCGGCATCCCGCCGTACGTCGACGCCCTCGTCGCCCGCGCCACCGCCCGCGACCCCGACCTCCGGCCGGCCGACGCCCGCGTCCTGCTCTACCAGGTGCGCCGCGTCCGCAACGCGCTCGACCACGGCGTCGTCAGCGACCCCGACCTGATGTCCGACCTCACCCCGACCACACCGGTCGGCGGAGGTCGCACGCCCACCGGCGAGCTGCCGGCGCAGATCATCGAGCCCCACGACCTGAGCTCGCTCGACCACCCTTCCGACGACGGCGGGGTCTACGACCAGGAGCGCGACTCCCGGCTCGCACCCCGGTCACAGGAGCCGCCCGCCGCACCGCGCGGCCGTGCCACGGCCACGCCCGCCGCGCTGCCCCGCCACTCGCGTCGCGGCAGGGCGCTGCTCGGGGTGGTGGTGCTCCTCGCGATCCTGGCCGCCCTGGGTGGCTGGTACCTCGGAGTGGCCCGCTACACCCCCACCCCTGCCGTGCTGAACCTCAGCGAGGCCGCCGCCCGGGTGAAGCTGGACCGGGCGGGACTCTCGATGAAGGTGGAGAGGGAGAGCTTCGCGGAGAACGTCCGCAAGGGCTACGTGATCTCCACCGACCCCGCCCCCGGCGACCGGGTGCTGAAGGACGGCACCGTGAACGCGGTGATCTCGCTGGGTCCCGAGCGGCACCAGGTCCCCGACGTGCGGGGTCAGACGCTCGACGACGCCCAGCAGGCGCTCGACACCGCGAAGCTCGCGTACGGCGAGGCGATCGAGCGCTTCGACGAGACGGTCCCGACCGGACGCGTCGTCGGGACCGACCCTGCTCCAGGCATCGCCCTGCGTCCCAACACCGCGGTCGACGTGATCGTGAGCAAGGGCCCCAAGCCCGTCAAGATCCCCGACTACACCGGAAAGCCGGCCGATGCGGCCGAGAAGGCCCTGGTCAAGCTCGGCTTCAAGGTCGACACCACCGAGGTGAACAGCGACACCGTGCCCAAGGGACGGGTCGTCACGCAGACCCCCGACTCCGGCACGGGCAGGGCCGAGGACGTCATCTCGCTGACGGTGTCCAAGGGCCCGGTGCTGGTCGAGGTCCCCAACGTGATCGGCATGGGGCTCGACGCCGCGCGGCAGCGCCTGGAGGATGCCGGCTTCCGGGTGACGGTGCGTCACGCCAGCCTCTACGTCGGCGTGCAGTACGTCGTCACGACCGACCCGGGCCGGGGCACCATGGCCCCGCGGGGCAGCACCGTCGTGGTCGGCATCGTCTGACCCCTGGTCCCGCCGGCCACCTGCGTCGGCGCCAGGCGGTCATCTGACCCCTTCCGCCACTCCAGCCACACTGGTAACGTCGTACGCTCGTCAGCAGACGGAGGAACCCGTGTCACTTCCCCGACGCCGCCCGACCGCCAGCACCCCCCACCCCCGACGCGTACGCCGGGCGGCACGCCTCGCCACCCTGGCCAGCGCCCTGACCGCCGTCACCGTGCTCGCCCCACCCGCGCAGGCGACGCCCTGGCCGGGCCACCCGGACCGCTCGATCGTGCCCTACGTGGTGCGCGCCGGTGACACGGCGACCGGTCTCGCGGTGCGCTACCACGCCTGGACCGAGGAGCTGATCGACCTGAACCGACTCGGGCCGAAGGGCAGCCTCCACCAGGGGCAGACCCTGAGCATCCCGATCGTCGTCTCCGCCGTACGCCGCGCCGGCGGCCACGTGGCCCAGCACCGCACGCCCAAGGCCACCAGGGGTGCCGCCACGACACCGGTGCTCCTGCACCGGACCCGCCCACCCGGACGCGGCTGGCTGCACGCCGACCTGAGCCGCGAGCAGGTACGCCGCCTGGTCGTCGGCGTCGCACGCCGCTACGGCGTACCCCCGCAGCTCGCGCTCGCCGTGGCCTGGCAGGAGTCCGGCTGGCAGCAGAGGCGGATCTCCTCGACCGGTGCCCTGGGCGTGATGCAGGTGATGCCGGACACGGGCCGCTGGATGCGGTGGTACGTCGGCCGTCCGCTGCGCCTGCGCGACACCCACGACAACGTGCTCGCCGGGGTGATGACGCTGCGCGTTCTCCGGGCCTGGACCCGGCGTGACAAGACCGCCATCGCCGCCTACTACCAGGGGCTCGGCGCGGTACGTCGTCACGGCTACTACACCGACACCAGGCAGTACGTTGCGGCGGTGCGCGCCCACGAGCGACGCATCGCGCGCACCGGAAGCCCGGTGTGAACCTGCCTGCCTCCCACGGCTCGCGGGTCACCCTGCTCGCCACGCTGGCGCTGCTGGCGATGACCGCGAGCTGGGGGTCGACCTTCTTCCTCATCCACGACCTGCTCGACCGGGTGCCGGTGCTGGACTTCCTGGCGGTGCGGTTCGCGATCGCCTCGGTGGCGATCCTGCTGGTCTCGCCGCGGGCCGTCCGCAGGCTCTCACGCGACCGCCTGCGCCAGGCGGTCCTGCTCGGCGCGCTCTACGGCGTCGCGCAGATCCTGCAGACCACCGGCCTGGCCCACACGGCCGCGAGCGTCTCGGGCTTCATCACCGGCATGTACGTCGTGTTCACGCCGCTGCTGGCCGCGGTGCTGCTCCGCTCCCGGATCGGGGCGCTGACCTGGGGCGCCGTACTGCTCGCGATCATCGGGCTCGGCGTACTCACCCTGGGGGATGTGTCCTCCGGCCTCGGTCTGCGGTACGGCGAGGCGCTGACCCTGGTCTCCGCCGGCATGTACGCCCTCCACATCGTCGGCCTCGGCGCCTGGTCGAGCACCGGGGACGCGTTGGGCATGTCGATCGTGCAGTGCATCGTGATCGCCGTGATCTGCACGGGCGCCGCCGCGCCGGGCGGGATCGTGCTCCCCGAGAGGACCGGCGACTGGCTCTCGGTCGTCTACATGGCGCTGTTCGCCGGAGCCGCCGCGCTACTGGGCCAGACGTGGGCACAGGCCCACCTGCCACCGACCCGGACGGCGATCATCATGAGCATGGAGCCCGTTTTCGCCGCGCTGTTCGCGGTGCTGCTCGGCGGTGAGTCGGCTACGAGCCGGATGCTGCTCGGCGGATCGCTCGTGCTCGCCGCGATGCTGATCGTCGAGCTCGTCCCGCGGCGCAGGATCGAGGCCGAGGTGCCCCACATCGCCGTGTGACGCCTTCCACATCGTGGATGGCGGTCTCGCCCACCGGGACGAGCGCCTAACCTCGATCCATGGTCGTTGTGATGGCACCCGGCGCCACGGAGGAGCAGATCGCGCACGTCACCCAGCGCGTCGAGGAGACAGGCGGGCAGGCGTTCGTCAGCCGCGGCGTCGTGCGCACGATCATCGGCCTCGTCGGTGACATCGAGTCCTTCCACGGCCTCAACCTGCGCAGCATGGCGGGCGTCCAGGACGTCTACCGGATCTCCGACCCGTTCAAGCTCGTCAGCCTCCAACACCATCCCCAGCGCTCCACCGTCCACGTCGGGCCGGCCGGTCGCCAGGTGCCGGTCGGCCCCGAGACCTTCGCCTTCATCGCGGGCCCGTGCGCGGTCGAGTCGGCCCAGCAGACCCTCGAGGCGGCCGAGATGGCCAAGGCCGCCGGCGCCACCATGCTCCGTGGCGGTGCCTACAAGCCGCGCACCTCGCCGTACGCGTTCCAGGGGCTCGGCGTGAAGGGCCTCGAGATCCTCTCCGACGTCCGTGAGGTCACCGGACTGCCGGTGGTCACCGAGGTCGTCGACGCGCGCGACGTCGCCGTGGTTGCCGAGCACGCCGACATGCTGCAGATCGGCACCCGCAACGCCGGCAACTTCGGCCTGCTCCAGGCCGTCGGTGAGTGCGGCAAGCCGGTGCTGCTCAAACGCGGCATGACCGCGACGATCGAGGAGTGGCTGATGGCGGCGGAGTACGTCGCCCAACGCGGCAACCTCGACGTGGTGCTGTGCGAGCGCGGCATCCGGACGTTCGAGCCCAGCACCCGCAACACCCTCGACATCTCCGCGGTCCCCGTCGTGCAGGCGATCAGCCACCTGCCGATCATCGTCGACCCCTCCCACGCGGGCGGGCGACGCGACCTCGTCGTACCCCTCTCCCGGGCGGCGATCGCCGTCGGCGCCGACGGCGTCATCGTCGACGTCCACGGCGACCCCGAGCACGCCCTGTGCGACGGTCCCCAAGCGCTCTTCGGTGCCGACCTCCGCGCCCTCGCGCAGGCCGTCCGCCAGCTCCCGCCTGTGGTGGGTCGCCGCCACTGACGGATAGTCCCTGACGTTCTGGCCGCCCAAACCGGACATCAGGGGGCCGGAACGTCAGGGACTATCGGGAAGAGTCGACCCCTCAGCCGGCCAGGATCTTCGCGAGCACGACCGCCGCCTGCTCCACATCCGCGCGATCGACGTCGAGGTGGGTCAGCATCCGCACCCTGGTCGGGCCGACCGCGCCGACCAGCACACCCTGGTCGCGGGCTGCGGAGACCGTCGCCGGGGCATCGGGTACCTCGACCACGACGATGTTGGTCTCGGTGAGGTCGGGGTCCGCGCCGCAGGCCCCCGCGAGGATGCGCGCGTGCTCGTGGTCCTCGGCCAGCCGCTCGAGGTGGTGGTCCAGCGCATAGAGCCCGGCAGCGGCGAGGACTCCGACCTGGCGCATGCCGCCGCCCATCCGCTTGCGGCGTACCCGCGCCTCCGCGATCTGCTCGGCGGAGCCCAGCATCGCCGAGCCGATGGGGGCACCGAGCCCCTTGGAGAAGCAGACCGCCATCGTGTCCGCGACCGCGCCGTACGACGCCAGCGGGGTCCCGGTGGCGACGTGCGCGTTCCAGATGCGCGCACCGTCCATGTGCACGCCGCAGCCCACCGCGTCCGCGTGGGCGCGCAGCTCCTGCAGGTCATCGAGGGGCAGCACGGTCCCACCGGCGAAGTTGTGGGTGTTCTCCACCGAGATGGCCGTCGTGCGCACGAAGAAGGGCCCCATGTCGGGCGCGTGCATCTCACGGATGGCGTCGAGATCGACCTGGCCGTCGGCGTTGGTCCAGGTCCGGCTGGTCAGCCCGGTCAGCGCACCGTGTGCTCCGAGCTCGGCCCGCAGGATGTGCGCCCGCGACTCGCAGAGCACCTCCTGGCCCGGACCGACGAGAGCAGCCAGCGCGAGCACGTTGGCCATGGAACCCGTCGGGGTGAACAACGCCGCCTCGAAGCCGAAGAGTCCGGCCACCCGCTCCTGCAGGTCCTCGACGGTCGGGTCCTCGCCGTAGACGTCGTCGCCCACCTCGGCCTCTGCCATGGCGCGGCGCATGCCCTCGGTGGGACGGGTGACGGTGTCGGAACGCAGGTCGATCATGCGACGAGCCTAGGTGACCGGAGGGTGTCCCCGATCAGTCCGGGGTCCCGGACCGGGTGCCCGCTTCGCCACGGTGGGAGTCCCGTGCGCCCTCGGCACGTCGGCAGCCCGAACTGGTCCTCCGGCGCGCACTCCGGGTTCCCGCTGCCGGTGCCCGGGTCAGTGCAGCAGGTCGGGAGTCTGCCAGTCCTTGCCGAGCACGTGGTGGTCCAGGAAGGCCAGCACCGTCTCGTACCAGATCTTCGCGTGCTGGGGCGTGAGCACCCAGTGGTTCTCGTCGGGGAAGTAGAGGAACTTGTGCGGCATCTCGCCGTCCTCCGCCTCGGCGCGCGCGGCGAGCTCGGCCCACAGCCGCAGCCCCTCCCCGATCGGCACCCGGTAGTCCTTGTCGCCGTGGATGACCAGCATCGGCGTGACGATCCTGTCCACCGACCGGTGCGGCGAGTTGGCCTCGGCCATCGCCGGCGTCATCTCGCGCGACCAGTACCAGGGAGCGTCGGTCGTGGGGCCGAACTGGTCGAGGGCCCACAGGCTGGCGTGCGTGATGATCGCCTTGAAGCGGTCGGTGTGCCCGGCGACCCAGTTGGCCATGTAGCCGCCGAACGAGCCACCCATCGCCGCCGTGCGCGTCTCGTCGATGTCCTCCCGCTCGGTCGCGGCGTCCGTGGCCGCCATCAGGTCGGTGTACGGCGCACCGCCCCAGCTCCCCCAGCCGCGGGCGATGAAGTCGAGGCCGTAGCCGGTGGAGAGCGCCGGGTCGGGAAGGAGTACGGCGTACCCCTGCGCGACCGCCAGCCACGGGTTCCAGCGCCAGGACCACGCGTTCCACGAGCCCAGCGGGCCGCCGTGGATCCACAGCAGCAGCGGCGCCGGCGCGTCGGCGGAGGCTCCTTCGGGGAGGGCGAGCCAGGAGCGGACGCGGGTGCCGTCCTCGCCGGTGGTCTCGACCTCGGTGAGGATGCCGGGGACCACCGGGGGGTCGATCGGTCCGAGCAGCACCGTCGAGTCCTGGTCGGGGGTGGTCGCGTCGAGGCGCACCGGCCGCAGGGGCTCGGCGTACGACGACCGCATCGCGTAGACGTGCTGACCGTCCGGGGAGACCTGCACGTCGGAGTAGGCGAAGTCGTCGGCGGTGAGGCGCGTGACCTCACCCGTGGTGGCATGCATCCGGAACACCGGCGCGCGGCCGTCCTCGTCGGCGACGAGCACCAGCGAGGTGCCGTCGGGCGTCCACCGGATCGGACCGGCGGGCCAGCGGTCCCAGTCCCCTGTGAGGTCTCGGACCGCGCCGTCGGCGAGGGACACGACCGCGATCCTGAGGTCACCGGGATCGTGGGGGGTGGAGCGCTTCTCGCGCACCACGACCACCCGCTGTCCGTCCGGACTGAACCGCGGGCCCGCGTGATCGAACTCGACGTCGTCGACGAGCACCCGCCGCTCGCCGGTCGCCACGTCGATCACGGCCAGCGCCGTACGCAGCCCCCCGCGCTCGGGGACGCCCCAGGTGGTGACGACCGTCGAACCGTCCGGGCTCACGTCGTGGTCGAGGCGCTCCAGTGCCCGGCCGGCGTGCGGGGTGAGATCGGCGAGGTCGATGCGTGCGTCGACGCCTTCCTCGTCCAGCGAGCCGGTGAAGAGCCGGGGAGCGTCGGGGCCGAGGTCCTTGTCCCAGAACCTCACCGGCACGCTCTCGTGCAGGATCGCCTGCACCGCCTTGTCCTTGCGCTCCTTGCGCTTGTTCTTCTCGGCGTCGTGGGAGTCCGAGCTCGGGAAGGTCGCCGAGCTGAGCACGACGGTGCCGGCGTCCGCAGCGACGCGGACCTCCTCCACGCCACCGGGCCGCGAGGCGACCACTCGCGCCTCGCCACCACGAGCAGGCAGCAGCCACAGCATCGAGACCTCGTCGTCCTCGTCCTCGGCCTCAGGATCGGGCCGCGCCGAGGTGAACAGCAGCGAGCCGTCCGGCAGGAAGGCGGCACCGCCCTCGCCCTTGGCGCTGCGGGTCAGCCGCCGAGCCGCGCGCTCCCCGGTCGGGTCGACCTCCCACAGCGCGGTGACGTACTTGGTGCGCTTGGGGTTCAGCGTCTGTACGGCGGTCACCAGCCGGTCGCCGTCCGGGGACAGGGTGAGGCCCGACCCACGGGGCAGGTCGATGTACGCCTCGAGGTCGTGGAACGGGGTGGGGCCGGGGTCGCGGGGTGCTGGCTCAGTCACCAGTACTCACTATCACGACCGATGTGGCGTGGTGTCCCGCCGGCCTCACCCCTCGAGAGCTCAGGCAGCCGCCTCCACCGACGACGCCGCCTCCAGCGCATGGGCGAGGATCTCGCCCACGTCGCTGACCGGCCGCACGTCCAGCTCGGCGAGCACCTCGGCGGGCACGTCGTCGAGGTCGGGCTCGTTGCGCTTCGGGATGAAGACCGTCTTCAGGCCGGCCCGCTGCGCGGCGAGCAGCTTCTGCTTCACGCCACCGATGGGCAGCACCCGCCCGTTCAGCGTCACCTCGCCGGTCATGCCGACGTCGGACCGCACCGGCCGACCGGTGGCCAGCGACGCCAGCGCCGTGACCATCGTGACGCCCGCGGAGGGCCCGTCCTTCGGCACCGCTCCGGCGGGCACGTGCAGGTGCAGTGCCCGGTCCAGGCCTGCGGCATCGACACCGTGCTCCGCACTGTGCGAGCGCAGGTAGGACAACGCGATGTGCGCGGACTCCTTCATCACCTCGCCCAGCTGGCCGGTGAGGGTCAGGTGCGCCTCACCTTCCATGGCCGTCGCCTCGATGAAGAGCACGTCACCACCGGTGCCCGTCACGGCCAGGCCAGTGGCGACACCGGGGACCGCCGTACGCTCCGCGGACTCGGGCAGGAACCGTGGCCGTCCGAGGAACTCCCGCAGGTTGTCCTCGTCCACGGTCACCGTCGTGCGGTCGGTCGACGCGAGCCTGGTGGCGACCTTGCGCAGCACCTTGGCCAGGGCCCGCTCGAGCTGGCGTACGCCGGCCTCGTGGGTGTACTGACCGGCGACCAGGCGCAGGGCCTCGTCGGACACGGTGACCTCGTCCTCGCTCAGCGCCGCACGCGACAGCTGACGCGGAAGCAGGTGGGTGCGCGCGATGGCGACCTTGTCGTCCTCGGTGTACCCGTCGAGGGTGACGACCTCCATCCGGTCGAGCAGCGCGTCCGGGATGATGTCGGCCACGTTGGCCGTCGCCAGGAACACCACGTCGGACAGGTCGAGGTCGACCTCGAGGTAGTGGTCGCGGAACGTGTGGTTCTGCGCCGGGTCGAGCACCTCGAGCAGGGCCGCGGCCGGGTCGCCGCGGTAGTCCGCACCGACCTTGTCGATCTCGTCGAGCAGCACGACGGGGTTCATCGAGCCGGACTCCGCGATGGCCCGCACGATGCGGCCGGGCAGCGCGCCGACGTAGGTACGCCGGTGGCCGCGGATCTCCGCCTCGTCACGGACGCCGCCGAGCGAGACGCGCACGAAGTTGCGTCCCAGTGCCCGGGCCACGGACTCCCCCAGTGACGTCTTGCCGACGCCGGGAGGACCGACGAGCGCGAGCACCGCGCCCGAGCCACGTCCGCCCACGACCTCCAGGCCGCGCTCGGCACGACGGGAGCGCACGGCGAGGTACTCCACGATGCGGTCCTTCACGTCCTCGAGACCGTGGTGGTCCGCGTCCAGGATCTCGCGGGCACCGACGATGTCGGTCTGGTCCTCGGTGCGCACCGACCAAGGCAGGTCGAGCACGGTGTCGAGCCAGGTCCGGATCCAGCCGGACTCGGGGCTCTGGTCGCTGCCGCGCTCGAGCTTGCCGACCTCGCGCAGGGCGGCCTCGCGCACCTTCGCGGGCAGGTCGGCGGCCTCGACGCGGGTCCGGTAGTCCTCGGCACCCTCGGGTTCGTCCTCGCCCAGCTCCTTGCGGATCGCGGCGAGCTGCTCGCGCAGCAGGAACTCGCGCTGGCGCTTGTCCATGCCCTCGCGGACGTCGTCGCTGATCTTCTCGGTGACCTCGAGCTCGGCGAAGTGGTCACGTGCCCACGCGAGCACGCGGGTCAGCCGCCCCTCGACGTCCGGCGTCTCCAGGAGCTCACGCTTCTGCTCGTCGGAGACGTAGGAGGCGTAGCCGGCCATGTCGGCCAGCTGGGACGGGTCGGTGACACGCTGGACGGAGTCGATGACCTGCCAGGCGTTGCGCCGCTGCAGGATCGCGATGACGACCTTCCGGTACTCCTCGGCCAGCTCGCGGACGTGGTCGTCGAGCGGACCCTCCTCGACGATCTCGGCCTCGACCCAGAGGGCCGCGCCGGTTCCCTGGACGCCGGAACCGATCCGGGCACGGGCTCCTGCGCGCAGCACGGCAGCGGGGGCGCCCCCGGGGAGGCGGCCCACCTGCTCGATGGTCGCCACGACCCCGTGGGTCGGGTAGCGGTCCGCGAGACGCGGGGCGAGCAGCAGGGTGCCGTCGGAGCCGGCCTGGGCCGCGTCGATCACGGGACGGCTGTGGCCGTCCAGCTCGATCGGCACGACCATGCCGGGAAGGACGACGAGGTCGGGAGCGGAGAGAAGTGGAAGGTGGATGACGTTGTTCATGGATTCCTCAATTCTTGAGTCGCACTGGCTCAACTTCGAATCGAGTAGTGGTGTTCCCGGGCTCGTGTACGCCCACAGCGAACGGACCCCCGGCCGGTGGGCGGGGCCACCCCTGCGATGAGCGTCTCCGGCTCCCTCACCGGGGGCTCTCCCGGGCGGACCAGCGCTCGGACGCGCCTACGATGGGGGCCGGCAGAACTCGCACCAGACCGAAGGGCACTCGTGATCGCAGGCAGGTACTCGCTCGAGCGTGAGATCGGACGGGGCGGCACGGGTGTGGTCTGGCTCGGCCGCGACGAGGTCCTGGGGCGCCAGGTGGCGCTCAAGCGGATCGGTCTGCTGCCGGGGACCGACAGCACCGACCTGGCACGTGCCGAGCGCGAGGCCCGCCTGGGCGCGCAGCTGAACCATCCCCACGTGGTCTCCGTCTTCGACATCGTCGTGGACGCCGAGTCCGACGCCCACTGGCTGGTGATGGAGTACGTCGACGGCGTCACGCTCGACCGGCTCGTCCGACGCCAGGGCAGGATCTCGCCCGACGACGCCGCTCCGCTGCTGTGGCAGGCCGCGGACGCACTGGTCGCCGCCCACGCCGCGGGCATCGCGCACCGCGACGTGAAGCCCTCGAACATCCTCCTCGACCGCAACCTGCAGGTGAAGCTCACCGACTTCGGCATCGCCCGCGTCGCGACGGACCCCTCGCTGACGCAGACGGGGATGGTGACCGGCTCGCCGGGCTACCTGGCACCGGAGATCGCGACCGGGGGCCGGGGCGACGAGGCGGCCGACGTCTGGTCCTTGGGGGTCACCACCTTCCACCTCTTGGCCGGCCGGCCGCCGTACGAGGTCGGCGACAACGTGCTGGGCGCGCTCTACCGCATCGTCCACGAGGAACCACCTCGCCTCGACGACGCCGGCTGGATGGGCCCGCTTCTCGAGGGCACGATGGTCCGGGACCCGTCCCGGCGGTGGTCGATGGAGCAGGTCCGCGACTTCCTGGCCGGCGCCTCTCGCCCGGTGCCGGCGACGACGTCCCCCGGGTGGCCGCAGCACGCCCGGGCGCAGCCGGCGGCGGGCACCCAGGAGCTGGGAACAGTCGCTCCGGCGCCCCCGCCCCCGACGTGGGCGGCGCAGTCCCCCGGGCACCGGCGGCCCTCGAGGGGGCTGCTGCTCGCCGGCCTCGGCCTCGCGCTGTCCGTGGTCCTGGCCGTCGCGCTCCACTCCGCTCTCTCCGGTGGCGGTGCGACGCCGGACCGTACGACGAGCCCGACGTCGCCGACCTCGAGCCCCCAGGGTGCACCGGCGAAGCCGACCGCTGCGGGCATGGCGTCGTTCATCCGCGACTACGTCTCGACCGTCGCGCAGGAACCCGCCAGGTCCTGGCAGATGCTGACCCCGAAGTTCCAGCAGGAGAGCGGCGGCTTCGACACCTATCGACGGTTCTGGGACCGCGCCACGAACGGCCGCGTCCTGAGCATCTCCACCAACCCGGACAACCTCTCGGTGAGCTACCAGGTCCGGTTCGACAACTTCGACAACGGACCGGGCCCGACCGTGCTCGACCTCACGTTCCACAACGGCCGCTACCTCATCGACGGCGAGCGGACCCAGGGGTTCGTGCCCGCTGGCTGACCCCTGCAGCTGCGGGGGCCACGCGAGGTCCGCGCCTCAGACGTTGCCGGTGACCTTGGTGATGGTGATGCGGAGCGCGACGCGGTCGGGGTTCTCCCTCGGCTGGCGGTAGCGCTCGGCGTAGCGGCGTACGGCCTCGGCCACGGACTCCTCGTCCTCGAGGACCTCGGCGGTGCCCTCGATGGTGGACCAGCGGCGGCCGTCGACCTGGCACACCGCGACCCTGGGATCGCCGCCGTCGCGAAGGTTGGTCACCTTCTGCGACGTACGCGAGGTGATCGCCCACGCCAACGAGCTCTCCGCGTCGACGACACAGCCCATGGGTACGGCGTGCGGCGACCCGTCGCGACGCAGCGTGGTCACCGAGCAGAGGTGGCGCTCCCGCCAGAACTCCAGATGAGCTCCCGCCAGCTCGCGGGTTCGGGGCACGCTCAGGCCTTGCGGAGCATCTCGGCCACGAGGAACGACAGCTCGAGCGACTGCACCCGGTTCAGCCGCGGGTCGCACACCGACTCGTAGCGGTTGCCGAGGTCGACCTCGAGCAGCTCCTCCCCGCCGCCGACGCACTCAGTGACGTCGTCACCGGTGAGCTCCACGTGCAGGCCGCCGGGCCAGGTGCCGACCGAGCGGTGTACGTCGAAGAAGCCCTGGACCTCCTCGATCACGTCGTCGAAGCGACGCGTCTTGTAGCCCGACGACGCCTCGAAGGTGTTGCCGTGCATCGGGTCGCAGACCCAGGCCGCCTCCACCCCGGCCGCGTGCACCTTCTCCAGCAGCGGCGGGAGGTGGTCGCGGATCTTGCCGGCGCCCATGCGCGTAATGAAGGTGAGCCGACCCTGCTCGTTGGTCGGGTTGAGCTTCGCGGCCAGCGCGATCGCGTCGTCGGGGCTCGTCGTCGGGCCCAGCTTGACCCCGATCGGGTTCTGGATGTGGCTGAGCAGCTCCACGTGGGCACCGTCGAGCTGGCGGGTGCGCTCCCCGATCCACACGAAGTGGCTGGAGACGTCGTAGGGCAGCTGGGTGCGGCTGTCGGTGCGGGTCATCGCGTGCTCGTACTCCAGCACCAGCGCTTCGTGGCTGGAGTGGAAGTCGACGCGGTGGAACTCGTCGGGGTCGGCACCGATCGCCTTCATGAAGTTCAGGGCGCGGTCGATCTCGGCGGCCATCTGCTCGTACTTGCGGCCCACCTCGGAGCCGAGCACGAAGTCGGTGTTCCAGGTGTGCACCTGCCGCAGGTCGGCGTACCCGCCTGTGACGAAGGCGCGCACGAGGTTCAGCGTCGCCGCCGACGCGTGGTAGACCTCGACCAGCCGCTGCGGGTCGTGCCTGCGCGACTCGGCGGTGAAGTCGAAGCCGTTGACGGCGTCGCCGCGGTAGGCCGGCAGCGTGACGCCGTTGCGGGTCTCGAAGTCGGAGGAGCGCGGCTTGGCGTACTGCCCCGCGAGGCGGCCCAGCTTCACGACCGGGACCGACGCGGCATAGGTCAGCACGACGGCCATCTGCAACAGCACGCGGAGCTTGTTGCGGGTGTTGTCGGCGGTCACGCCGGCGAAGGTCTCGGCACAGTCGCCACCCTGGAGCAGGAACGCCTCCCCACGGGCGACCGCGCCCAGCTTGTCCTTCAGCGCGTCGCACTCGCCGGCAAAGACGAGCGGAGGCATGCTGCGCAGACGGGAGACGGCGGCGTCGACGGCGTCGGGGGCGTCGTACGTCGGCTGCTGGGCGGGGCCCATGGCGTGCAGCGACGCGAGGTCAGGAACTTGTTCGGACACCGCACCAGACTACGTGCCGCCCCACGGCCAACGAGAATCCGGCCCTCGGACGGACTGCTCAGCCCTCGAGCCTGCTGACGTCCTCGAACCTGGCGTCGCCCTGGCCGGTGGCCCGGCCCACGGCCCAGGTGGCCAGCCACAGCAGCACGCCGAGCGCGAGGAGGCCGCCGGCGATCTGGTACTGGATCCAGTCGTCCCGGTCGCGTGCCCACGGTCCCACGAGGAACAGGCACGCCACCGCGCCGACGGCGGGCACGACTCCCGGCGCCCGGAACGCGTCCCGGGCGCCCGACTCGCGGCGCAGCACGAGGCAGGCGACGTTCACGACCGCGAACACGCAGAGCAGGAGCAGCCCCGTCGTGCCGGCGAGGGCGCCGATGACGCTGTTCTCGGCCATCAGGGTGACGATCACGATGACGCCGAGCGCGAGGACCGTGGAGAACGCGATGCCGGCCCACGGCGTACGACGGTGCGGGAGCACCTTGCCGAGAGCAGCGGGCAGCACCTTCTGGTTCGCCATGCCGTAGAGCAAGCGGCTCGCCATCAGCATGTTGATCAGCGCCGTGTTGGCCACGGCGAAGACGGTGAGGAAGGGAAAGACCTTGTCGATCGGGAAGCCCGGCGCACCCGTCCTGACGACCTCGAGCAGCACCTTCCCCTCGTCGTTGACCACGCTCTCGATGCGCCCCTCGGGGATGACCGCGATCACCGAGATCGCGACCAGGACGTAGCAGACGAGCGCGATGCCGAGGGCGGTGAGCATGACCTTCGGGAACACCTTGAGGGGGTCCTTGGTCTCCTCGACCATGTTGACCGAGTCCTCGAAGCCGACCATGGCGAAGAAAGCGACCGCCGTGGCCACGGTGACGGCGAGGAACATCCCCCGGTCGCCCGCGGAGCTGAACACCACGATCCGCCCCAGGTCGGCGTCCCCCCTGGCCATCACGTAGAAACCCACGCCGATGACGATGACGAGTGCCGTGATCTCGATGAGGGTCAGCACGACGTTGAACTTCACGCTCTCGCCGACGCCCCGCAGGTTGATCACGGCCAGCAGCAGCATGAACCCCACGGCGACGACCAGGATCGCGGTGGTGCCGCCCGGCACGTCGACCCCGATGCCCTCGAGCCCGGCGAGCAGGTTGGTCGCCAGCAGGTTGGACGACGTGGAGGCGCTGGTGATGCCCGAGCAGACGACACCGAAGGCGACCAGGAACGTCACGAAGTGGATGCCGAACGCCTTGTGCGTGTAGAGCGCGGCACCGGCGGCCTGCGGGTGGTTGGTGACCAGCTCGAGGTAGGACAGCGCGGTCAGGGTGGCGACGCCGAATGCCACGAGGAACGGCACCCAGACGATGCCTCCGACCTCGAGCGCCATCTCACCGGTCACGGCGTAGATGCCGGCCCCGAGGATGTCACCGACGATGAACAGCAGCAGCAGCCCCGGTCCCATCACGCGCTTGAGGTCGGGCTCCGACCCGTTGACGTCGTGGGGCTCTGCGGTGGTTGCTGTCATGTCGGCCTCCCGGGTTCGCGTCCGAGGAGACTAACCAAGCTCGCCGTGCCCGGGTTAGGGCGCGGCCATGACGGGTGCTCGGGAGCGGCGGCGCATCCGCCTGCGTGACGCCCTGCGCGTCAGCCGAAGAACACCTCGGCCTCGGCGTACTGCTCGGGCTGCACGAGCTTGAGCTCACCGGTGCCCTCGGCCAGCGGGACCCGCACGATGTCGGCGCCGCGGAGCGCCACCATCGTCCCGTAGTCCTTCTCGTGAACTGCGGTCACCGCGTGCAGCCCGAAGCGGGTCGCGAGCCAGCGGGCGAACGCGGTCGGGGTGCCGCCGCGCTGCACGTGACCCAGCACGACGGCCCGGGCCTCCTTGCCGGTCCGGGCCTCGATCTCCTTGGCCAGCCGGTCGCCGATGCCCCCGAGGCGCACGTGGCCGAAGGCGTCCTTCTCACCGCTGACCAGGGTCATGTCGCCACCCTCGACCGGCATCGCGCCCTCGGAGACCACGATGATCGGCGAGTAGTGCGACTGGAAGCGCCTCTCGACGTAGCCGCAGACCTTCTCGATGTCGAAGGGCTGCTCCGGGATCAGCACGACGTTGGCGCCGCCCGCGATGCCGGCGTGCAGCGCGATCCAGCCGGCGTGCCGGCCCATGACCTCGACGACGAGCACGCGGTGGTGCGACTCGGCGGTGGTGTGCAACCGGTCGATGGCCTCCATCGCGATGTTCACGGCGGTGTCGAAGCCGAAGGTGAAGTCGGTGCCGGACAGGTCGTTGTCGATCGTCTTGGGCACCCCGACGACGTTCACGCCGAGGTCGGCGAGCCGGGTGGCGACGCCGAGCGTGTCCTCGCCACCGATGGCGATCAGCGCGTCGACGCCGTTGGCCGCGAGGTTGTCCTTGATCTTCTCCACGCCGTTCTCGATCTTGAACGGGTTGGTGCGCGAGGACTTCAGGATCGTCCCTCCGCGCGGCAGGATCCCCCGCACCTGGTCGATGCCGAGCGGGGTCGTCAGGTTCTCCAGCGGGCCCCGCCAACCGTCGAGGAAGCCGACGAACTCGAAGCCGTACTCCTTGACGCCCTTGCGGACCACTGCCCGGATGACGGCGTTCAGGCCGGGGCAGTCGCCCCCGCCGGTGAGCACTCCGACGCGCATGTCTGTCTCCTCGGTGATGATTGGATCGTTCAATCCAATCGCGAACCGATGCCGCCCGTCCAGTCCATGCTGTTCGGTCTAGCCTCTGGGGACATGAGCATCCTCGCCATCGACGCGGGTACGACGGGTGTCACGGCGCTCGTGGTGAGCCCCGACGGCCGCATCGACGCCCGCGGCTACCAGGAGTTCCGCCAGCACTTCCCCAGGCCCGGCTGGGTCGAGCACGCGCCCGAGGAGATCTGGCAGGCCACCCTCGAGGCCACCCGCGACTGCCTCAGGGCCTGGGACGGGAAGCCGGGCGACCTGTCCGGCATCGGCATCACGAACCAGCGCGAGACCGTGCTGCTGTGGGACCGGGAGACCCTCGGCTCCCCGAGGCGGGCGATCGTGTGGCAGGACCGGCGTACGGCCGACATCTGCAGCCGGATGCGTGACGACGGGCACGAGGAGCGCGTCACCGAGCTGACCGGGCTGCGGCTGGATCCCTACTTCTCGGCCACCAAGCTGATGTGGCTGGCCGAGAACGAGCCGCACACGTGGGCGCTCGTCGGCCAGGGGCGCTACGCCGTCGGCACCATCGACTCCTACCTCATCGCCCGGATGACGCGCGGCACCTGGCACATCACCGACGTCTCCAACGCGTGCCGCACGCTGCTGTTCGACCTCGAGGCCGGCGAGTGGTCGAAGGAGCTCTGCGACCTGTTCGGCGTGCCCATGGACGCGCTGCCCGAGGTGGTGCCGAACTGGGGGGAGCTCGCGCGCACCGACCCGCGCAGCTTCCTCGACCTCGACCTGCCGATCGCCGGGATCGCAGGGGACCAGCAGTCGGCGCTGTTCGGCCAGACGTGCTTCGACGTCGGCGACTCCAAGTGCACGTACGGCACGGGCTCCTTCATCCTGACCAACACCGGCGCCGACGTCGTGCGCTCCGACGCCGGCCTGTTGTCCACCGCGGCCTGGCGCTCCCCCGGCGGCGAGACGACCTACGCGCTGGAGGGCGCGATCTTCGTGACTGGGGCGGCGGTGCAGTGGCTGCGTGACGGTCTTCAGATCGTCGGCTCGGCCGCCGAGACAGCGGCGATCGCCTCCACCGTCGAGACCCCCGACGGGGTGGTCTTCGTGCCGGCGCTGACCGGCCTCGGCGCTCCCCACTGGGACCCGCACGCACGCGGCACGATCCTCGGCATCACGCGCGGTACGACGCGGGCCCACCTGGTGCGGGCGACGCTCGAGGCGATCGCCTACGAGGTCCGCGACGTCACTGACACGATGCCGACCGGACTGACCTCGCTGATGGTCGACGGCGGCGCGGCGGACAACAACCTGCTCTGCCAGTTCCAGGCCGACCTGCTCGGCGTACCCGTGCAGCGACCGGAGATCGTCGAGACCACCGCCCTCGGCGCCGCCTTCATGGCCGGTCTCGGCACCGGCGTCTGGGACTCCACCGAGGACCTGCGCGAGACCTGGAGGCTCGGCCGGGAGTTCACCCCCGACGACTCCGAGGAGGTCCGCAAGCGCACGGACGCGTCGTACGCCCTGTGGCGCAGGGGCGTGGAGCGCGCGAAGGGCTGGACCGACCAGGAGCGATAGATCCGTCGGCAGGCTGGTGCCGGTCTGCGTGTCGTCTCTCATGCCTCGGCCTTCGAAGAGCCGACCGCCTAGCGGCTCCGCTCACGCAACCTCTCGAGCACCCTCTGGGCAGCTGAGTGGGCGCGACGGGCCTCCTCCAGGGCGCTGGTCGCCTCGTCACGGGCCTCCCCCGCCTCCTCCAGGTCCTCGTCGACCTGGTCGACGTCGTCCTCGAGCGCAGCCAGGCGGCGCCGGAGCTCGTCGGCCTCCCCCTGCAGCTGGAGGCGCCGGGCGTTGAGCGACTCCACCGACCGTTCGATCTCGGCGAGCTCCTCCTCGGCCTCGGCGACCTGGCCGGCGGCCTCCTCGAGCTCCTCCTCGGCGGCCGCGAGCTTCACCCCGTCGTCGGGTACGACGCGCAGCCCGACCGGCGCGGGCTCCCCGTTCCCCGACTCGTCGCCCGATCCCTCGACCGGCGTCGCCCGGACGTCCAGCGCCTCGGGCAGCGCGACCACCGACTCGACGTCCAGCTCGGAGACCCCCGTGGAGGTGAAGGCCGTGAGCACCCTCCCGGTGCGCACCACCCGGGCCGCCGCCGGGTCGAGCATCGCGGCGTTGAGCACACCTTCCACCTGCTCCACGACCGGCCCCGTCAACCGCACTCCGGACTCACGGGCCAGGGACCGGGCCGAGGACGCCAGCGCAGTGGTCAGCTGGCGCCGCTGCCGGGTCAGCGCCCGCAGCTCGTCGCCGTCGAGCGCCTGCGCCGCGGCACGCAACGAGTCGGCGAGCTCGAGCACCGAGTCGATCTGGCCACTCTCGCGGCGCACGAGCAGGTTCACCGCCCAGGCGGCCACCGAGGGCTTCTTCAGCTTCTTCACCCGGGCCGCCAGAGCCTTGTCGCCACACTCCTTGGCGGCTGTGTTCCGCGCATCGGTGAAGGCGTCCGCGGCCTCGGCGTAGAGGCGGTCGGCGATGGCGGTCAGCTCATCCATCCGAGACCTCCGCGAGCAGCAGCTCGAGTGCTGCGGTGCACGTGGAGCGCCTGATCGCAGCCCGGTCCCCGTCGAGACGGAGTCGCACGGCCTTGACCCCGCGCGGCCCGGCGAGCCCGACGTACACCGTTCCCACGCGTTGGCCCTCCTGCTCGTCGGGACCGGCGACCCCGGTCGTGGACAGCGCCCAGTCCACACCCGTCAGGGTTCGCACACCAGAGGCCATCTGCTCCGCGCACTCCGCCGTCACCACCCGCTCGGCCGTGACGCCCAGGACGTGCCGCTTGACCTCGGTGGCATAGCTGACGACACCGCCGACGAAGGTCGCGGACGCGCCGGGGGTGCCGCTGAGCAACGCGGCCAGCTCGCCGCCGGTCAGCGACTCCGCGCACCCGACGGTCGCACCTGCTTGCACGAGGGCGAGATGAAGAGCGGCAGCAACCTCCGAGCTCATGGGGGCGACGCTAACGTGCTCTCATGCCACTGCCGATCGAGGACTATGCCGCGATCGGTGACGGGCACACGGCGGCCCTGGTCGGGATCGACGGTTCCCTGGACTGGCTGTGCTTCCCCCAGTTCGACTCGCACGCGTGCTTCGCCGGTCTCCTCGGCACCGACCAGAACGGCCACTGGCTGCTGGGCCCGTCGGGCAGGCACACGGCCACGCGTCGCTACGTCGGCGACTCGGCCGTCCTGGAGACCACCTACACCACCGATGGCGGGCAGGTCCGGGTCACCGACCTGATGCCGACCGGGGACCGCAGGGCCGACGTCGTCCGTCGCATCGAGGGGGTCCGTGGGACGGTATCGATCCGGCACAGCTGGGTGGTGCGCTTCGACTACGGCCGGATCCGCCCCTGGGTGCACCGGGAGCAGGTCGAGGGGCAACCGGCCATCGTCGCGATCGCCGGTCCCGACAAGCTCATCCTCACCGGGCCTCGCCTGCCACCGGCGGTCGACGGCCATCACGAGGAGACCTTCGAGGTGCACGAGGGCGAGGAGCTGGACTTCACGCTCACCTGGGTCCCTTCCTACCGCGAGATCCCCGCCGCCATCGATGTCGACGCCCGGCTCGCCTTCACCCTCCGCGAGCAGCAGGAGTGGGCCGACGCCTGCATCTACGACGGCCCGTGGCGCCCGGCCGTCGTACGCAGCCTGGTGACGCTGCGCGGCCTGACGCACGTCGACACCGGCGGCATCGTCGCCGCCCCCACCACCTCGCTGCCGGAGGACTTCGGGGGCCTGCGCAACTGGGACTACCGCTACTGCTGGTTGCGCGACGCAGCGCTCACGCTGGAGTCGTTCCTGGCCGCCGGACGTGCCGACTACGCCCACCACTGGCGGGACTGGCTGCTGCGCGCGATCGCCGGGGACCCCGAGGACATGCAGGTGATGTACGCCGTCGACGGCGCTCGCCACCTGCCCGAGCGTGAGCTCGAGCACCTCCCCGGATACGCCGACTCCCGCCCCGTGCGGATCGGCAACGGCGCCGTCGACCAGCGCCAGAGCGACGTCCTCGGCGAGGTGATGTGCGCCCTGTCCATGGCCCGCAACCACGGCGTCAGCGAGACGCGCGACAGCTGGAGCCTGCAGCGCACCCTGGTGAACCGGCTCGCCGAGGACTGGCGCAGGCCGGACAACGGACTGTGGGAGATCCGTGGGCCGCTGCGCCGGTTCACCCACAGCCAGGTGATGGTCTGGGCGGCGTTCGATCGAGCCATCGAGGGCGTCGAGCAGCACGGGCTGGACGGTCCGGTCGACGAGTGGCGCGCCGTCCGTGACCAGGTCCGCGAGGAGATCATGGAGCACGGCTACGACGCCGCCCGGAACACCTTCACCCAGCACTACGACACCGACGAGGTCGATGCCTCGCTGCTCGTGCTGCCGTTGGTGCGGTTCATCGACGGCGACGACCCCAAGATGGTCGGCACCATCGAGGCGGTCGAGAAGGACCTGATGCACGACGGTCTCCTCCTGCGCTACCGCACCACCTCCGGCGTGGACGGGCTCGCCGGCGACGAGCACCCCTTCCTGGCCTGCTCGTTCTGGCTCGTCTCGGCGTACGCCCTGGCCGGACGGCACGACGACGCGAGGGCCCTGATGGACCGGCTCGTCGCCCTGGCCAACGACGTGGGTCTGCTCAGCGAGGAGTACGACGTCGCCGGCTGCCGCATGGTCGGCAACTTCCCGCAGGCCTTCTCCCACCTGGCGCTGGTGGGTGCGGCGATGAACATGCTCCGCGCCAGCACGACGTCGTAACCGGTTGAAGTCCGGTCTAGTCCGACACTGGCGATCTAACGGTCAAAAGCCCTCAAGTCGCCAAGAGCGTCGCACACTGTCCCCGTCGACCGAAGGGTCGAAGCACCTGACGATGGATGATCCGGGGGATTGCAGACATGCGACACCGCGCCCAGCACAGTGACCAGGGCCAGGCCGGCTCCGACACCGCTGCAACCGGCACGCAGGAGGTCCTCGGCGTGCCGACCTCCGCCCGCGTCCCGGCCGCCGGCAAGCACCGGGCGCAGTTCGTGCCGGAGATCCCAACGCAGGCGCAGCCGACCCACGACACGGACGCCGCAGCCAGGACCAGCAACACGGTGGTCCGGGAGCGCGGAACGAGCGTCTCGAGACCACACGGGACCCGGGCTGTTCCCGTTCAGAAGGTGCCCGCCCGGACCGTCTCCGTCAGGACCGTCCCCGCGCAGCCCGCGCAGCCCGCGCCGGTCACCCGGCACGCTCCCGCCGCCGGGCTCGCCCTTGTGGACATCCCCGACGCCGCGAGCTGGAAGGCCAGCCACCTGCCGCGCGTCGTCGCCGGGACCATGCTGGCGCTGGCGGTGCTCGGCACCGCGGGGCTCGGCGTCCGCTACGCGCAGAGCCGCACCTCCGACGACAGCGTCTCCCTGGTGATCGGCCTCGTCGTCGTGGTCGTCCTCTGGGCCGTCATGATCGCCACCACACCGCAGGTCGTCCACCTCGAGCACAGCATCCTGACGGTCCACAACATCGGCGGCACGGAGCGCTTCGACCTTGCCGACCCGCTGCAGCCGGTCGACGTGGTGGGCAACCCGCGCACCTCACACTGGGCCGTGCTGCTGCACCGCCCCCACGACGCGACCGTCGTCCTGCGACGCAACGACGTCGTCGCCACGGAGCTGGACCCGATCGTCCGTCACTACCGGGCCATCGCCGCCCAGCGCCACTCCGACCGCGACGCCAGGTTCAACCGCTAGGGGGGACGGCTCCCCCTCGGACCGGACGGCGATCACCCCGGCCAGGATGAACAGGCCGCCGACCAGCTGCACCGGACGCGGCAGCTCGCCGAGCAGCACCCATGCGAGCAGCACCGCGAACATCACCTCGGACAGGCCCACGAAGGACGCCAGCTTGGCGCCGAGGATCCGGGCCGCGACGATCCCGGCGATGTACGGCGTCACCGCCGCGAAGACCGCCAGCTCCACGACGGACACCCACCAGGGCAGGGCCAGTCCGGCCAGCTCGACCGACTCGGTGTGGAAGGTCATCGGCAGCGCACCGGTCGCCCCCAGGACGGCGAAGCCCAGCGCGGCCACGCCCATGCCGCCGCCGGCCAGCGCGAGCGGCGGCAGCGGCTGCTCGGCCTCGTGGCCGGAGAGCAGGTAGTAGAAGGCGAGCCCGAGCGCCGCGAACAGGCCCCAGGCGACGCCGACCCCGTCGATCCGGACGCCACCGAACAGGTCGAGGACCAGTGTCAGGCCCACCAGGGCGAACACGATGCCCACGACTGTGGGCGACCGCGGCAGGCGCCGCGCAACGAGGCACTGCCACGCCACGACCAGCACCAGGCCGAGGTACTCCAGCAGCAGCGCCACCCCGACGGAGAGGTGCTGGACGGCGTAGAAGAAGGCCAGCTGTGGGACCGCGATCGCGGCCACCCCGTAGGCGACGACCTGGCGCCACCCGTGGCGCAGGAGGTGCCACCGTCCAGCGAGGGCGCGGACAGCCGGGACCGCCAGGACCATCGCGGCACCGGCGATCCGCAGGAAGACCACCGCCCCCGGGGTCCAGTCGGTGTCCAGCAACGACTTGGCGAACGGGCCGGACGTCGCGAAGGTTGCCGCCGAGAGGAGCGCGACCAGGATGCCGGCGCCGGCGAATCGTGTGGACATCGTGGTCACCAGCCTGTCAGGAGCAAAATACAAGAACACCAGTTACTCTAGGGACCTCCGACGTCAGGAGTCAAAGTGACCTTTGCCCATGACACCGAGCTCGCGCTCGCCGCAGCCGCCGCGCTGGTCAACACCGATCCCGGTGCCGGCTCCGGAGAGGACACCCTGCGCACCCGCGAGGACCTGGTGCGCTTTCTCGACGAGCAGGGCTGGTTCGGCGGACGCACCGGCGGGCAGGCCGAGCTCGACGCCGTACGCGACCTGCGACCGCCGCTGCGCCGGCTCTGGGGGCTCGACGAGGCGGCCCTGGTCCCCGTGCTGAACGAGATCCTCAGCCAGGCGCAGGCACTCCCCCAGCTCGTCGACCACGACGGCCTCGGCTGGCACATCCACGCCGTCCCGCAGGACGCGCCGCTCGCCACCCGGATGCTCGTCGAGGCCGCGATGGCGTTCATCGACGTGGTGCGCAGCGGTGAGCTCGACCGGCTGAAGATCTGCTCCGCCGAGGACTGCGACGACGTGGTGGTCGACCTGTCGCGCAACCGCTCCCGTCGCTTCTGCGAGTCCGGCTGCGGCAACCGCGAGAACGTACGCGCCTACCGGGACCGGCAGAAGAGTCCCTGAGCAGGGCCGGCTGCTGCTAGGACCGGACCGGGGCCTCGCGGCGGTGACGTACGACGTCCCGGGCGAACTCCAGACCGGAGGTGACCGTGAGGACCACGGCTGCGGCCATCAGCACCGCCGCCAGCCACCACACCAGGAACCCTGCGGTGAAGTGACCGAACGGGGCCACGAACGCCCCGAGGGCGAGGGCCTGCGCCATGGTCTTGAGCTTGCCACTGGGCTTGGAGGGCATCACGACGTCGCGCGCGATCGAGAGCCGGGCGAAGGTGACGGCCCACTCGCGGACGAGCACGACGATGGTGATCGTCCACCAGATCCAGGTCGGCAGGAAGTGGTCGTGGACGATCGACAGGCCGATGAAGGCCATCCCGGTCATCGCCTTGTCGGCGATGGGGTCGGCGATCTTGCCGAAGTTCGTGACGAGGTTGTGCTTGCGCGCGATGTCGCCGTCGATCTTGTCGGTCACCATCGCGATGAAGAACAGCGCCCACGCGATCCAGCGCCAGGTCGTGCTCTCGCCACCGTCGTGCAGCAGCGCCCAGCCGAAGAACGGCACCATCACGATGCGCAGCGTCGTCAGGGCGTTGGGGACGTTCCAGTTGCTCACCTGGGGGTGAGTGGACTCGGGCTGGCTCAACGTCCCTCCTCCACCTCGGCGACGAGGTCGACCCCGTCGGAGGCGACCACCCGGGCCGCGATCATGTCACCCACCCGCACGTCGTCCGCGACGGCGCGCAGCGTGGTCGAGCCGTCCGCCTCGGGTCCTTGGTGGGCAGCGCGACCCTCGGCCAGGCGCTCGCCGTCCTCGTCCTCCAGGGACTCGACCAGCACGACGACGCGCTCCCCGATCCGCTCCTCGGCCCGCTGTGCGGTGAGCTCCTCCGCGAGAGCCGTGACGTGCGCGACGCGCTCGCGGATCTCGTCCTCGTCGAGCTTGCCCTCGAAGCCCTCGGCCTCCGTGCCGTCCTCGTCGGAGTAGCCGAAGATCCCGACCGCGTCGAGCCTGGCGTCGGTGAGGAAGTCGCACAGGACCTCCAGGTCGTGCTCCGTCTCCCCGGGGAAACCGACGATGAAGTTGGAGCGTGCGCCGGCCTCGGGAGCCTGCGAGCGAGCCTGCTCCAGCAGGCCGAGGAACTGCTCGGAGTCGCCGAACCTGCGCATCCGCCGCAGGACGGGGTTCGAGGCGTGCTGGAAGGACAGGTCGAAGTAGGGCGCGACACCCGCCGTGCGGGCGATCGCAGTAACGAGCCCGGGCCGGGTCTCGGCCGGCTGGAGGTAGGACACCCGCACCCGCTCGACGCCCTCGACGGCGACCAGCTCGGGCAGCATCGTCTCCAGGAGCCTCAGGTCACCGAGGTCCTTGCCGTAGGAGGTGGAGTTCTCGCTGACCAGGAACAGCTCGCGGGCGCCCTGCTCGGCCAGCCACCGCGCCTCGGCCAGCACGTCGGAGGGGCGGCGCGAGACGAACGACCCACGGAAGGCCGGGATCGCGCAGAAGGTGCATCGCCGGTCGCACCCGGAGGCGAGCTTGAGGGGCGCCATCGGGCCCGCGTCGAGGCGTCGGCGCTCACCGTGACCGGGCTGGTACGCCGGGGCGTCCACGCGGGCGGCCGGGGAGATGGGGAGCAGCTTGCGCCGGTCCTGCGGGGTGTGGGGGTGCTGGGTCTCGCCGGCCAGGATCGAGCGCAGTCGCGCCGCGATGTCGGGGTAGTCGTCGAACCCCAGGACCGCGTCGGCCTCGGGCAGCGAGGTGGCCAGCTCCGCGCCGTACCGCTCCGCCAGGCAGCCGACGGCGACCACGGCCCTGGTCGTGGTCGGGGCGCCGTCGGTCCCCTTGAGGTCGGCGGCCGCCAGCAGCGTGTCCACCGAGTCCTTCTTGGCTGCCTCGACGAAGCCGCAGGTGTTCACCACGACGGTCTCGGCGTCGGCCGGGTCGTCGACGAGGAGGAAGCCACCGGCCTCGAGCCGGCCGGCCAGCTCTTCGGAGTCGACCTCGTTGCGGGCGCAGCCGAGCGTCACCATCGCGACGGTGGTCGCCGAGGAGCCGGGGCGGGTGAGGGATGCAGGAGAAGTGTTCATGGGCCGTGTTGAGTATGACGGACGGCCCTGCTCATCCCTAAATCACCCGAACTGCTTGCTCCCCGCGGCTCCCGAGTCGCCGACCGTGCCCTTGGCCTTGCCGAGGAACGAGACCTTCACGGCCGAGCCGTTGCTGGCGGTCACGTCGAACGGGGCCAGCCCGACCACCTGCTGGTGCTGGCCGTCGGTGAGCTTGCCGGCCCACAGGATGCGGCCGTCCTTGTCGCGGACGACCACCTGGGGGCTGGAACCGGCAGCGGTGACCTCCAGGGTCGCCAGGGTCATCGCAGGCGCCTTGGGGGTGCCTCCGTTGGCGAGGCCGGCCGTGTCCACCACGTTGGGAGCCGGGCTGACCAGCTCCTGCGGGGTGTCGTTGAAGACGCGGGCGACGCCCCAGACTCCGGCGAGGGCCAGCACGCACGCTGCGAGCAGGCTCCAGCGTGGACCGGTGTGGGCGACGCGCACGCCGCCACCGATCCCCGTGGCGAGCTCGGCCTCGAAGACCTGCCGGGCCTCGATCTCGGCCCGGGCGTAGTGGTCGTCGTAGAGGTCGACGAGCTGCTGGGCGTCGAGACCGAAGATGCGGGCGAGGGTCCGGAGGTGTCCCCGGGCGTAGAAGTCGCCACCGCAGGCATCGAAGTCGTCGACCTCGATGCACTCCAGCACGTGCGGACGGATCCTGGTGCGCTCGCTGAGGGTGTCGATGCTCAGGCGCGCCCGGTGGCGTGCGGCCGCGATGAGCGGGCCGATGACCGCGTCGCGCACCTCGCGGGACTCGCTGACGGAGGAGTCGTCCACCCGGGCCACGAGGACCGGGGCGTCACCGTTTCGCTGGAACGGGATCGGGGGCTGCTTCGGCAGGCTCCGCACGGAGTCGCGGAGCACCTCGGACCGGGCCGCCGGCACGGTCGCGCGGCCGGGGCCCACCGGTGCGAACTCCGGACCGGGCTCGTCGCAGTTCTCGTCGTCCGGCTGCTCCAGGACCTCGGCGGTCCCGGGCTCCGGCTCGCTCTCTTGGTCTGCGCCGGGACCGTCGAACGACCCGGCGTCGTGGCTCCCCGTGTCGTGGCTCCCCGTGTCGTCGGTCCCCGTTTCGTCGAGGTCGCGGCGCTCGGCCTCGGACCTGGCGAGCATCCCGACCCAGCGGCCACGTTCGCCCCTGACCTTCTCGGGCTTCTCGCTCCTGGCGGCCTTCTCCGCCCTGGCCGGCTTCTCGGCCGACTCCTCGAGCCTGGTCAGCACCAGGACGGGCGCCTGCCCGCTGGCGAGGGCGTCCAGGTCACCGACGAGGTCGCCGGTGAGTCCGTCGAACTCCACCCTGGTCGTGCGGCCCAGCGGGACGACGTAGGCCTCGAGCGCCTGCGAGGCAGGCCCGGCAGAGCGGTCAACCGTCAGGCCGTCACCGATCTCACCGTCCTGGGCGCGGCTCTCCCGCAGGAGGGCCTCCTCCGCCGGGATGACGCGCGGGTGGACCACGATCTGGCCGTCGCGCAGCCAGGAGGCGGGTGACTGCACCTCGACGTGCTCGATGT
>NZ_JAOPXP010000148.1 GCF_025965085.1 Marmoricola sp.
CGCAGCGTGAAGTCGTGCAACGTGCTGGCCGTCCAGGCCAACGGGCACGAGGTGACCACGATCGAGGGGCTCTCCCAGGGCGGTGAGCTGCACAGGGTGCAGGCCGCCTTCCACGAGTGCCACGCCCTCCAGTGCGGCTTCTGCACGCCGGGGATGATCATGCAGTCCGTCGACCTGCTCAACGACAACCCGAACCCGAGTGAGGAAGAGATCCGGGTCGGGCTCGAGGGAAACCTGTGCCGCTGCACCGGCTACCACAACATCGTCCGGGCCGTGCAGACAGCCGCCGCGGGCGACGTCGGGACCAGCGTCCAGGACGGCGCACCGGCGGAGCTCGCCGAGACCGAGACGGTGGAGGTCTGAGATGACGACCACCCAGGACGCCCCCGCCGACGCCGGAACCCCCCGGGAGATCGGGCGCGAGCGCCGGCGCAAGGAGGACCAGCGGCTCATCACCGGTCGCACGCGCTGGACCGACAACATCACGCTGCCCGGCATGCTGCACCTGGCGATGGTGCGCAGCCCGTTCGCGCACGCCAGGATCACCGCCATCGACGTCGAGGCGGCCAAGGCGTCGCCGAACGTGGTCACCGTCATCACCGGCAGGGACGTCGCCGAGGAGCAGGGGTCACTGCCCAACGCGTGGCCGATCACGCCCGACCAGGTCGCGCCGGCCCACCCCCCGGTGGCCGTGGACCGGGTCGCCTTCGCCGGCGAGATCGTGGCCGTGGTCGTCGCCCGCACCCCGGCAGAGGCCCGTGACGCCGCCGAGCTGGTCGACGTCGACTACGAGGAGCTCCCGGCAGCCCTCGACCTGCGCGAGTCTGCCCAGGACAAGGTGCTGGCGCACCCCGACCTGGGCACCAACAAGTCCGCCCTGTGGAAGTTCGACTCCGGCGAGGCCGGCACCGGTGGCAACGTCGACGAGGCGATCGCCAGGGCCCGCGAGGGCGGCATCGTGATCGAGCGCGACTTCCGCCAGCAGCGGCTGATCCCGGCGTTCATGGAGCCACGCTCGGTCGTGGTGGACCCGACGGGCGAGCAGGTGACGATGTGGGCCTCCACCCAGATCCCGCACGTGCTGCGCTTCCTGCTGGCCGCCGTGCTCGGCATCCCGGAGTCCAAGATCCGGGTGATCGCCCCTGACGTCGGCGGTGGCTTCGGCGGCAAGCTGCAGACCACGCCCGAGGAGTTCATCACCATGGTGCTGGCCCGGCGCCTGGGCAAGCCGCTGAAGTACACCGAGACCCGCTCGGAGTCCCTCATGGCCGCGCACCACGGCCGTGACCAGTGGCAGCACATCACTCTGTCGGCCGAGAAGGACGGCACGGTCACCGGTCTCAAGGTCGAGCTCCTCGCCGACCTCGGCTCGCACGTCAGCCTCATCGGCGGCGGTGTGCCGGTGCTGGGCGCCTTCATGTTCAACTCGATCTACAAGTTCCCGGCGTACCACTTCGCGGTGCAGACGGTGCTGACGAACAAGACCTGGACCGACGCCTACCGCGGTGCCGGACGTCCCGAGGCCACCTTCGCCATCGAGCGGATCATGGACGAGCTCGCCACCGAGCTCGGGGTGGACCCGCTCGAGGTGCGGGAGAAGAACTGGATCAAGAACACGGAGTTCCCGTTCACCACGGTCGCCGGGCTGGAGTACGACTCCGGCAACTACGAGAAGGCCACGCAGATGGCCAAGGAGAGCTTCGGGTACGACGAGCTCCGGGCCGAGCAGAAGCGCCGCCGGGAGTCCGGCGACACCGTGCAGCTCGGGATCGGCGTCTCGACGTTCACCGAGATGTGCGGCCTGGCGCCGAGCCGCGTGCTCGGCAGCCTCGACTACGGCGCCGGGGGCTGGGAGCACGCCAGCGTGCGGATGCTGCCGACCGGCAAGGTCGAGCTGCTCACCGGCGCCAGCGCGCACGGGCAGGGGCACGAGACCGCGTTCAGCCAGATCGTCGCGGACCGCCTGGGCATCCCCTACGAGGACATCGAGGTGCTGCACGGCGACACCGCGATCGCGCACAAGGGCATGGACACCTACGGCTCGCGCTCACTGGTCGTCGGTGGCGAGGCCATCGTCAAGGCCGTCGACAAGGTGATCGAGAAGGCCAGGCCGATCGCGGCGCACATGCTGGAGGCCAACGTGGACGACCTCGAGTACAAGGCCGGCCGGTTCGGCGTCAGGGGCACCGACCAGGGCGTGCAGATGACCGAGGTGGCCCTGGCCACCTTCGCCGCCCACGACCTGCCCGACGGCGTCGAGGCCTCCCTCGACTCCGATGCGACCTACGACCCGGTGAACTTCAACTACCCGCACGGCACCCACCTGTGTGCCGTCGAGGTCGACACCGAGACGGGCCGCGTGAAGATGCGCAAGTACACCTGCGTCGACGACATCGGCAACATCGTCAACCCGCTGATCGTTGCGGGTCAGGTGCACGGCGGCCTGGTGCAGGGCATCGCCCAGGCCCTGTGGGAGGAGGCGGTGTACGACGACTCCGGGACCCTGGTCTCCGCGTCGTTCGTCGACTACCTGGTGCCCACGGCAGCGGACACGATCAGCTTCGACGTGGACCACAACACCACGCCGTCGTTGACCAACACGCTCGGGACCAAGGGCGTGGGGGAGGCCGGAACCATCGCGTCGACGCCCGCGGTCGTGAACTCGGTGCTCGACGCCATCCGCCAGTTCGGCGTCGAGGACATCATGATGCCGTGCACTCCCGAACGCGTCTGGAAGGCGATCCACGCCAAGGACGCCGGAGGCGCCGACCCCACGACAGGAGGTGCGGCCCCGCACTTCGACGAGTCCACCGGCCACGAGGGCCAGACCGACCGCACGGATGGAGCAGGCCAGTGATCCCCGCCACGTTCGACTATCTCGCCCCGACCTCCGTCGAGGAGGCCCTCGCGGCGCTCGCGGCGCACGGTGACGAGGCGAAGGTGCTGGCGGGTGGCCAGTCGCTGCTGCCCGTGCTGCGGATGCGGCTCAACGCTCCCGAGCTCATCGTCGACATCGGGGGCATCGACTCGCTGAAGAGCATCGTCGACGAGGGCGACAGCGTCCTCATCGGGGCGATGGTGCCCTACTACCAGCTCCTCGCGGACACCACGGTGCGCTCGGGCCTGCGCCTGCTGCACCAGGCGATCACCGAGGTCGCCGACCCGCAGATCCGTCACCGGGGCACGCTCGGCGGCGCCCTGGTCCATGCCGACCCGGCGGGTGACTGCGGCGCGCCGATCCTGGCGCTGGACGCCCAGCTGGTCATCTCCGGACAAGGGGGTGAGCGCACGGTGGCCGCCGCGGACTTCTTCGAGGACCTGTTCCAGACGGCGGTCGGCGAGGACGAACTGCTCACCGCGATCCGGGTTCCCAAGCTCGGGGACGGCTGGGGGTCGCACTACGAGAAGTTCGTGCGCGTGGCACACCAGTGGCCCATCGTCTCGGTCGCGGCGGCGGTGAAGACCGACGGCGGCACCATCAGCGAGGCCCGCATCGGCCTGGTCAACATGGGGTCCACGCCCCTGCGCGCCTCGGCCACCGAGCAGGCCCTGGTCGGCGTCCAGGCCACCGAGGACGGCGTACGCGCGGCGTGCGACCTGGCGGCGGAGGGCACCAACCCGCCGTCGGACCTCAACGGCGACTCCGACTACCGCAGGCACCTCGCGACCGTGCTCACGCGCCGCGCCGTCCTGACCGCTGCGGGAGGCTGAGCATGGGCATGGAGCTGCGGCACGAGTTCCGCGTGCCGGCGACCCTCCAGGAGACCTGGGACGCCTTCGACGACATCGAGTCGGTGGCGGCCTGCTTCCCGGGTGCGACCGTGAGCTCGGTGGAGGGGGACACCTTCCAGGGCAGCTGCAAGGTCAAGCTCGGGCCGATCGCCCTCGTCTACAACGGCAGCGGCACCTTCGTGGAGAAGGACGAGGCGGCACACCGCATGGTGATCGACGCCAAGGGCAAGGACAAGCGAGGCAACGGCACGGCTGGGGCGCACGTCGTCGCGACGATGACGCCGGAGGGCTCCTCGACGAGGGTCGAGGTGCTCACCGACCTCAACATCACCGGCAAGCCGGCGCAGTTCGGCCGGGGCGTGATGCAGGACGTCAGTGACAAGCTACTCGGGCAGTTCACCGCGTGCCTCGAGCAGAAGGTGGGGGACTCGAGCGCGGCCAGCGCAGAGCCTGAGTCCTCCTCCGGCCGGTCCGGCCCGACCCACGCGGCGGACGCCCCGGACGGCCTGGCAGACAACCTGCGCGACCTGCCCCCGCGCCGGGACCCCGACCCTCCGCACGAAGACGGGGCCCTGGACCTCGGTGCGACCGTCCTGCCGGTCCTGGCCAGGGCCTACTGGAAGCAGGCGCTCGGCGCGGTCCTGCTGCTCCTCGTCCTGAGGCGCCTGCTCACCCGCGGCTGACGTCACGGAACCTGGTCGGGGCGGGTAGGGAGGATCCCTGATGCGTCCTGACCAGGTTGCTGGCACCGTGGGGGCATGACGACGGTCGAGAACGCCCCCGCTCCCGGTCCGCAGGCGCCCGTCGTGGCGGCGAGCGTGGTCGGCCTGACCAAGGTCTACGGCACCGGCGCCGCCGAGGTCCGCGCGCTCGACGGCGTCACGCTCGACATCGCCGCGGGCCACTTCACCGCCGTGATGGGGCCGTCGGGCTCCGGGAAGTCCACCCTGATGCACTGCTGCGCGGCGCTGGACACCCCCACCTCGGGCACCGTCATGGTCGGTGACACGGAGATCGGTGGGCTCGACGACAAGCGGCTGACGCGGCTGCGTCGTGAGCGCATCGGCTTCGTGTTCCAGTCGTTCAACCTGATCCCGACCCTGACCGCGCAGGAGAACATCCTGCTGCCGATGTCGATCGCCGGCCGCAGGCCCGACCGCGACTGGTACGACACCGTCATCGACGCGGTGAACCTCCGCGACCGCCTCGATCACCGGCCCAACCAGCTCTCGGGTGGACAGCAGCAGCGGGTGGCGGTCGCCCGCGCCCTGGCCAGCCGACCCGCCATCGTCTTCGCCGACGAGCCCACCGGCAACCTCGACTCACGTTCAGGCGCCGAGGTGCTCTCCCTGCTGCAGCGCTCGGCCACGGAGTTCGGCCAGACGATCGTCATGGTCACCCACGACCCGGTCGCGGCCGGTTACACCGACAGGGTGGTGTTCCTCGCCGACGGCCGGCTGGCCGGCGAGCTGACGGACCCCACCAGGGAGGCGGTCCTGGAACGCATGACGGCGCACGAGGCGCGCACGGCCACGGGACGTGTGGAGAGCTAGGGGATGTTCCGCGCCGCCTGGAAGAGCCTCCTGGGCCGCAAGCTGCGGCTGTTCATGAGCACCTTCGCCATCGTGCTGGGGGTCGCGTTCGTCGGCGGCACCCTGATCTTCACCGACACGCTGAACAAGAGCTTCACCGCCATCTTCGACAACTCAGTCGGCGATGTCGTCGTACGTCCCGTGGGGGCTTCGGACGCGGAGTCGACCCCGACGTCGCTGACGATCCCGGCGCGCCTCGTCGACGCCCTCGCAACCGTCCCCGGCGCGGCCCGGGCCGACGGCAACGTCTCCACCTCGGGACTGTTCGTGATCGGCGAGAACAACCGGGTGGTCGGCGGCCAGGGGGCGCCGGGGATCGGCGTCAACGACAGCGGGGCCCCGGCGGCACACGGCGTGGAGGGGCTGCAGGTCGTCAAGGGCCGGGCGCCGGTGGGCAAGGACGAGGTGGCCATCGACGCGGCGACCGTACGCCGGGCGAACTACGACCTCGGTGAGAGCGTCCGGCTGGTCAGCGCCGGCAAGAAGGCGTTGCTGCAGCCACGGCTGGTGGGCATCGCCGACTTCCCCGAGGGCGGCTCGCTCAACGGCGCGACCGTGAGCATCTTCGACACCCGCACCGCCCAGAACCTCTTCCTCGGCGGCCGCAACGCCTTCTCCGACGCCTGGGTCACGGCCAGGCCGGGAGTCTCCCAGCAGGAGCTGCGCGACCAGGTGGCCAAGGTGCTGCCCCAGGGCTACGAGGCGGTCACGGGGGACAAGGCGGCCGACGAGTCCGCCAGCCAGCTGCTCGAGGCGATCTCCTTCCTCACGATCTTCCTGCTCGTCTTCGCCGGCATCGCCCTGGTCGTCGGGTCCTTCCTGATCGTGAACACCTTCTCGATGCTGGTGGCCCAGCGCAGCCGTGAGCTCGCGCTGTTCCGCGCGCTCGGGGCATCTCGTAGGCAGGTCACCGGGTCGGTGCTGTTCGAGGCGTTCGTCGTGGGGCTGGTGGGCAGCAGCGTCGGGCTCGGCCTCGGCGTACTGCTCGCCATGGGCATCCGCTACGGATTCGCCAGGATCGGCCTCGACCTCTCGGGGCAGCGGCTGGTCTTCGGGCTCCGCACGCCGCTGGCCGCCCTGGGGGTGGGTCTGGTGGTGACCATGGTCGCGGCGTACCTCCCGGCCAGGAGGTCCAGCCGGATCCCACCTGTCGCCGCCCTGCGCGACGACGTCGCGATGCCCGAGTCATCCCTGCGGCGTCGGCTGCTCATCGGCAGCCTGATGACCCTGGCGGGCGTCGGTGCCGGCGCCGTCGGCCTGTTCGCCGACGTGCCGAAGCAGGGCTACTGGGTGGGAGCAGGTGCCCTGCTCGCGATGCTCGGGATGGCCGCGGCCAGCCCCGCCACGTCCAGGCCGTTCATGTCGCTGGCCGCCGGCACCTATCGTCGCTTCTTCGGGAGCGTCGGGGTCCTGGCCGGGCAGAACTCACTGCGCAACCCGAGGCGTACGGCGGCGACCGCCTCCGCGCTGATGATCGGCCTCACGCTCGTCACCACGATGTCGATCGCCGGGTCCTCGGCCAAGGCGAGCGTCGACCGCACCATCGAGCGTGCCTTCCTCGGCGACATCGTGATCAGCAACGCCATCGGTGAGGGCTTCTCGCCCCAGGTCGCAACCCTCGCCGAGCGGCAGCCGGGCGTGAGGTCGGTGACCCGCTTCCGGTCTGCCCGGGTCAAGCTCAAGGGTGACCGCACGTTCCTCACCGGTGCGGACCCGCGGGCGCTGACCGATGTGCTGCGCCTCGACCTCACCGCCGGCTCGCTGCGTGACTTCCGGGGCGACACCGTGCTGGTCAGCAAGAAGGTGGCGAGCAACCAGGGCTACAGGATCGGGCAGGAGCTCACCTTCCGGTTCCCCGAGGGCCCGACGAAGCTGCGCATCGTGGGCATCCACGACGCGGAGTTCGCGAGCTACCTGACCACGCTGGACGCCCTGCGCAGGGGCGGCTTCGCGCCCCAGGACTCCAGCCTGCTGATCAAGCTCGACCCGGGCGCCAGGGCCAGCGACGTCAAGGCGGCACTGGAGAAGGCGACCGCGAAGCTGCCCATCATCACGGTCAAGGACCAGACGGAGTACGCCGCCGAGCAACGAGCGCCGATCGACCGGCTGATCTTCATCATCTACGCGTTGCTGGGGCTGGCCCTGGTCATCGCGGTCCTCGGTGTGGTCAACACGCTGGGCCTCTCCATCATCGAGCGCACCCGGGAGATCGGGCTGCTGCGGGCCATCGGGGTGGACCGCCGGCAGATGCGTCGCATGGTGAGCCTGGAGTCCGTGGCGATCGCTGTGCTGGGGGCCCTGATGGGCATCGGCATGGGCCTGGTCTTCGGCATCGCGCTGACGGCCTCCCTGCGCGACGAGGGCCTCGAGGTCACCCGCATCCCCTGGCCCAGTCTGGGCATCTACCTGCTGGCGTCGGTCGCAATCGGGCTGGTGGCCGCACTGTTCCCCGCGCGCCGGGCCGCCCGGCTCGAGGTCCTCAGGGCCATCGGCACCGAGTGAGGCGGGCCCGGATCCGGGGTGCGCCGGTCACCACCCGTGAAATCTTGACCACATCTGTCCCCAGGAGCCCCGCGGGCCGCTAGGTTTCTGGTCACGAACCGAAGAAGGGACTCACCGGTGGACGAGCACTCACCGCGGGGCGGAGGCAGGCGCGGGCGCAAGCACGTGCTGGTCCGGGAGTACGTCCGCTCCGTCATCGTGAGCGCCGAGCCCGGCACGCCCGCACCTTCCGAACGCGACCTGGCCGAGCAGTTCGGCGTCGCCCGGATGACCGTGCGGCACGCGATCGACGCCCTCGTGGCGCAGGGGTTGCTGGAACGGGTCGCCGGCCGCGGCACGTTCGTGACCAAGCCGCTGATCGACATGCAGATGCGGCTCTCGGCGTACACCGAGGAGATGGAGCGGCGTGGCAAGAAGCCCGAGTCGAAGACCCTGCTGGCCCGCCGTGAGAGCGCCGGCCCCGGCGTGGCCCGTGCACTGGAGGTCGAGGAGGGCACGGCCATCGCCCACTGGCAGCGCCTCCGCCTGGCCGACGGCGTGCCGATGGCGATCCAGCACGTCTACCTCTCGCTGGACCTGTTCCCCAACTTCCTCGACGAGGCACTGCCCTCGAGCCTCTACTTCTGGTTCGCCATGCGCGACCTGATGCCGACCTGGGGCGAGGACTCCGTGCTGGCGGGGATCGCGACCGAGGAGGAGGCCGAGCTGCTCGAGCTCGAGCCCGGCGCCCCGGTGCTGCACATCTCCCGCCGCGCCTTCTGCCGCGAGAACGTCGTGGAGGTCACGCGCAGCGTCTACCGCGCCGACCGCTACACCCTGTGGGTGCCGGTGCTGCGCCCCGAGCACCTCAGGTAGCCGCTCAGAGCTCGCCCACCGCGGCGACGGAGATGCCCGCGTGCTCGCACACCCAGGTCGGGTCGGGCCCGCCGAGGTCCGGGTGGATGTAGAGCGAGTGAGGCTCGAGGTGGTCGCACACGCGGCACAGCGGCCACCGGCCGTTGGTCTGCAGCAGGGCGTCCTGCACGTCCTGCGCGACCAGGCCCACCACGAAGTCACGGCCCTCGGCCCACTGCTCCAGCCACCACCCGCGGTCGGCCAGCGCCGACTCCAGCGCGGAGACCGTTGCCGGATCGGCGCAACCTGTGGACTCGAGGTCGTGCAACACCAGCGCACGTGCCCTCATGACGACGTCGTGGGATGTCACGATGTCCATTGTGACTGGCGACCAAATGGCGGACCCCGCGGAGAGCGTGCAGCTCGGCGTCGTCGTGCTCCACCCACGTGATGCGGTGGCCGCCGCGACCGGCGGAGCCGACCGCCTCCTGCTGACCATCGACCCCGAGGACGGGCACTACTCGCCCGAGCCGGCAGCCGTCTCCGCGGTCGTGAGGGAGACCGACCTGCCGGTCTGGGTGGTGCTGCGCACCCGCCAGGAGGACCCCCTGCCGAAGGTGCGGGGCGGGCGCCTGGTGACGCTGGGCGAGACCTTCCTCGAGCTGGGTGCACGTGGGCTCGCCTACGGCTTCGTCGACCGCAACCTGGAGATCGACCGGGAGGGCTGCGCCGAGATGTGCGCCGAGCTGGGCGGCACCCCCTGGATGTTCCACGGGTTCGACCAGGCACTGGAGACCGACCGCGCCTGGCGCGACGTCAGGGGGCTCCCGGGCCTCGAGTCGGTGATCACCGCGGGCTCCACCCGTGGTCTGACCCATGGCGCCGACGAGCTGATCGCGACCGTCAGCCGCGACCCTCGCATCGCCGCGCTGGTGACGGCCGGCGGTGGCCTGGCCCCGGACGTCGTGCCGTGGCTCGTGCGGGCGGGCGTACGCCGGTTCGCGATCGGGTCCGCGGCGCGTGCCGGCAGCTCCTGGACGCGGGGCCTGGTGGACGTCGACCGGGTCCGCTCCTGGCGGATGCTCGTCGACGATGCCCTCTCCCGCGCCCTGGGGATCCCGGTCGACGACTGACGGGCTGGACACACCGGGCGTGGGAGGGGGATGCTGCGGGGGCGCTGGCGGAGTTCCCCCGGTCGCTCCGCGAAGGGGAACACCTTGCTGCGCTGGTCTGCGATGGTCAGGGCCGTGCTGGTGGGCGTCGGCGTACTCGCCGTGCCGACCGCCACGGCCGGCCCCCCGCCCGCCGCGGCGGCGTCCGCCCCGGCCGTCGCGTGGACCGCGTGCTCGGACCCGGAGCTGGCGTACTACGGGCTGCAGTGCGGCACGCTTCAGGTCCCGCTGGACCACGCGCGGCCGACCGGCCCCAGGATCAGGATCGCCCTGACCCGCAAGCCGCACACGGCGGCCTACAAGGGTGTCCTGCTCGTCAACCCCGGTGGCCCCGGCGGGTCCGGGCTGACGCTGCCCGCACTGAGTGACTACGTCCCCGGCAACGCGGGCGCGTCGTACGACTGGATCGGCTTCGACCCGCGGGGCGTCGGCGCCAGCGCACCCTCCCTGCACTGCGACAGCACCTACTTCGGCTTCGACCGGCCGAGCTATGTGCCCACCAAGCCGTGGATCGAGAGCTACTGGCTGACGAAGAACAGCCGGTACGCCCGGGCCTGTGCCGACACGGCTGCCAAGCGTGCCCTGCTGGCCCACATGACCACCCTCGACAGCGTGCGGGACATGGAGTCCATCCGGCAGGCGCTGGGGGTCGAGACGATCAGCTACTACGGCTTCTCCTACGGCACCTACCTGGGCCAGGTCTACGCGAGCCGCTATCCCACGCGGGTCGGCCGGTTCGTCCTTGACGGCGTGGTGAACCCGTCGCGGGCCTGGTACACCGCCAACCTCGACCAGGACCGCGCCTTCGAGCGCAACATGGACAAGTACTGGCGCTACCTCGCGGCGCACCCCGCCGCCTTCCACCTGGGCAGGCGCTGGCGGGCCATCGAGAAGGGCTACCAGCGGACCCTGGGAAAGCTCGACCGCAAGCCGGCCGCGGGTGGGCGGCTCGGGCCCGACGAGCTGGCCGACGCGATGCTCGACGCCGGCTACTACGTCTACGACTGGGAGGGGCTCGGGGTCGACTACGCCGGTCTGGTCCGCAAGGGCCGCGGCGCCGCCCTCCTGAACCGCTACCGCGACGCCCAGATGGGGGACGACAACGGCTTCGCGGTCTACAACGCCGTGCAGTGCACCGACGCGGCGTGGCCGGGCTACCCGCGTACCCGCTCCGACTCCTGGAAGGTCCACCGCCGTGCACCGTTCCTGACGTGGGGCAACACCTGGTACAACGCCCCCTGTCTGAGCTGGCAGGCTCCGCGGCGCATCCGGCTGAGCGTCTCGGGCAAGGCGGTGAGCGCGAAGATGCTGCTCATCAGCGAGACCTCCGACGCCGCGACGCCGTACGCAGGCGCCCTCGCCGTGCGCAACCTGTTCCCCTCCGCCTCCCTCGTCGCGGGCCTCGGCGGCACCACGCACTCGAGCTCGCTGTCAGGGGTCGCGTGCGTCGACAACGCGGTGGCGGACTACCTGCGCACCGGGATCGTGCCGACCCGACAGGCCGGCACGAGGTCGGACCGCGTCTGCCCGCGTCTGCTGCCGGCGCAGCCGCGTCCCAGCGGCCGCCGTGGGACCACCGCGGGTGGGACCACCGACCGGATGCCACCGATGCTGCGCCGCAACCTCATCGAGGCGCAGCAGGCCGGTCGCTGAGCAGGCAGCAGGCGCTTCGTCAGTAGGTGCGCAGCCAGATCGTCGGCTCGGCAGCCCGCAGGCCGTCGAGGGCGTCGTCCGAGAGCGGCGTCGCGATGTCGGTGACTACGTATCCCTGCTCGCCACGGGTGGAGAGGTACTGCGCCGTGACGTTGGCCTGCTGCTCCGCGAGCACCTGGTTCACCGAGGCGAGTACGCCGGGGACGTTGTGGTGCAGCAGGGCGATCCGCGAGCCACCCTCCATGTGGGGAGCGGCGACCTCGGGCAGGTTGACGGAGAGCTCGGTGCTGCCGGAGTGCAGGAACCTGGTGAGCTTGCCGGAGACGAAGTAGCCGATCTCCTCCTGCGCCTCCTGGGTCGAGCCACCCACGTGCGGGGTCAGGATCACGTTGGGGAGTCCGCGCAGCGCCGACTCGAACGGCTCGCCCTGGGCCTTGGGCTCGACCGGGAAGACGTCGAGGGCAGCGCCGGCGATGTGGCCCGACAGGATGTGGTCGCGCAGGGCGACGTCGTCCACGACCATGCCGCGGGAGGCGTTGATGAACATCGAGCGCGGCTTCATCTTGGCGAACTGGGCGGCGCCGAAGAAGCCGGCGTTGCCGGGCCGGCCGTCGACGTGCAGCGTCACCACGTCGGACTCGGCCAGCAGCTCGTCCAGGGTGCCGACGCGGCGGGCGTTGCCGTGGGCGAGCCGGTCGGCCTTGTCGAAGAAGATGACGCGGAACCCGAGGGCCTCGGCGAGGTTGGAGAGCTGGGTGCCGATGTTGCCGTAGCCGACGATGCCGAGGGTGCGCCCGCGAACCTCGTGGCTGCCCTCCGCGGACTTGTCCCAGATGCCGTCGTGCATCCGCTGGGTCTTCTCCGTCAGGCGCCGGGCCAGGGCGATGATCTCGCCGATGACGAGCTCGACCACGCTGCGGGTGTTGGAGTACGGCGCGTTGAAGGCGGCGATGCCTCGCTGGGCCGCGGCGGCGAGGTCGATCTGGTTGGTGCCGATGCAGAACGCACCCACGGCCAGCAGGTCGGGGGTGCTTGCGAGCACCTTCTCGGTGACCTTGGTGTTGGAGCGGATGCCCAGCATCGTGATGCCCTGGAGCGCCTCGATCAGCTCGTCCTCACCAAGGGAGCCGGAGTGCCTGTGGACCACGAAGCCTTGACGTTCGAAGACGTCGGTGGCCGCCGGGTGGATGTTCTCGAGGAGGAGGACTTCGGGCTTGCTCACCCTGAGAGCCTACGAGCCTGTGGGAATCACAGGTCGGCCGCATCCACGATCCGGTAGGCGTAGCCCTGCTCGGCGAGGAAGCGCTGCCGGTTCTGGGCGAAGTCGGCGTCGACCGTGTCGCGGCTGACGATCGTGTAGAACCGGGCCGTCTTGCCGTCGGCCTTGGGACGCAGCAACCGTCCGAGGCGCTGGGCCTCCTCCTGCCGCGAGCCGAACGAGCCGCTGACCTGGATGGCCACGGCCGCCTCGGGCAGGTCGATGGAGAAGTTCGCGACCTTGGAGACGACCAGCAGCTCGATCTCCCCCGAGCGGAATCCGTCGTAGAGCCGTTCGCGCTCCTTGACGCTGGTCTCGCCCTTGATGACCGGGGCGCCGAGGTGCTCGGCGAGCTCGTCGAGCTGCTCGATGTACTGGCCGATCACCAGCGTGGGCTCGCCCTGGTGCTGCTTGACCAGCTGCTCGGCGATGAGGGTCTTGGCGTGGGTGCAGCTGGCGAGCCGGTAGCGCTCCTCGGGCTCGGCGGTCGCGTAGGCGATCCGCTCTCCCTCGGGCAGCGTGACGCGCACCTCCACGCAGTCGGCGGGGGCGATCCAGCCCTGGCTCTCGATGTCCTTCCACGGGGCGTCGTACCGCTTGGGGCCGATGAGGCTGAAGACGTCGCCCTCGCGGCCGTCCTCTCGGACGAGGGTGGCGGTCAGGCCGATGCGGCGCCGCGCCTGCAGGTCGGCGGTCATCCGGAAGATCGGGGCGGGGAGCAGGTGGACCTCGTCGTACACGATCAGGCCCCAGTCCTTGGCGTCGAGCAGCTCAAGATGGGGGTAGACGCCCTTCCGGCGCATGGTCAGCACCTGGTAGGTCGCGATCGTGACCGGCTTGACCTCCTTCTTGGCACCGCTGTACTCGCCGATCTCGTCCTCCGTGAGGCTGGTCCGCCGGACCAGCTCGGACTTCCACTGCCGGGCGCTGACCGTGTTGGTCACCAGGATCAGCGTGGTCGCCTGCGCCTGCGCCATGGCAGCGGCGCCGACGAGGGTCTTGCCCGCGCCGCAGGGGAGGACGACGACCCCGGAGCCGCCGTGCCAGAAGGAGTCGGCAGCCTCGCGCTGGTAGGGCCGCAGCGTCCACTCGGACTCGTCGAGGGCGATCGCGTGGGCCTCGCCGTCGACGTAGCCGGCGAAGTCCTCTGCCGGCCACCCGACCTTCAGCAGCGCCTGCTTCAACCGCCCCCGCTCCGAGGGGAAGGCGATGACCGTCTCCGGGTCGAGCCGCACGCCGAG
>NZ_JAOPXP010000153.1 GCF_025965085.1 Marmoricola sp.
CCAGAAGTGGATCTTCCCGAGGCGCTCGTCGAGCATCTTGCCGGTCATCTTGGGCCACCAGAAGTAGAAGCCCGCGAACATCGCGAACACCACCGTGCCGAAGACCACGTAGTGGAAGTGCGCCACCACGAAGTAGGAGTCGGTGAGGTGGAAGTCCAGGGGCGGTGAGGCCAGGATCACGCCGGTCAGGCCACCGAAGAGGAAGGTCACCAGGAAGCCGACGGACCACAGCATCGGGGTGTCGAAGCTGATCGAGCCGCCCCACATCGTGCCTATCCAGTTGAAGAACTTGACCCCGGTCGGTACGGCGATGAGGAACGTCATGCCCGAGAAGAACGCCAGGTCGACGGCCCCCGTCGCGAACATGTGGTGCGCCCACACCGCGGCCGAGAGCACTGCGATGGCGAGCGTGGCGCCGACGAGGCCGACGTAGCCGAAGATCGGCTTGCGGCTGAAGACCGGCAGGATCTCGGTGATGATGCCGAAGAAGGGCTACGCGATGATGTAGACCTCCGGGTGCCCGAAGAACCAGAACAGGTGTTGCCACAGGATCGGGCCACCGTGGTTGGCGTCGTACTCATGGGCCCCGAACTGGCGGTCGGCCTCCAGCGAGAGCAGCGCCGCGGCCAGGATGGGGAACGCGATGAGCACCAGCACGCTGGTGACCAGCGTGTTCCAGGTGAAGATCGGCATCCGGAACATCGTCATGCCGGGCGCGCGCATGCAGATGATCGTGGTGATGAAGTTGACCGCACCCAGGATCGTGCCCAGACCGGCGAGCCACAGGCCCATGATCCACAGGTCGCCACCGACGCCCGGCGACCGGACCACGTTCGACAGCGGCGCGTACGCCGTCCACCCGAAGTCGGGTGCTCCCTCCGCGGTGAAGAAGCCGGAGAAGGTGATCAGACTGCCGAAGAGGTAGAACCAGTAGCTCAGCATGTTCAGCCGCGGGAAGGCGACGTCCGGGGAGCCGATCTGCAGCGGCATCAGCACGTTGCCGAAGCCGAAGAACAGCGGCGTCGCGAACAGCAGCAGCATGATCGTGCCGTGCATCGTGAACAGCTGGTTGTACAGCTCGTCGTTGACGACCTGGGTGCCCGGGAACGCCAGCTCGGAGCGGATCAGCAGCGCCATCACGCCGGCGACCAGGAACCAGGCGAACGAGGTCGTCAGGTAGAGCTTGCCGATCACCTTGTGGTCGGTGGTGCTGAGGATCTCAGTGATCCGTGGCCCACGGCCTGGCTCCTCGGCGGCTGTCCCCGGCAGCTCGAGCTCCAGCACCATGGTTCCTCCAGACGACGCGACATCGGGATGGGCCGTGGCCTCCAGTAGACGCCGAGAAAGCCGGTCGCTGCAATCGGTAGGGGTACCGATACGTCAGGGACGCGATCCGGGGTATCGGGGTGCTCGGACACGGAAGGACTCGTCCTCGGCTTCCGGACAATGGGGGGTGGTTCGGCGACCACACTTAGGAGGACTCAGTGAAGACGCGCGAAAGTCTGCCGGGGCCCAAGCCGGTGGGGACGTGGCTTGTCTCGACGCGGCACTGGGTGAGATGCGTGGCTGACGACGGTTCGGTTGAACGTCCCTACGGCGTCAAGCACGCGCGCGAACCTGGCCGTGGGCTCAGTGCGTGTGGCGAGTTCGCCGTCGACTGGCGGATCTTCTGGGGGATGAACTTCACGTCCGAGGACCCCGACGCGTGCCCCGCCTGCAGGGCCGTCGTCAACAAGGTCCAGACGAGGCAGAGCGCCTGAGCGCGAAGCGTCCCTGTCGTGACGAACTGTGTAGAGACCTCGCTCGCGCTTGATGCGCAGCCAAGGGGGTATCGGACGCCTCGTGGGCCTCGGAACCGTGAGCCCAGACATCTCCGCCCGTAGGAGTGACCGAGTGCAGGAAACGGTGGTGCACGACAAGCTGGGGGAGTTCGCAAGTTCGTGTCGTGCGGTACCCGAGCGCGCTCAGGCGTTCCTGGAGACCGTTCGGGAGCTGGTGGGGTACGACGGCGCGTGGCTGGCCCAGGCAGACCCGATGACGAGCACGTGCGAAGCCCTCGTCGGTGTCGACCTAGGGTGCACGACGGCGTCCTGCCTGTCGGGCGTGAACATGGCTCGCGACATCGAAGTGACCGGCGCGAACCGCGTTCAACCACCCCTCACCCCGTCGGACCTCGCGTTCCCGGCCGAGGAGCTGCCGACGTGGGCGGAGTGCCTGCTTCCCGCCGGCTACCGGGAGGCACTGGGCGTGTCCCTGTTCGCCTCCGGTGGCCGACAGGTCGGGTTTCTCTTCCTGCTCTCGGCCGACAAGGCGCCGTCGACTCGCGACGCTCGACGACGGCTGCACCGGGTGACACCGATCCTGGGGAGCGGACTGGACTCCATGCGGTTCCTGCAGGGAACGTTGCGTCTGGTTCGGGGTGCCCGCACGGGCATCGTGCTGCGCACGGATGGCCGCACCCAGCCGATCCCCGGGATGAACGAGCACGGGGTCTCAGTCGATGCGCCTTTGTTGCTCGCCGCACACCGTGTGCTGGCGGAGGGGGACGTCTACCGTTCCTTTCTCTGGCCAGTCGGTGGTCCACACGCCCCTTCGGGACACGTGCGCGTGACGATCGTCGGGCAGACGGATGACGCACCCGGAGTGGCCGGGGTGCTGGTCATCTCCGAGCCACCGCACTGTCATGGGCTCACGCCACGTGAGATGGAGGTCCTGGGCCTGGTCATCGACGGGCTCTCCAACCGCGAGATCGCCACAGCGCTGGTCGTCACCCCGCGCACGGTCGCGGCTCACGTCGAGCACATCCTGGTGAAGCTGGACGCCCCGACCCGAACGCTCGCCGCTGTCCGAGGCGAGCGGCAGGGGTGCTACGTCCCGGATCAGCGCCCGGCCCCAGTGTCCGCGCACTCTCCCTAGCGAGACGCCACCGGCCGACCCGCCAGAGAAGGACTCACGCCTGCTACGCGGCTCTCTGCCTGCTGGTGCCGTTGGTGCCTGGGCCGGTTCCGTCCCGCTGTGAGGGGACGGGCGAGGTCAGGAGGTCCTGGTACACCGCGAGATGCTCGGCCACCATGCGCGCGGTGTCGAACCGGCGGCTGGCGGCGGCACGGCACGGTGCTCGATCCAGGTTCGCCGCATCCAGCAGCAGCGCCACCAGCTCAGGTGGCTTCCGCCCGAGGTAGCCGGTGATGCCCTCATCGATGATCTCGGGGGCCGCGCCGACAGACGTGCCCACCACCGGGGTGCCCGCGGCCAGCGCCTCGATCATGACCAAGCCGAACGGCTCGGCCCACTGAATGGGGTTGAGCAGGGCAAATGACCCTCCGAGCAGTTCCAGCTTGTCCTTCTCGGCGAGCTCGCCGACGTACTCGACGTCGCAGCACAGCAGCGGCTTCACCTCCGCCTCGAAGTAGTCGCGTTCAGCCGGTTCGCGGATCTTGGCAGCCATCAACAAGGGGACCCCCGCCTCCCGGGCGATCAGTGCGGCCTCCCGGGGACCCTTCTCGGGGCACATCCGCCCCAGGAAGCTGGCGTAGCCGCCCTGACCGGTGCCCAACGGCACCGCGGCCACGTCGATGCCGTGATGGATCACGCCGACCACAGGCACGTCCTCGGCCGTGGATGCCTGGGCGTGGGAGACCGCGATCACCGGAACGTGCATACCGCGGTAGATCGGAGTCAGGGTCGCGTCGAACGGGCCGTGGTTGGTGGTGACCACAGGTGTCCGGAGAAGCCCGCCGCCGAACAGCGGCCCGGCCAGGGTGTGGTCGTGGATGACGTCCATCCCGCTCATCGCCGCGTAGCTGGTGACGACGTGGCGCACCTCGGTGACGGAGTCACCGATCACCGGGGCGCCGTCCGCGGCTGCGTCGGTGCCGGGGACCCGACGCACCGGACACGAGCTGTTCGCCGCTGCAGCCAGCAAGACGTCGTGGCCCGCCTCGACCAGACCGCGAGCCAGCCGGTCGACCACCGACTCCGTCCCTCCGTAGGCGGGCGGGGGCACGGGGAGCCACGGCGGGGCAATGAGGCCGATGCGCATGAAGGGGCTCCTCGAAGCAGTAGGGCGACGGCCCACCAGTGGCGGGTGGTTTCTAGGACACCCGACCAGGCCCTGGATGACCATTGGCAAGATGCCCAGAACACGCCTGTATCAAAGGCTCTGCGCTCGAGGTGCGGGCTATCGGTAGAAGTGCCAATGGTCTGCGGGGTGCCGAGCGGAGACGCTGGAGGATGAGCGCTTGGACCCCCGAGAGCGAACCCGTCAGCACGGGGGGTGCGACGGTCACCCTGGTCGAGGGGTCGTCGTTCTGCATCTGCACCCCGAGCGGTGACCTGACCGGAGTGGGGCCCATGGGGGTCTTCTTCCGGGACACGCGCATCCTGTCGAGGTGGGACCTCACCGTGGACGGCGAGCAGCCGGAGCCGCTGGCCGTGATGACCCCGGACCCCTACCGGGCCGTCTTCCTGGGACGCCTCCTGCGCCGATCGGGGAGGACGGACTCGAACATCCTGATCGAGCGAGAGCGTCGCGTCGGCAACGGCATCCGTGAGGACCTGAGGATCCGCAACCCGGGCGCGGAGGCCTCCGCGTGCACGGTGGTCCTCGCGGTGCAGGCGGATTTCGCAGACCTCTTCGAGGTCAAGGACTGCCGGGTCGTTGCCCGGGGCCATTGGCAGGTGCAGGCGAACGGCGAGCGGCTGAACCTGGACCACAACTGGCGTGGAAGCCGGCGGGGCACTGTGGTCGAGGCGGTCGGCGCCGAGATCACCGGCGGAACGGACATGAACCAGAGCGTGGGGACCATCAGGTACGACGTCGTGATCCCTGCCCGCGGAGAGTGGTCGACGTCGTTGCTGGCCCGGCCGAGGGTCGACGGCGTGGACGTGGAAGCGTCGTTTCCGCTCGACCGCCCTGTCACGGACTCGCTGCCCGCCGTACGTCTGCAGCGCTGGGAGGAGAGCACCCCGATCGCCACGAGTGGCCACGACGGTCTCGAGGCAGTGCTGCGACGTAGCCAGAAGGACCTCGGCGCCCTGCGCATCTTCGCCGCGGACGACCCCACGGTCGCCGCGGTGGCGGCCGGAGCACCATGGTTCATGGCGTTGTTCGGCCGGGACTCGCTGCTCACCGCCTACATGGCCATGCCCGTCGACCGCAGCCTGGCGCTGGGCACCCTGCGGACCTTGGCGCGCCACCAGGGGCGCGACGTCAACCCTCTCACCGAGGAGGAGCCCGGCCGGATACTGCACGAGGTCCGCCTGGGAGTGGACTCCGGACTCTCCCTGGGTGGAGGAAGCACCTACTACGGCACCGCCGACGCGACACCCTTGTTCGTCGTCCTGCTCGGCGAGCTCTCCCGCTGGGGAGCGGAACCGGCGCAGATCAAGGAACTGTTGCCGTACGCCGACCGGGCCCTCGAGTGGATCGAGAAGTACGGCGACCGGGACGGGGACGGGTTCGTCGAGTACCAGCGAGCTACCGACCGCGGGTTGAGGAACCAGGGATGGAAGGACTCCTGGGACGGGATCACCTTCGCCGACGGACACCCGGCCGAGCCGCCGATCGCGCTGTGCGAGGTCCAGGGGTACGCCTACGAGGCCTTTCGAACCCGCGCGTTCCTCGCCGAGGACCTGGGTGACGACCGCACTGCGCGCAAGTGGTTCGATCGGGCCGATAGCCTGAAGCGGGCCTTCAACGAGCGGTTCTGGCTCCCCGAACGGGGGTGGTACGCACTGGCCCTCGACCGCGACAAGCGCCCCGTGGACTCCTGCGCCTCCAACATGGGGCACTGCCTGTGGAGCGGGATTGTGGACGAGGACAAGGCGGCCTCGGTGGCGGAGATCCTGGTCTCACCCAGCATGTTCACCGGGTGGGGAGTGCGCACGCTGAGCAGTGAGATGGGGGCCTATGACCCTGTGAGCTACCACAACGGCTCGGTCTGGCCCCACGACAACGCCCTGGTGGTCGCCGGGCTCATGCGCTATGGCTTCGTGGAGGAGGCCACGAAGGTGGCCGAGGCGCTTCTCGAGGCGGCGCAGGCGGTCGGCGGTCGACTGCCCGAGCTGTTCTGCGGGTTCGACCGTGACGAGTACCCCGATCCGGTGCCGTACCCCACCTCGTGCTCGCCGCAAGCCTGGGCGTCCGCCGCGCCGGTCTACCTCGTCCGGACCCTCTTGCGGTTCGACCCATGGCTCTCGCGTGGGCGGCTGTGGGTGGATCCCGTGCTGCCGACCGCCTACACACCGTTGCGGGTCGAGGGCGTGGGGCTGGGGGAGCGGCGTGTCAGCCTGGAGGTCACCGCGGAGGGGACGGTACTGGACGGACTGCCCCCGGACATCGAGGTCGTCACGACGCAGTACCGACCGCAGGACGGGTCCGCCTCGGCGTGACCGCCCCACGAGGGACGCGTGCCCGCCCGCCCTGACCCATGGGACCCTGAGCTGATGCCGACGGCTGGGGGGATGGAAAGGACATGCTCGGGGAGGGGATGCTGAAGCAGCTGCTTCACATCCAGCCGCAGCCGGGCGCGCACCGGGTCGCGCTCCGAGCAGGGCTCAGCGTTCTGGTCCCACTGTTGACGGTGCTGGCCCTGGGGCACCCCGAATGGTCGACGTACGCCGTCTTCGGCGCCTTCACCTCGATCTACGGCCGCAACCACGTGCACCTGTCGCGCCTGGCCATGCAGGCCAGTGCGGGCGCGACCCTGGTCGCAGTCGTGGTCCTCGGGGGTGTCGTGAGTGCCCTGCACGCGCCCGCGTGGAGCATGGTGCTCGCGGCAGGACTGGTGGCTGCCCTGGGCAGCATGCTGTCCACCGCGCAGGACTGGCACCCCCCGGGACCCATGTTCCTGGTGTTCGCGTTCGGCGCCGTCATGACCATCCCGGTGACGTTCGCCGATCTCCCGGTGATGGCAGTGGTTGCGGGTTCGAGTGCAGTCCTCTCGCTGGCCCTCGGCAACGCCGGCGGCTTCTACAGGCGGCAACGCACGATGCCGAGTCGCCTTGCCTCGCCGTGGTCGTGGCAACCGCTGCGCTTCGCGCTGGCTGTGGTGATGGCAGGAGGCATCGCGACGGCGCTCGGCATCGGGCATCCCTACTGGGCGATGGTCGCCGCGGCCGCCCCCCTGTCAGCGCGCGGGTTCACCGGGCAGCTCCTCAGGGCGGGGCACCGAGTCCTCGGGACGATGCTGGGGCTGGTGACGAGTGCCGCGCTGCTCGCCCTGGGCATGGGAGCCGTGACGACCGTGCTCGTGGTGGCCGTGCTGCAGATCGCCACGGAGCTGCTCGTCGGGCGCAACTACGGCCTCGCGATGATCTGCATCACTCCGATGGCCCTGCTCATGGGGCAGCTGGCGGCGCCGCGCCCGACCGCGTCCCTGTTGTTCGACCGAGGGATCGAGACGTTCATCGGGGCGGCCGTCGCGGTTCTGGTGGTCGGCGCGGCGGAGTTGCGGCGTCGTCGACCGTGAGATCCGGCTTTGTCGTGGCACGACCGTTACGCCCGCTTGCGTCCGCTGCGTGAGCTGAGCGGTAGCGTGAGCGCGTCCGTGTGGGCGGCTCGGGATAGGCCGACCAACGGGCACGTTGAGGGAGGGTTCCAGTCATGCTGCCGTGGTTCGCCGCCCTGATGACGACTGCCGGACTTCTCCTGGCGGGCCTGGCTGCGTACGTCGGATGGCGACGCGGGTCCCGAGCCGGCGTCGCTCTGGCAGTGCTGCTGGCCGCTGTCGCGTGGTGGGGCCTGGCGTACGCCTTCGAGCTCTCGGCGAGCGATGTCGCCTCGAAGACGCGCTGGGGTGACCTGAAGTACCTGGGCGTCACGATCCTGGCGCCCGCCTGGCTCGTGTTCGTGCTCCAGTACACCAACCGTCGCCCCCGCGTCACGCCGTGGTTCCTGGCCGCCCTGGCGGTCGAACCCGTGGCAGTGATGACGGTTCTCCTCGTTCCCGCCACCCATGACCTGGTGCGCTTCTATCCGCCCGACGCCACGGGCCAGGCGCTCCCGGTGGTGGGCACCGGGCCGGTGTTCTGGATGCATCTCGCCTACGCGAACCTCATGATCCTGGTTGCCACCTGCCTCTTCGTCGTGAGCATGGTGCGGCTGTCCGGGACCTACCGCAGGATGGCGCTGGTCCTGGTGGCCGCCGCGCTCCTGCCATGGGTGTTCAACCTGCTCCACAACTTCGAGGTCGGCTGGTTCGCCGGCATCGACCTGACCCCGTTCGCGTTCACCGTGACCGGGGGCGTGCTGGTGTGGGGACTGTTCCGGGAACGCCTGGTCCGGCTGTCCCCGTTGGCCCGGGGGGTGATCGTGGAGAACATGAGCGACGGCGTCTTCGTCCTCGACGCCTTCGGCCGCGTCACCGACGCGAACCCCGCCGGCACCCGGCTGCTCGAGACGTCGCGCCCCCAGCTGGTGGGCCGCTCCCTGGCCGACCTCCTCGCCCTCGCCTCGGCCAGGGATGAGCCCGCGGGTGCCTTCGTGACCCCGTTCCCCCTCGACTCCGCGCACCTGCAGATCTGGCGCGACGGTGCCGACCCGGCGCGAACCCACGAGGTACGCCGCGAACCCCTGCGGGACCCGCGCGGACGCGCCGCGGGCCACCTGGTGATCCTGCGCGATGTCACCGAACGCACCCGGGCGGAGGAGACACTGGCCCAGCTCCTGACGGAGCGGTCCCGGGTCGCGGCCGCCCTGCAGCAGAGCCTGGTGCCCGGAGAGCTGCCCCTGATTCCCGGCATGGCGACGGTCGGACGGTACGAACCGGCGGGGGACGGGCACGAGATCGGGGGTGACTTCTTCGACATCTTCCCGCTCGACGAGCATGCCTGGGGCGTCGTACTGGGAGACGTCAGCGGCAAGGGCGCGGAGGCCGCCGCAGTAACGGCCCTGGCGCGGTACACCCTGCGCGCACTGGCGAATCCGCGACACCCGCCGAGCCGCACCCTGCGCGACCTCAACGGCCGGCTGTTGGCGGCCACCGACCTCGAGCGTCACTGCACGCTGGTCTACGCCTTGGTGCGCCCCGATCGGGGTCGGGTGGAGATCACGTTGAGCCTGGCTGGGCACCACCCTCCCCTGGTCTCGCGCCACACCGGGCACGTCGAGCCCGTCGGCCAGGTCGGTACGGCACTCGGACTGCTGGACGAGGTCGAGCTGCACGACACACAGGTCGTACTCGAACCAGGCGACCTGCTCTGCCTCTTCACAGATGGTCTCGTCGAGGCCAGACAGGGCAAGGACCTGTTCGGCGCCGAGCGCGTGGCCGCCATCCTTCAACGCCTGCACGACAGGTCCCTGCCGGAGATCGCTGCCGAGCTCGTCGATGCCCCTCGCCGCTTCCACGGGCCCGAGCTCGCCGACGACCTCGCCGTGCTGCTGCTCCGTGTCAGACCCGTGTGCGTCGATGCGGAGCCAGCCGGTTAGTCGACCGCGTCCCGGCTCGCCCCTTGCCCCTTGGTGCTGGGCGTGGTGACCGTGGATCGGGGTATCGGCAGGACATGACACCAGCAGCGCTCGAGCACAGTCGTAGGGACGCCACCGTTCGTCTCGGTGTGCGTCACCCCGAGGGCAGCCCCAAGGCTCCGCCGCCGCTTCCCGATCCCGAACCAGAGGACGATCCGGAGCCGCTGTGACGTCTCCGCGGCCCTCTCACCCGTCATCGCCACGAGGGGTGGGTCGGGGTGGCCATCGCCGCCGGGTGTCCAACGAATCCGTCCTATGCTCTGGACAGGCCCGCTGTTGGCTCGATGAACTGCTCATGACCGGCTACCAGCCAGTGCCCGCGGGCCAGCGTCGAGGGGGTCCCCATGTCGTTGACGGGGCCGTTGTTCCTCAACGCAGTGCTGCTGGTGACGGCCGCCGCGTTCGTCCTCGTCGTCGTCGCGTGGCCGCGGCTCACGCCGAGGACGCCGTGGCATGTCGCGGGCCGGGTCGGAGCGCTGCTGATGGTCAACCTGCTGGTGCTGCTGTCCGCGGTGACGCAGCTGAATGCGGCGTACCTCTTCTTCGCGGACTGGACAGACCTGCAGGGTGCCCTGAGCGGGCATGTCGCCCAGACCGGCCTTGACCGGGGAGGCGCCGCCTCGAAGGCGCTGCGCACCCCGGCGAGCGGCCAGGCAGCGCATGCCTCGCGCACGGTGCCCGCCCTCACGGTCCCGGTCAGCGCGAGCGGGATGGCCCAGTTCAAGGTGACGGGTCCCCTCAGTGGCCTGTCGGGCACGGTCGTGGTGCAACTGCCACAGGGGTACACCTCCGCGGCGGCACACAGGAAGCGCTATCCGGTGCTGGAGGCCTACCACGGTTATCCGAGCGGACCTCTCACCTGGGTGAAGATCTTCCATATCGGGGACGTCATCCGGCAGCAGGTCCAGGCACGCGCGCTACGTCCCACGCTGGTCGTGATCCCCCAGATCGAGATCCCGACCGGCGCCGACACCGAGGGCGTGAACGGCGCCCCCGGGTTGCCGCAGGTGGAGACGTGGTTGACCCGTGACGTGCCCGGCTGGGTGGCGCGGACCTTCCGGGTGGAGTCGAACCGCAACTCGTGGGCGACCATCGGCTACTCCGCCGGGGGCTGGGTCGCCGCGATGTCGACGATCCTGCACCCGGCGCAGTACGGCGCAGGCATCGTTCTCGGGGGGTACTTCAAGCCGCAGTTCGGACCGTTCTACAACCCTTACCCGCCGTCCAGCCCGCTCGTCAGGCGCTACGACCTTCCCGAGGTCGTCAAGGCGAGGCCGCCGCCGGTGGCGCTGTGGGTGGAGACGTCCCACAGTGACGCGCTCTCGTACACCTCCAGCGCCGCCTTCCTGCGCGCAACCCACCGGCCCCTGGCGGTTCACGCGGTCGTGCTGCAGAACGCAGGGCACCGTGAGTCGGTGTGGATCAACCTCCTGCCCGAGGCCCTGCGCTGGCTCGGGGCGAACGTGCGCGGGTTCGGGCCCTAGTCACGACCTTGTGCAGCCCTGGGCTCCGATCCTCGCGCGGCAGCGGTCAGGTGAAGCTCAGGTGAGAGGGAGTCGCTGGTGCCTTGTCGGGGCAGCCGGGCACGGCCATGCTCGCAGAATGGTGAAGAAGAACGGGAAGGCGGCCCAGCTCGCCAGACCCATCGAACAGTCCCGGTCGGTGCCGATCGGGGACTACGGGTTCCTCAGCGACGGGGAGGTCTCCCTGCTCATGGCGCCTGCCGGCTCGGTGGACTGGATGTGCGTGCCGCGCTTCGATGCGCCGAGCGTCTTCGGCTCCCTGCTGGGCAAGCGCGCCGGCACGTTCCGCGTGGCGCCGTTGGACGTCAGGGTTCCGGCCGATCGCCGGTACCTGCCCGGCACGATGATCCTCGAGACCAGCTGGGGCACGTCCACCGGCTGGATGATGGTGCGGGACGCGCTCCTGATCGGCCCCTGGCACCACCATGACGACCGATCAGAGACCTATCGGCGTACCCCGAACGACTACGAGGCCGAGCACGTGCTGCTGCGCACCGTCCGCTGCGTGTCGGGCGAGGTGCAGACCATCGTGGACTGCGAACCGGTGCTCGAGTACGGCAGCGCCCCGGTGCGCTGGGAGTACACCGGCGACAGCTACCACCAGGCTCGGGCCACCGCCCGGGACTCGAATGTCACCCTCACCCTGACCACCGACATGCTGCTCGGGTTCGAGGGCGGGCAGGCCAACGCCCGCACCCTGCTCAAGGCGGGGGACACCCGGTTCGTGGCACTCTCGTGGGGCGGTGCGAAGGCCCCCATGACGTTCGCCGACGCCTACGAGAAACTGGTGTGGACCGCGCACCACTGGCAGCACTGGCTCGCTCGCGGGAGGTTTCCCGACCACCCCTGGAGCTCCTACCTGCAGCGCAGCGCCCTCACTCTTCGCGGGTTGACCTACGCACCGACCGGAGCGGTCACGGCCGCCGGCACGACCTCGCTGCCGGAGACGCCCGGAGGAGGCCGCAACTACGACTACCGCTTCACCTGGATCCGCGACGCGACCTTCGCGCTCTGGGGGATGTACTCCCTCGGCTTCGACTGGGAGGCCGTCGACTTCTTCTCGTTCATCGCCGAAATCGCCGAGCGCGACGACAACCTGCAGATCATGTACGGAATCGGCGGTGAGCGCGACCTCACCGAGTCCATCCTCGAGCACCTCCCGGGCTACGCCGACTCCCGTCCGGTCAGGATCGGCAACGCTGCCCACGCCCAGAGGCAGCACGACGTCTGGGGCGCACTGCTGGACTCGGTGTACCTGCATTCCCAGACCGTCGACCACCTCGACAACCGGATCTGGCCGATCCTCGACAAGCAGGTGGGTGAGGCGCTGAAGCACTGGCGGGAGCCGGACGCAGGGATCTGGGAGGTGCGAGGCGAGCTCAGGCACTTCACGTCGTCGAAGATCATGTGTTGGGTCGCGGTCGACCGCGGAGCGCGGCTGGCCAAGATGAGCGGGGAACACGGCAAGGCAGCCGAGTGGGAGCTGGCGGCTCAGGAGATCAAGGACGACATCCTCAGCCACGGTGTCGACGACCGAGGAGTCCTCACCCAGTACTACGGCGGCACCGCGCTGGACGCGTCGCTCCTGCTGGCACCGCTGGTGCGGTTCCTGCCGCCGGACGACTCGCGCATCCGGGCAACGGTGCTCGCCATCCGCGACGAGCTGACCGTGGACGGCCTGGTGTTGCGATATCGGGTCGAGGAGACCGACGACGGGTTCCCCGGCGAGGAAGGGACCTTCACGATCTGCTCGTTCTGGATGGTGTCGGCCTTGTGCGAGATCGGCGAGTTCAACAAGGCACGCAAGCTGTGCGCGAAGCTGCTCTCGTTCGCGGGGCCCCTGGAGCTCTACGCGGAGGAGATCGACGCGCACAGCGGCCAGCACCTCGGGAACTTTCCCCAGGCGTTCACCCATCTCGCACTGATCAATGCGGTCCTGCACGTGATCAAGCTCGAGCGCGAGATGGAGGGGGGTGCCGCGGCTGACGGCGACGTCATCTAGCTCGAACCGAAGACCAGACCCTCGAGCCGGGTCTGCCGCGACCGAGGAAGGTCGCGTGGTGCGGCTCCGCTCGGACCTCAGGGGGCCCTCCGGGAGTCCACCGATCCCACTCTCTTGATGGAGGGACGGGGTGGAAGGGGGCGCGTCGCGGACGGAGCGTCGAGGTTGTGTCGCAGGACCGATCCGAAGAGTCGCTCGTAGCCGGTCGCCATCACCGAGACGTCGAACCAGCGCTCGGCGTGGCGCCGGCAGGCAGCGCGGTCGATCTCGTCGATGCGACAGATCGCAGGGGGAAGCTGGGCGGGGAAGTCGACGACCAGACCGGTGTGGCCGTGGTCGACCACCTCCGGCACGCTACCTCTGCGCAGTGCGAGCACCGGGGTTCCACACGCCATCGCCTCCACCATCACCATGCCGAACGGCTCCTCCCAACACACCGGGAACAGCAGGGCCGCGGCACCCGCGTAGAGCTCGCGCTTGGCGGCTGCGTCGGCCTCGCCGACATAGGTGACGCCAGGGCCCAGACGCGGCCGAACCGCGGCGTCGAAGTAGGCGCGCTCCGGTGCTTCGTTGAGCTTCCCGGCCAGCACCAGCGGCAGCCCCACCGCCCGTGCCGCCTCGATGGCCAGGTGCGCGCCCTTGTCGGGGGAGAACCTGCCGATGAACAGCAGGTAGCCGCCCGCACCGTCCCCGAGCGGGAACGTGGCGACGTCCACGCCATTGTGGACGCGGCCGGCCCAGGCCAGCTGAGGTGCCAGCTGACGCTGTGAGTCCGAGATCGCCACCAGGTTGACGGTCCCTCCGAGCTCGCGGAAGTACCGCCTGTGATCGCGGCTCAGGGGGCCGTGTGCGGTAACGACCACTGCCGACCTGCTCGCCCGGGCCGTGAGCGGGCCGGCGAGCGTGTGGTCGTGCACGATGTCGACGTCGAGTTCGGCCAGGATCCGCCCGGCTGCAGCCGCATGCACGACCTCGGGCATCGGATCACCCAGCCGGGAAGACGGAGGGTCGTCGTAGACGGCGACGAACTCCTGCGCCGTGGTGAGTCGGGGTCCCGATCCGATCAGGATCACGTGGTGCCCACGTGCCACCAAGGAGTTGACGAGGCCTGCGAGCACTTCCTCGGTTCCGCCGTATCCCCGCGGGGGCACGCTGAACCAGGGAGGAGCCAGCATTGCGATCCTCAACCGACGACCGGGCCCCGGCCCCGGCGACAGGCGCGCTTCGACGAGGGTCATGCCGCACCGCCGGAACGCCTTCTCGCGCGAGCGACGGGCAGGGGTGCGACCACACGGGCCGGCCATCCGGTGTCGTCGTCAGCCATGCGGATCATGCTCAGGTGCCCCCTGTTCCCGGACGAACGGGTCAGCCGACATGTCGGGATCCGGGCCACGTCCACATCGCCTCGCCCGCACGGTCCGGGGGCCACAACGCACTTCCGAAAATATCCGACGGGGCTGCCGGTGTCACTACTCCGTGCCCCTGCCCGGCACCTGTGCGTGTGGGGGACGCCTCTCCTGTCGACACCTCTCCCGGGGCAGGCTGCCCTGCGCGTTCTCGTAGCCGGGTCCCCAGACCTCGCCGTGCGTATGTCGTAGCCGCGGGCGCGGAGGTTGATCGCGAGTGCGCGCAGGATCTGGCGCTCGTCGTCGACGACCAGCACGCTGGTCACGGGAGTTCTCCGGCGGCCCGCTCCCGCAGACCGGGCTCCGGCTGGGCGTCCGGAGCAGTGTGGGCGCGGAGGCGCAGGAGCATGGTGAGTCCCCCTCCCGGGGTCGTCCCTGGCTCGAGGGTGCCGCGCATCGCCTCGGTCAGACCACGCGAGAGGGCGAGGCCGAGGCCGACTCCGGTGGTGTTGTCGGTGTCGCCGAGCCGCTGGAAGGGCAGGAACACCTGATCGTGCTGGTTGGCGGGGATGCCAGGCCCGTGGTCGACGACGCCGACCAGCACGTGGGTCCCTTGCCGGACAGCGGTCAACAGGGGAGGTCTCCCCGAGGGGGAGAAGCGGAGGGCGTTGGCGACGAGGTTCACCATCACCCGCTCCAGGAGGCCGGGGTCGGCCTCGACGTCCGGTACGTCCGGTGCGAGGTCGACGACGACCTCGGCGGAGGGCGGCCCGAGGTCGTCCAGCGCGCGGGCGACGACCTCCTCGAGGGCGACCGGGCGCAGCGTCACCGCCATGGCCCCCGCCTGCAGTCGACTCATGTCCAGGAGATTCTCGATGAGGCCGGTGAGCCGGTCGAGCGACTCGTCGGCGGTGGCGACCAGCTCCTCCCGGTCCGCCGCGACCAGGTCGAGGTCGACGCTCCGCAGCGTCGATACGGCCGCCTTCGCCGCAGCCAGCGGCGTACGCAGGTCGTGACCGACCGCGGCGAGCAGTGCCGTACGCGTCCGGTCGGTCTCGGCCAGCGCCCTGGCCTCGGCCGCGGCGCTCGCTGCCTCGTTCGTACGCCGTGCCGCGAGGTTGACCACCCAGCTGACCAAGGTCGCGACGAGCACGAAGACGCCCAGGGACAGCGTGTTGTTCGGCTCATCGACGGTGAGCGTGTGGAGGGGCGGCGTGAAGAAGTAGTTCAGGAACGTTGCGCCGGCGACTGCAGAGACGAGCCCGGGCCACACGCCACCGACAAGGGCGGCCACGACCGTCATCAAGAGGAACAGCAGGACGTCGCTGCTGAGGTTGAGGCTGTGGCGCAGGCGGGCGAGCACGAGGGAGGTCAGCACGGGCAGCACCAGGGCCAGCAGGTACCCCCACACGAGTCGACGTCCGCCGAGGGTGGTCCGGCCAGCTCTGCTCACGGTCAGGGTCCGTCAGGGCGGCGCGATCGGCCTCGCTCGAGCACGGCCGCCAGCAGGACGAGCAGGACGAGCCGGCCCACGTCTGGGACTGAGAAGGTCAGCAAGCCGAGGGTGTTCTCGAAGAACCCGGTCCAGATCGCCCAGGCCGCCAGCGTGATGCCGAGCCGCCAGTGGGCGGCGAGCGCGTGGCCGCCCGCCAGGGCGGTGGCCGCGAGGAGAGCGAAGGACACCGGCCGGGACACGCCGATCGCGGCCGCGAACAGGGCAGCCACGACCAGCCACGCGTGGGCAAGCCCGAAGCGCACGCCCTCCTCGTCACGGAGCCGGGGGGTGACCCGGTGGAAGATCCGCAGTGTTGCTGTCCGCGGACCCGGATGGCTCGTCTGTGTGGTGCTCACGGTTCCATCAGACGCCTCCCAGAGCCAAAAGAGCATGACTGCTAACACGATCCTGTCACTGTGCAGGCACGCACCGCAGGTGCTGTCAGGATCGCGTTAGGAGGTGCACACCAAGACTCGGTGGCGAGGTTCCATGGTGGGATGACAACCACCCTGTCCTCGCCTCCTGCCGCGGTGCCGGGCCACCTGCGTCACTGGCTGATGCACCAGCCGGGGAGCGAAACCGCACAAGGTCCCCACGAGGGCAAGCCGTGGTGGCAGGTGATGTGCCTGACGGGCGTCGACTACTTCTCCACGCTTGGCTACCAGCCGGGAATCGCCGCCCTGGCGGCCGGCCTGCTGTCGCCGATCGCGACGCTCGTGCTGGTGGCCGTCACCCTGCTCGGCGCACTGCCGGTCTATCGACGGGTGGCCGAGGAGAGCCCGTACGGCCAGGGATCAATCGCCATGCTGGAGCGGTTGCTGCCCTTCTGGGGCGGCAAGATCTTCGTGCTCGTGCTGCTGGGTTTCGCCACGACGGACTTCATCATCACGATGACCCTCTCGGCGGCGGACGCCGCAGCTCACGTCACGCAGAACCCACTCGTCCCGACCTTCCTGCACGGCCAGGAGGTGTGGATCACCCTCGTCCTGCTGACCCTGCTCGGTGCAGTCTTCCTGCGCGGGTTCGGCGAGGCGATCGGGATCGCGGTCGCACTGGTCGCCTCCTACCTGTCCCTGAACGTGGTGGTGCTCGCGGTCTCGCTGTGGCAGGTGGTGCAGCACCCGTACCTGGTGCCTGACTGGGGGTCGGCCCTGGTGACCAGCCATGGCAGTCCGGTGATGATGATCGTGGTCTCGGTGTTGATCTTTCCGCAGCTGGCGCTGGGCCTGTCGGGCTTCGAGACCGGCGTTGCGGTGATGCCACACGTCCGCGGTAACGAGACCGACACGGAGGAGCGCCCCACAGGCCGGATCCGCGGCACCAAGAGGCTGCTCACCTGCGCCGCCGTGCTGATGAGCGGCTTCCTGGTCGCGAGCTCGTTGGCCACGACGCTCCTCATCCCGGCGACTGACTTCAGGGCGGGTGGTCCCGCCAACGGTCGGGCCCTCGCCTATCTGGCCCATGAGCACCTCGGCGGCGGCTTCGGCACCGTCTACGACGTCTCGACGATCACGATCCTCTGGTTCGCAGGCGCCTCCGCCATGGCCGGGCTCCTGAACCTCCTGCCTCGCTACCTGCCTCGCTATGGCATGGCCCCGGAGTGGGCAGGCGCCGTCAGGCCGCTCGTGCTCGTGCTGACCGGTTCCGCGTTCCTGATCACCTGGATCTTCCACGCCAGCGTGGACGCGCAGGGGGGTGCCTACGCGACCGGAGTCCTCGTACTGATCACCAGCGCGGCGGTTGCGGTGACGCTGGCCGCCCGGCGCGCGGGGCAGCGCCGGCTCACCGTTGCGTTCGGTCTGATCACCGCCGTGTTCGTCTACACCACCCTCGACAACGTGACCAAGCGACCGGACGGGGTGAAGATCGGAACCTGCTTCATCACGGCGATCATCGTGGTCTCACTCGTCTCCAGGCTCGGGCGGTCCTTCGAGCTGCGGGTGACCGAGGTACACCTCGACCAGAGCGCGCAGCGGTTCGTCCGCGACTGTGCCCGGCGCACCATCCGGCTCGTGGCCAACGAGCCGGACGAGCGTGACCTGGAGGAGTACGCCGACAAGGAGCGTCAGACTCGCCGGGACCACGACCTCCCGCCCGACGCCGACCTGGTGTTCGTCGAGGTGACCGTGACCGACCCGTCGGAGTTCGAGACCCGTGAGGACGTGCACGGCACGGTCCAGCACGGGCGCTACCGCGTGCTCACGCTGGAGTCGTCCTCGGTCCCCAACGCACTGGCGGCGCTGCTCCTCGAGGTGCGCGACCTGACCGGTGCCATCCCGCACGTCTACTTCGAATGGACCGAGGGCGGCCCGGTGCGCAACTTCATGCGCTTCATGCTCCTCGGCCAGGGTGAGGTCGCGCCGACCACGCGGGAGGTGCTGCGCCGCTGCGAGCCGGACCGTGCCAGACGACCGCACGTCCACGTCGGTTAGACCTCGAGCGTCCCCTGCCGCAGGTGCGTCCTTCTGCTCGCGCGGAGAGCGGCAGCCGGTGGGCCCACGAGCACGACCAGGAGGCCGCCCGCCAGCAGCCAGATCCAGCCTGAGACCCCACTCCGGGCGCGTACGGGGTCGCCCTGGCCGGCGTGGATCGGGAAGGTGACCGTGGCCTGGGCGTCACGCTCTTCCCGGCCGCTGGTCACGGTGAGCCTCGCCAGCCAGGGACCGGGCGGGAGCGCCTCGTTGAGGCCGAGGCTCACCGTCGCGGTCTGGCCGGCCGGAACCGTGGTGACGTGATCCGAGGTGAACGGGCCGGCTGAGAGTCCACCGGGGCCCTGGGACAGCCTGAGCCTTGCGCTGAGGTCGAGTGCACGCTGACCGACGTTGTCGACGGTTGCCCTCAGGTGCGGCGTCCCGTCCGGGCTTCGTGAGGCGGACATCGACGCGATCTTGAAGTCGGAGGCCGGTTCGCCGCCAGGGCCGACCGACAGGTAGATCCGGACCCCCACCCTGCTGACCTGAGT